>CAJXTK010000105.1 GCA_913061115.1 uncultured Haliea sp.
AATATAATCTAATCATTTAATGAGTCTCCCTTATCATCCCACTTCTCGATTGTAAAATGCCTGAATCAATATTAATAACTGACGAATTACAAATGCGTCACCTTGGTGCCCAGCTCATTGCTGCCTGTAGTTCTGGCGGAGTGATAGCGCTATATGGTGAGCTTGGCACGGGAAAAACGACTATGGTTCGCGGGGCGTTGCAATCGCTTGGTGTGAGTTCTGGTGTGCGAAGTCCAACCTACACTTTGGTTGAGCACTATGAATTTCAACCATTGTCGATAGCGATGAGATCCTGGTCATGATTGATGGTCAGATCTCCGAGAAGGGTTCGCACGTTTCGTTGATGGAGCAGGACGGTTGGTACGCCAAGATGTTTCGCATGCAACAGGATGAGGTTGATACCTTATAGATACTCTCTTGCATCTCTTCGCATAAAAAGCCGCAGTTAATACTGCGGCTTTTTTATAGGTGATGGTCGCCATCAGCGCCTAGATTTATGATGAGGGCTTCAGGAAAGCTCTACATTAGTCTTCAGCAACCTAGCTAATGCTTGAGGCGTGATTACGCCCACAAGCGCAGGGAATACGGCGACCCTGCTCTTAACATTTTGCACTAGCGCGACCGCTTGTCGCGGCAGAGACGGTCGCTTGCTATCATACATGTGCTAATCTTCCCACAGGGGACGATCTGGAATATCAACTCGTTTAATCAATGAGGTATCGAATTGGGTAAGGTGCTTGCCAACATTATCGTTCCCGAGCTGAAGTCTGGCGAGGAGCCAACGCTCTCCCACGAGAGCTCTACTCAAGACCTGATTCACCGCTGCCATCAATGGCTTCACGCCTGATGGAATCCCCTGAGAAATCTCGTTGGCGGGAGAGTCTGTTCTCTTGGCGCGCGCTCCGCCGACACTCTGTATGGATTCTGGCCGCATCGGCAACCGGCGCTGTAGCCGCCCTGTTCCGATACCTTGACGATTGGAGTGTCCAGTTCTCACATTGGCTCGCAACGGTTTCACCGTGGATTCAGCCGGCCATGCTTTTCTTCGGCATGATTCTTATCTGCCAGCTACGCGACCGCTTCTTCCGCGGCACCGATGGCACCGGGATCCCGCAGGCCATTGCTGCGTTGAAGATCGAGGACGGTCCGGCCCGCGATCATGTTCTTTCCTGGCGTATTCTTGTGGGCAAGGGGCTGCTTCTTGCCATTGGCTTGTTTGCCGGAATGACGATCGGCCGCGAAGGCCCCTCCGTTCATGCCGGTGCGTGCTTCATGTACCTCTCGAATCGCTGGGGAAACTTCCAGGGTTGGCTGGTGCAACGAGGGCTGATTCTTGCCGGTGGCGCCGCCGGGATCGCTGCGGCATTCAATACTCCAATCGCCGGTGTCGTTTTTGCGGTCGAAGAAATTGGCCGTTCCTTCGAGAAGGAAAATGCAGGCACGATAGTCCGGACAGTCTTGGTCGCGTGTATCGTATGCATGGCTCTTTTTGGCGATTACTTGTTTTACGGAAAACTCGAAACTCGACTGGAACAGCCGCTGGAATGGCTAGTCGTGCCCGTTCTCGGGGTGGTCTTCGGCCTCCTTGGTGGGCTTTTTGCCCAGAGCCTGCTGCTGACCACTCGCCCCTATGGTCGTTTCTATCGCCGGCGTCCCTTGCTGGCAGCCGCCTCTTTGGGCGCGGCAATGGCGCTGCTCGCCATCGTTTCGGACGGATTCAGCTACGGTAGTGGATACCCGCACGCACAAGCCATTCTCATGGAAGGAACCGAGGTTCCCACCTGGGGATTTGGCGCGATTGCTCTGGGAAATTGGATTGCCCTCCTCAGCGGCATCCCCGGAGGTCTTTTTGATCCGAGCTTGGCAACCGGCGCCGCGCTGGGCCAACTGACCGCTCCCTTTCTGGAGTTCATGGACCCCCAAGCGGTGATCCTCCTCTGCATGGTGAGCTATTTTTCCGGAGTCGTGCAAAGCCCGATTACCGCATTTGTCATTCTGGTCGAAATGACCGATGCGCGCTTCATGACCCTGCCTCTCGCGCTCGCCTCCATGCTGGCTTTCGAGGCTTCGCGACTGGTCTGTCCGACGTCTCTCTACGAAGGCCTGGCGGAGAACTTTATGAGTAGACTGCGCTCCCCTGAAAACAAGTCTCCCCCGGCCTAAAGACCCAACGCACGGGATGACCACCCTAGAAAATCGGCGACAGCCCACAGTTTTGATTAGTTTATCTCCGATTTTTGTAAGGCTTTCCTTTCTATCATAAATGGACGAATCGCAGTTTCAGCTGGGTTATTATCAACCGGCCACGTGCCAATCTCTACATATCGACTCAGCTCAGGCCAACATTCCAAGATATAATTTACGGCTTTACCCGATGCCGCTGTCGGCGGCACCTGCTGCTGACTTTTTAGTATCCACGTGCAGAACTGCTTGAGAACTGGCACGCTGTATTTCTGTCCTTTATTGAGAATAATCATCTTCGACGTTCAGACGCTCAACCAATTTATTTCCGATAATGACTTCACCACACTCACTGAAATGGTCAATGTCTCTATAAGTGAGGCACCCATCTACACGCAAGAAATTTTTCTCTATTGAGAATGTATCGACCGCTGACTTTCCGCATCTTATTGGTGCGGCGCACGCCATAGACATCGCTTTTGTAACGGGAAACTACACCTACGGACCGATATCAAGCTATGTTTATCCCGAAGGTGAGTCGCGAAACCAAATGCAAGAGCTGATGATGTCCGCGTGGGCCGAATTTGTGAGAACAGGTTCGCCACAGATGCCAATAGACTGGCTTAATGTTTCTGCAGCGGATCGAGATTTCGTGCACCTAGATGTTGGCGATGCGCTCCGCGTATCGAGCGATCGCGCGACAATGGCAAGCATTCTCGACGAGGCAAAACGTTCAACACTATTATCGAACATAGAGCTTTGCTTACTCGTGTGGGATTCGCTGACCAAAGTAGGTGATACCGATTACGCGGGATACGCTAACTGGGACCAGGGTCACTGCAGCGCAGTGGACGCAGACGCTGAGCAAATGGCTATTGATAACGCCATTATTGCTGAGTACGGCTCCACAGGGTTTTGACGCGCTAAAGCCCTGAGTTCCCATGACCCAGTCTCAAGCCATCGCCCTGCTCTTAGCCTCAAGATCTCTCGTCTGCGGACAAGGGGCATAAACCCCTAGCAGCCCTAGCGGCCCTAGCAGCCCTAGCAGTGTTAAGCTATGCTCAATAACATCCACTGGAGGAGTTGCCATGTTCAAGACATCTGGACTGTGCTGGCTGGTATGGGTCATGTGTTACAGCGCACCCTCAGCGTGGGCAGAAGTGCCTGCCGATGCCATTTGGATAGACGTGCGCTCACCAACTGAATACGCCAGCGGCCACTTACAGCAGGCAATCCTGATCCCATTCGATGGCATTGTGGCCGGTGTTGCCCAACTGCAACTGAGCAAAGATGCGCCTATTTATCTTTACTGTGCTGTGGGTGGTCGAGCTGAGATGGCAAAAAATCGGCTGGAGGCTCTAGACTACAACAACGTCACCAATGCCGGAGGTTTGGAAGCAGCCCAAAAAATGTCCGGTAATTCCCAACTTTGAGCACTACCTTTGCATAGGCTGGGCAACGGGTATAGCTCCTGAGGTCGGGCGGGAATCGGTGGCGCTTGTCTGTGCTCGTCACCGGACTTCCCCATTACAAACAACTAACGCGTCAGTATCGTCAAAACACCGTGCATTATTCGTCCAGTATCCCACACTTCTATGCTCCTGTTTCAAGGTACGGCTGCGGGCGAGGTGCGGGCTCGAGCTTTAATAAGCTCTGCATCCTTCGATCGCAGAAACCCTTTAGACACTGCTTGCTGACTCGCCATATCCATTGCGTCAATATAGGCCTGTTTGTCGGGGTACAGGATGGCCATCTGGGCACTATCAAAGAGTTCTGTCGTGCCAAATAGATTGCAGAAACTGTCTCCACGGGGCTGCCCCTCTCCATGAAGTATTGCAACGGGAACCTGTACGTGAGTGCTTCTAACCCCACCTTCAACATTTCCCAGCTTATCATAAATAAACGTATTTTCTATCGCATCGATAGAGAGAAAAGGTGCCGAAGGCGCTGGCTCACCATCACGCACCCAACGATCGAGTGCGTGAAGAGCAGCCTTGGCCACAAAATGCATCGGCCCGTCGTTGGCAGGAATACTGCAGGTGATAAATGGCGGGCGCACTTCTGCCTCTGAAATTATATCGGCAATTAGTGGGTCAACACCTTTATCTTCAGGTGACTTCAGCGTCGTGTAGATATCCGAATGAGCAGTGCCAGCCACCTCCCAGATACGCGTATTGGGGGAGTCGCTCTGCCTTGAAGCGACAGAATTAAGCTGGAACACATCAGTCTCGCTCTGGAGTGTGATGACGGGCTCGTCTGTGTCGGTACGGATCAAAACCACTGCAGGGACAGGCACACGCGCCTGCGGCTCCTGCGAGATACTGGCTCCTCCTCCGGAGCGACTGTGAATAATAAAGCCATCGAAGAGATCTATCGTAGGGTTGACCGCGTTAAAATAGGTCACCAGCCTAAACGCTGACTGGGATTGACCAACAGCCAGTATACGCTCAACACTGAGGCCCTCGAGCGGATCGATACCCTGCGGTCTCAGCACCGCTTGGGCTGCCTGTGAAAAAATACTATAGGAAAAGCTGTCTCCAGGGTGACTCAACGTCCCGTAGCGCACTGAGTCGACAACCTTTAACGAGATATCGAAAGCACCTCCTCCGCCCTCAACTCCTACAGATTGTGCCGACACACCTACCCAAGCATAGCCTTCTCGCTCAAACTCTGTGTGCAGCGCCAGAAAATCAGGGGCGGCGTCTAAACCACCTGACACATTGAACCATTCCACTACCACTGTGCCATTAAATTTCTCAGGATCAATAGGCCGTCTCACCACTATACGGGTTCGATACTCGGCAGCATCTGCTTCTTGCACCGACCACACACCATCCTCTTTCAAATCATCGGTAGCAACGTAAGAGGTGGCGGTCCCAGCGATAAAGAATTCTGTTTCCCGATAGCCAACCTCAGAAGCATCAAAAGCGAGACCGGAATAAAATGCAGTGCCCGGGGTATAATTCTGGTCTCTGAGATCGATTACTCCCCCTAATATTTTACAGCACTCCGATCCGCCACCGAGGACGGTGACTTTCTCCACAACGGGGTTGGGGGGTTGCGGTTTTAAAATCTCAAACGTCGAATTATTATTCCCATCGCTGCACCCTATCGCCAAAAACGATAGTGAGGCTAATGCCGTTATCGATTTTGATGTTCGACCGGACTTAACCGAATAGACCATGCGCGCCGCTCTCTCTACATTATTTCACTATTATGTATACGCTGATATATAGTCATCGTCAGCTCATTTCTGACAAAAAAGAGATTTTTAAGCGACATATTTTAGGCTTGCGAGCTTACCTCGTGTCATGCGCCACATGTTTTCACCCATTTTTTGATGATTGACACACTCCCAGTGCCACGCCTCTGCGTTCATTTAACACTAACCGAAGTGTTTCTTAATGAGTGGCGTTTGGTGCTAAAAAATGCTTCGTCACACAACCGCCTGCCCATTATGAGCCAGAAACTGTCTCTTTCTTGGATATCTTGTTGGCGCCACGGCTGTCAGGAGTGTCGCCCACATATCGTAAAGTATTAAAGCCGAAAAACATTTCGTGCTTGGTTTGCAGACCGAAAACAACCGGCACTTCAGGGTTTGGGTTGAACGGGTTTTGCGCAGAGTTATCCATCGCACCATGCGCTACTAGTCGAGTGCCAGCCGGCAGCAGCAGGGGCTCCTCCAAATGATAACTGAACTGCCAGTTAAAATTGTACTTAGGCACTGACAATAGCAGCTCCGAAGTGCCGTCAGGATATTCGGCACTGTAACTCATGTACCTGCCGCGAAAATGCATATGCGGCGTCATACCGTAAAGATACGCATCACGTTCGATGAGCATTTCACCTTCAAGTTTGTGCTCCTTAGCATGGGGCGGTACCATAAACCTACGTTGCCCGGCCACCCCACCAGACATCACATACTGTGGTGGCTTGTCATGCAGGTAAATACCCACCGTTGTTGCGTCAACGGTCTCTTTACCCGATGTGGTGTAGTGCATTTGCAGTAACAGGTTTGAGCCTTTGGGTATCAGGCGGCCGCTCTCGTCGCGAAAAACATCAGCCTGACGGCCCGGTGCGAAACCACCGATGCTGTCGTCACGGCCATCACCCTCATCGCGGCCACCCGCTGATTTATCGGCAGGGCTCTGGAGATAGGCGATGACGTGATGCAGTACTTTACGGTCACCCGGTGCGAATTCGATAGCCTCGATCCAGACATCTTCATCAAGATTCAACTCTACCGGAATGTAGCGATAGTCGACAAGCCCCGTTGCCGGAATAGACTGCGCCGGAACGTTATAGATCAGGTCTGGCTCGCCAAGCGCGAACAGAGAATCACTGAAGCTGAGTTCGGGTAAAGGATCCTTTTCGCCTTCGCCCATAAGTGCGCCAGCATCAATCCAGTACACCAGCATTTGCAGCTCTTGTGGAGTGATTTCAACGACGTCCTTAATGGATTTTCCCACATGCGTATCGATTTGTCCTGGTGGCATGCGGCGAGTCATTAAGACCTCTTTCATCATGCGCGACCAACCTTGCACCATCTTATGATCATTCATCGACCACGGGCCGATGCCGCCGTCATGGTGGCAGGACACACAGTTTTCCATCAGTATGGGCGCGATATCATCCGCGTAGGAAATAGTGGTGTTCTGGTACTTGTCGCGCGCAGGGAAGTTGATCAAACAGCCCGGAGCTTCCGGTGTACCCTGCGCCACTGCAGTGCCAGACAATACCGCAGTCAGCGCATCGCGCAGATAGTGGTTTTGCGCTTCGGGCTTTTGCGCCTCATAGCCGAGGCGATCATCAATGGGGCCACGATACAACACCTGCAATGTCTTCGGATCAATCACAAACACCTCTGAGGTACGATCCACCCCGAGGGATTCTGCCACCAACTGAGATTCATCGATAAGGATGGAAAAATCATAGTTAAACTCAGCAGCCTCATCAGCGATACTGTCGCGGTCGTCCTGTAGTTGTGGATTGAGCATGAAAAATTCCACACCCTGACCGGCGAAATCGTCGCGGATAGTCTCTAGGGTAAGCGCCCCGTTGCGCGCGATAGGGCAACCATTGCCCTGTACGAAAATCACTACTGCCTTTTGGTCGTCGTACCAGCTCAGTTGATGAAACTTGCCTTGGTGATCGAGCAGCGCGAAATCGCCGATTTTGGTGGGCTGCACGGCGCCATAGAGTGTGGCGGAGAGGCTGGTAGCGAGCCCAAGCAGTAGCAGACAGTAAAACTTCATCGGTATCTCCTGGTGCCCCTCACCTGCGCAGCGCAGCGGGGCGAATTAGTAAAGTCATCATGCTTAACCTGCTATAAAACCACAAATTAAATTGCTGAGCAAAGTCGAGTTTTGGGCGAGTTGAGGACCAAATTCACTACCGATCGCTCGGATGGAACCCTACTGCCCTCGGCCTTATGCATAGTCCATTGTCTAGGCCTCGGCTCGGTGCGCTCTGGCAGCCGAAGCATGAGCTTATTGTGAGCGGTTGGCATGTAAATCTCGCAGGTTAATCTGACCTAGAATATGGTATAAACACGCTCTCAGATCTATTGGCGACTCCATGGCACGTTTGATCAATTTCCTCCTGTCGCAGCGTTACATGCTCGCGGTCCTCGCTATCCTGCTGGGTGGCGCCATTTCGCTGGGCGCGCTGAAAACGACAATTGATAGCAGTGATGATTCTATTCTCAGTGAAGATGATCCCTATCGATTGGAAGTCGCCCAGGTCAACAAGGACTTCCCGCCTAGCACATCCGTTCTCTTTGCTTTCATGTCTCCCGAGGGCGATGTGTTCAATAGGGACATGCTGCAGGCGATGCAGGATCTCACCGACCGCTATACCGATGTGGAATCAGCCGTTTCGGTGGCATCTCTTATCAATCACCGCCTCAATGCCGTGGATGCCGATATTCACCGCCGCGACTACCTGCTGCCAGAACTCGATGAACTCACGGCGCAGGATCTGGTAAAAATTCGCGAGATTGCCCTCAAAGACGAGGACCTGACGCAAAGTATGCTGTCGCCCGAGGGTGATATGGCTTTGGCTGTGATCAAGTTTCAGGCCACCTCCGAGGAGCAAGAAACACAGCTGCAGATTGCGAAAACGGTCGTCGACCTACGAGATTCACTCCGCGAGCAGTATCCTGATCAGAACATTTATGTCCTCGGCCGCATTCTCTTTGAGTACGATAACTACAACGCTCAAGTCAAAGATTCAAAGTATCTCTTCCCGATCGTCATGCTCACCGTCCTCGGCTTGATGTACTTCTGCCTTGGCTCTCTGTCGTTTGCGCTGGCGATCGCAGCCGTATCTGTGATGTCAGTTGGCTTGACCGTCGGCGCCGTCGGCTGGGCGCAGGTGCCTTTTAACCAGATATCCAACATGGGTCCACTGGTCGTGTTTATGATTGCCATGGCCGATTCCATTCACCTTGTGTCGGTGTATTTACAGGGCTTGCACAAATCACTCAGTAAGTTCGAAGCCCTACGTGAGAGCCTGCGTGTCAATATACAACCCGTGACACTGGCGACAGTGACGACGGCGATAGGATTTCTTAGCCTCAACTACTGTGCATCGCCCGGCATCTACGGGTTTGGCAATGTTGTCGCCATCGGTGTCGTATGGGCTTTCCTTGTGACGTTTACCTTATTGCCCGCGCTTATCCTATTGCTACCCGTCAAAAAAGTGCCTAAGCCTCTAGGCGTAAAGGGCTTTATTAACTTTGTCGCGAACGTGGTGGCGAACCATGGCACACCGCTTTTCTGGGGCAGCCTGACGCTAATCGCGGTTACGTTTGCGATGCTGCCACTCAATAAGGTGGATTTTGACCGCTTCAGCTTTATCGATAAAGATTCGGATTTCCACACGGTCATATCAGCGCTCGCTGAAAAAATCGGTAATGACCAAAGCCTAGTCTACAGCATCGATAGCGGCAAGTACTACGGCATTACCGAGCCTGAATTCCTGCGTAAAATTGAAGAGTTTAGTCTTTGGCTCGAAGAACAGCCGCAAACCAGTTTTGTTACCAGCTACACCGGCTTCCTTAAAAACCGCAACATGGCCGAGAACGATAATGACCCCGCTTGGGAAGTTTTGCCGGAAGACAATTTGCAGATCATCGATTACTTGGTAGGCTATCAGCTTGTGCAGGAAATCGAGCCGCAGCTGGAACCCATTTTTAATGCCGACTACTCTGCCATCCGGCTGGTAGTCGGTACCTCAAATCTTTCCAATGTACAGCTGCTCGACTTCAGTGAACAGATTGAGGACTGGATTACCCTGAATATGGATCCGGCGTATGACGTTCTGCACGGCGACAACAGCATTTTGTATGCGCGTTTGAATAAAACGATTTCACTGCAACTGATGGAAGGCTTCACCGTCAGCTTTCTGTTGATCACAGCGACATTACTGGTTGGCCTAAAAAGTGTGCGCTACGGCTTACTCAGCATCATACCCAACCTGTTTCCTGCAACCATTGTGTTTGGTATCTGGGGCTTGCTCGTTGGAGAATTAAGTCCCTACATTCTCATGCTGTTTTCAATCAGTATTGGCCTAGTGGTGGACGATTCTGTCCACGTTTTGAGTAAATATATTGTCGCCCGACGCGAGGGCAATTCGCCCGAAGCGGCCGTTCAGTACTCGCTTGACAGGGCGGGATCGGCAATCACTATCACTACGTTATCAC
>CAJXTK010000106.1 GCA_913061115.1 uncultured Haliea sp.
CGATGTCTCTGTGGCTGAGATTGAAGCGATAGTAGAGCCAGACGGCGTAGGAAATAATTTCTGGAGGGAAGCGATGGCGTTTATATGTATTCATTGGCCGATTCTATCAATTTTAGTCCGTTACGGTGGCGACACCCTCTCGCTTCCACATTGCCAGCACGTATCAAATGTTGCAGGGCTGCAATTGGCACATTGAGCACACTGCCAGTCTGGGCCTTCAACGGCTCGCTGTGACACCTCAACGATTAAGGAAGCCCTGTCGAAGTCTCTATCATCTACAACCCAGACCTCGGGCCAAGCATTGATAGGCGCTAATTCACCCATAGCGCCAGAGGAATATTCGTTACGCAATACGCACTCAATCTCGGCCTGCTCTATAAGACTATGGGCCTGCACGAGAACCGCAATATTGGGATGAGTGTACACAAGCTTCACGCGAACCGCCCTTCTAGTGTTTATCATTGGCCCTTCCGCCAGCTACAAGGGCACACTCTAACGAGCGTCAGATCACCGTTGAACAGGTCGCATGCAATGCCTCGGAAGTCTTACTGACGAAAGCACATTGTCCTTACTGCCTGCTTAGCAGCTTGTAAGACACCGGGTTTTCGGGGCATTCACCGGGGCCACATTCTATCAATGCAGAGATGGCATTACCCAAGGTCATCAGAAGCGTGATGCCAATTGCTAACTTGCAGAACCACTGTTGATGCCTGAAGGACACATACGAGCCCTTTGAGTACTGGACACTAAACGCGCTGATAACGGCCGTACCGAAGATCACCAACGAAAAGACAAGGAATGCCCACGTGTAGTAGTGATAACCCAGAAAGGGGGCGCCATACGGCGGGGTGCCAGGAATGATATGCAGCAATACTTGCCGCATGGCAATGGCAGCGCCCAGCAAAGCGCTAATGAGGATAATGGAATAGTGGAGCGGCTTTGCCCCATAAACAACATTGAGTAACAGACCATACAGCACAGCGACAAACGCGACCCGCTGCAGCAGGCAAAGTGGGCACGGGAGGTCACCGTCGACGAATTGCCCATAAAAAGCGTTACACAACACCGCACTGACGAGGATGAGCCCGATGGCGTTGAGTAGCCGGAAATTATCAATATGCATAAAGATCGCCTCAGCTAGAGCAATATATCCAAACTATCAGTCGCATGATAATTAAACCAATAGAGGGTCAAAATCAACGCGACACTAAAAGTAGCCAGTGAAAATATCCGCTTATTGACCATGGTGGCTATCATGGCGATCAAAAATAGAGAAAATAACAAACTTATCATGATGAAATCCCTGCGATTCCCCTGAGTTAACAGATGCCAGCATTTTATTTTATTGTATCAAATATAGATCAACCTCGCCTGCTCTGCTAGTGTTGAGGTAATAACAACCTGTTTACACATCATCGGTGACGCCGCGAACACTTCATGCCCTGCTACCTTTTTGTTCTCTGCCCCCCCTATTCTGGCTCGACACTACTGTGGAAGCTAATCTCTACTTCCATTAACGTATCTTCACTGCCGCTTGAAGGGCAGTTCCTGCCCGAGCTAGAAACTGTGATGCGCAGACAACCGTGGAATCGCGATCACGTTTTGCCCTGGCCTCAGATTAAGGCCGTTTGGGAGACCTATTGGGACACAAAAAAGTCTGTTCTGTTGGAAAAAAGTCCGCCCAACATCATCCGCACGCAAGCAATTCTAGCGAACTTTAAGCCGGTAAAATTCATTATTATGGTGAGGAATCCCTATGCACACAGCGAGGGATTGATGCGGCGCAACAACTGGAGTGTGAAGCGTGCCGCGAACTTTTCCATTATGTGCCTGCGCACTCAACTCGAGAACACCCGCGAACTGAATGGCGCACTGGTGCTGACCTACGAATCTCTGGTTCTGAACCCAACGAAGGCGTGCCAGAAAATTGCCCAATTTATGCCGGAATTGGGCGATATGAATACTGAAGCCAGCTTTGAAATCCACTCCATCGATGGCACCCTCCGTCGTCCGATTACAGATCTGAACACCGGGAAGATAGCGTCCTTATCCGCTGAAACCATCGCATCAATGAACGACGTGTTCTCGCAACATCCGGAAACACTAAAGGCCTGGGGCTATGAATTGCTGGTGCCCCCCCCTGTAACCCGCTAAAAGGAACTGCATGAGTACCGAGCGCCATAACCAACATATTCTATTTTCGGCACGCCCCCAGGGTGACATCGAGCCAGCAAATTTTGACCTGGTAGATCTGCCCATGCCAACCCTGAATGCCGGCGACGTGTTGGTGGAAGTCCACTATCTTGCGGTAGAACCCGCGATGAAGGGCTGGATGGAGGCGAGGGCAGACTACATCGCGCCGTTGCAGATCGGCGATGTGATGCGTGGCCAGGGTGCGGGTGTTGTCCTGCAATCGGACAACCCTAAGTTCCCTATAGGAACAATGGTATCCGGGCCTCTAGGCTGGCGGCGCTACCTTGCCAGTGATGGGCGCTCAATTCCCCTGCGAGCAATACCCAAGACTGCATCTCTTCCCGCAGCACTGAACGTACTCGGCATCACCGGCCTGACCGCATATTTTGGCATGCTGGATATCGGCAAGCCGCAAGCAGGTAACACCGTCCTGGTGTCAGGCGCTGGCGGCGCAACCGGTTCAATTGCCGGGCAACTGGCTAGAATTGCCGGGGCACGCGTTGTAGGCATCGCTGGAGGCAGAGAAAAATGTGAGTGGCTGGTCTCTGATCTAGGCTTCGATGCCGCTATAGACTACAAGTCTGAAGACACGGCGCAGCGAGTGTCCGAGTTATGTCCCAATGGGCTGGATGTTTACTTTGATAATGTGGGCGGCGACATTCTCGATATCGCGCTCAACAATCTTGCGGAAAGCGCCCGCGTGGTGCTGTGTGGCGGCATCTCTCGCTACAATGTCACAGGACCTGTTGCCGGGCCGGTGAATTACTTTAACCTAGTGTATCGCCGCGCCCGCATGGAAGGGTTTATTGTACTGGACTATGCGAAGCGGTTTCCCGAGGCTATCGAAGTACTACTCCAGCATCTTGACAGCGGTGAATTGCGCCATCGGGAGACTGTCCTACAGGGCTTTGAACAATTGCCGCAGGCATTAATAAACCTGTTTAGCGGCGGCAACATTGGCAAGCAATTGGTAGCGGTAAAGGTATGAAGCCCGCCTATGGGTATCATTAACTACAGCGCTCCACTCACATTATTGGCCATCGCGCGTGGTCAGCTTAGCGTAACACCCGGCGAGCGATTAGCCAGCAGAATGCCGTTGCGAGCAGCGCGCAACCACCTGCCCTTTTCACGCATTATTATTGCAGCAGCTTTATTTCTGATACGCATCAGCCCGTATTGACGGAAGTTGTAATGCCAGTATGCTGCACATTGACACCACGAATCTAAAGAGGTTAGAAAATGCAGCAGTTATCCGGACAGGACGCCATGTTCCTGCACGCCGAACTGGACGGTCTTCCGCAACATATTGGCTTAGTCAATATCTACGATCAATCCACAGCGCCTAATAGCAAAGTTCGATTTAAACAGATATTGAATATGCTAGAAGGCCGTGCGCATCTATCGCCTATTTTTCGTCGTAAACTGGCCTTTGTGCCGTATAACCTTGGCAGGCCTTACTGGGTAGAAGACCCAGACTTTGACATGGAATACCATGTGCGCCATATCGCGTTACCTAAACCCGGAGACTGGCGCCAGCTGTGTATTTTAGCTGCCCGCATCCACTCCCAGCCTCTGCGGCGCGACAAACCCATGTGGGAAATCTATGTCATCGAAGGGCTCAATAACATCAAGGGCTATCCCTCTGGTTGTTTTGCGCTCCTGATGAAAGTGCATCACTGCGCTATGGATGGCGCCACTGGCACCCAGTTTATGAATATCGTGCACGATATTACACCTGAGACCAGAGACGTCGGTGAAGCGCCTCCATGGATTGTGGAAAGACTCCCCACTCCAAAAATGCTAGGGCGCGCTTACATGGACGCTTGGCGCAAGCCGGGCCAAGTGTTTGACATGCTAAAAGAGACTGTACCCACGTTGCGGCGTTTGCGTGTGGGCAGACAAGAAAAACATTTTCATAATCTTGAGGACAAGCCAAAGACCCGTTTCCAAGGCAGGATTTCGCGACACCGCGTGGTAGGGGCAAGCAAGTTCGATTTCGAAGTGGTGCGCGCTATAAAGAATACGCACCCGGGCGCCACCATTAATGACGTCATGTTGACTATCGTCGCCGGCGGCATGCGTCAATATCTCGAGAGTAAGGACGAACTGCCCACACAAACGCTGGTTACCGGCTGTCCGATCGATGTGCGCTCTGCAGAGGAGCGCGCTGCCGGCGGCAACATGGTGGGGTTTATGAATGTAGCTCTGCGCACGGATATTGTCGATCCCATCGCTCGACTAGCTGCAGTGCACGATGAGGCGCTATCTGCGAAGGCCTATGCCGAGGCACTTGGGCCACGCTTCGCTGTCGATCTGACGGACGTCATGCCTGGGAATGTACTGTCGCTGGCCATCCGCACCGCCAGTGCAACCGGCTTGGTCGAGGCCAGCACTGTGTTCAACACCATCGTAACCAACGTGCCAGGACCACCACTGCAGCTCTACATGTGTGGTGCGGCGCTGATCGATTCAATCAGCCTTGGCCCGCTGCTGCCCAACGTAGGCCTGTTCCACATCGTTTACAGTTCCGTGCAGGACAAAAAAGGCATCATCAGTATCTCGTTCACCGCGTGTCGCGACATGTTGCCGGATCCAGCTTTTTACGCGAGCTGCTTGAAATCTTCGTTCGAGGATTTACGCAAAAGCGCACTTCCCAGCAAAACGAAACGCAAGAAATCTACCCAAAAATAATATGCATGTAGATCTCAGACAAGCCAACGCTGCATCAGCTGATACACATTGACCCGCGCTTTTAATCGGCTGGCCAGCATAAACATACCGCCGACTTTGCGATGGAAATAAACTGCAGCAGAGGGTGGGACCTGCCATGAATCTTTGAAGCTAGCAACCTCCCCCCCCAATTTCGATATATTGTGCGCCATATCAGAGTGAGCAAAATCGTAATCTATATCGAGCCGCAAAGGCTCCAAGGCCAGCGTAAGAAACTGCAGAACCATGTTCTGATAGTCACTTCCTTCTTCTCCCATCGAATATCCAAGGCGCTCAGACGCAGCCACTAATTTGACTCTATCCCCGGCGATGGCAGCACGTGCCAGTCTCTTATAGTCCTTGACGAAGCTCGCCTTGAAGCGTCGAGTCGCACCGAAATCAAGCAACACGATTTCACCCGTATCCGGTTTATACTGGTAATTGGAGAAATTGGGGTCAGTCTGTACCATCCTCAGTTCAAAAAACTCCAGCAACATTAACTCGATTAGGGCAGTCATTACTCGGTCGCGCTCCTCCTGCGGCAGGTCGATAACACTCTCGATCGGACTGCCGCTCACATAGGTCATGGCCAGTACATTACGGTGCGTCAACTCCGGCAACACCTCAGGCACCACAAAGCGTTCATCTGCCTGCAGCAATTGACCAAAGGCAGCGAGGAACTCAGCTTCCTTGAGATAATCTGTCTCGTCCTTGAGTTGCACCTTGGCGTCGTCTAAAAGAGGTTGTATATCGATGCCAGCAGGCAACAGGCCAGACAGCTTTAACAGGCTGGCGATGTTATCAACGTCACTGTCGATACTATCTGCAACGCCCGGATACTGCACTTTCAACACGATGTCGCGACCTTCTGGAGAAAGGGTTCTATGCACCTGCCCAATCGAGGCCGCTGCCAGCGGCTTCATTTCAAAACCGTAGAACAGCAATTCCCAGTCGGACCCATAGGCATCACACATCGCCCGCTGCAACTGCTGCGGAGGCATGTGTCGTGCATCATCACGCAGACGTGCCAGAATATCAGCGAGTTCCCGCGGTAGGAACTCACCCGTATCCATAGACAGGATTTGCCCTACCTTCATCGCAGCACCGCGCATGGTAGACAGCTGGTCTGCAACACGGCGTGCATTGGCCGGTGTCAGCAACATATCTTTGGCTTTCGGTCGCTTGCCGGCACTCAACTGGCGGCCGCCCTCGGCTAACATTCCCCCAGCAACGCCGCCTACCATGCGGGCCATGCGCGTAAAGCGGCTGACTCTTGACGTGGGTATAGCCCGCGAGCTGTCGTCCTTACCTTTCTTTTTTTGCGGCATTTTTCTCCTTTATCTGCCAACGATGAATGTGTAATTGCACCATCTCGTGAGCGTTAAACTCGGCATCCAGTGCCGCAATGAAATTAAATAATCCAGTCAATTTGCGGGCAATCAAAGCAAAATCTCGCGAAGGCGTGACGAACTGGCGACTCGTCGTCGCCATGGCAGCTTTTTTGGCGGCTCGACGCATCAATTGAGATTTCCCCCAACAATACTCTCCGTTGGCATTAAGATACTCAGCGGGCAATTGCTCCGGCGGGCGCAATGGCTCTAGTAAGTGCATGCAGAAATCGGCAAAAATTTTGCACCCATCCTCAGTCGTCTCTTTCTGTAAACAACCTAAGCCAATCAGCCCTTCAACTAAGCGAGGGACGTCTTGCTGCTGACCGGCTTCAATCGTCTGGCGAAGGTTGCGCAGAAAATGTTCAGAGCAATGCAGCACAGAACCAAAATCGAGCAGTACCAGCTCATCGTCCGCTATCTTCTTACGGCGATCATCCAGTCGCAGGAGATAGTTACCAAAATTGGGGTCTGTTTGCAGCATCCCCCACTCGTAGAGCTCATAAAAAAACAGTTCGAGCATGCCTTTGCCCAATGCATTACGCCGCTGAAGCGATAGCCCAGCCACATCGGGGTCAACCACCGAGACACCCTCGATATACTCCATGGCCAGCACCGTATCGGTGCAGTAATAGGGGTAGAGCTGAGGTACATGGTAGCGGGCAGAAGTACCGTGCACACCCGCTACCAACTCACTCATTTTTCTCGTAGAGGCAGCCTCACGCCGGTAATCGATCTCGTTGTGTAGGTGTTCACGCATGGATTCGAGCCAGTCATCCAAGTCGCGGCCCGATTTCACCCACCGGGCCAGTAGCAACATACGCACGACCGCATCAAAGTCAGCATCGATCACCTGTGCCAGTCCAGGGTACTGTAATTTCAAGCAAATCCACTCACCACTAGAACGCACTCTTGCCAAATGCACCTGTGCCAATGAGGCCGCTGCAATCGCCTCAGGATCAATATCTAATTCCTTGTAGCGCTCACCCAGACTGTCTCGTACGGATGACTCAAGTGCATCCCAATGCAGAGGCTCAGTCTGGTCAGAAAGGTCACGCAGCGCGTTCACCAGCACCCTGGGAAGAAACTGCTCTCCGAACAGCGCCAGCATCTGACCAATTTTTATATAGGTGCCCTTGAGTTTACCTAAGTCGCGCACAAACTTGTGCGCCTCGCGGCGGGCAAACTCGGAATCAGCATCGTCTGGACCGCGACCCAGCACCCGCTGCACAACACTGTCTGCGGCCAGTGCGCTGCCCGCCCTCATTCCTGCGAATGACGCAGACAGGGTGCGAGGCAAAATAGTGGCCTTAAAGCCGCGCTGCTTTTTTACCATAAGAGAAACTAAGTCAAAATGTCGGTGGGATGAACAAGTATATACGATTGTACGACTCTACAGCAGCGAGAACAGTCATTATTCAAAGCCGTAAGCGCCGCGATATTAACCCAACAAAAGCGTAGCAAGATGCTTGCGATGATGCTGAACATCTCCGAACTGCTGCTGACTCCACTGGGCGCGGCGAATATAGAGTTGGGCGTCGCACTCGTAAGTGAAACCCATGCCGCCGTGAAACTGTACAGCTCGGTCTCCCGCGTATAGGAGCGTCTGGCAGGCTTGAGCCTTCGCCATGCGACAGGCAATTTCTGCATCGGCATCAAGGGCGTCATCACTGACCAGCGTGGCGGCATGGTAAATAAATGAGCGTGCTGAGTCGACCTGAGTGAGTATGTCCACAGTCGGATGCTTCAACGCCTGATAAGAACCAATCAGCTTGCCAAACTGTTTGCGCGTCTTAAGATAGTCCACCGTGGTGTCCAGACAAGCGGCTGCACTGCCGGTCGCTTCGGCTGCGACCAATAGAGCACCCAACAGGCGGACATCTCGCAGCGCAGCAGCGACGGCAGGGCCCACAATAATATTGTTCTCATCGACGGTTATACCACTGAAATCGACATTGGCCGCACGCTTAGTCTGATCGATCAGTGTATTGGGGCTGAGTGATGCTGCAACCAGTTGATCCGCGCGCACAATCGCCAAGGCCGCACTGCCCTTAAAGGACACTGACACAACAAAAATGCTGGCAACGGACGCGTCTGGCACACATTTTTTCATACCACGCAGTACACGCTCATCATCCAGTATCAGTCCTATACCATCGTCACCCCAGTCACCATTATCCAACAGCGCCAACGTTGCCGAGACACCGCTAGCAATATTGGGTAACAGCCGTTCAGTCTGCTGCGCATTACCAGCCCGCAGCAACAACTGTCCGGCTAATGCGCTACTGATCAAAGGAGTACCCAACATCGCACGCCCCATAGCCTCGACCACCGGAACCAAAGCACCCACGCCCAATCCAGAGCCACCGCAGGACTCAGGCAAAGCAATCCCAGCCCAACCCAGCGACACCATTTCATCCCAGAGTGCCTGGTCAAAACCGCAATCAGAATCCAACTGGGCTCGCACCGCCGTAATAGGCGATTTATCGCGACAAAATTCTCTTGCCACATCCAACAACATAGCCTGCTCTTCAGTGAAGCTCAGGGTCGTATTTCCAATAAGCGACATAGTCATTCCCTACTTCGGCAAGCCGAGTACATGTTCCGCAATAATATTCGCCTGGACCTGGCTGGTACCGCCACCAATCGTGGCAGAGAAACTGTTCAAATAGGCACGCTGCCAAAAGCCTCCCTGACGTGCATCATCATCGCCAACATACAGAGCGCCCTCAGCGCCCTGCAAGTTGATCGCCAGTTGGCGCATGCGCCTAGTCATTTCGGTACCCCGTAGTTTGTGCGACAGGGGTAACGAACCCGGATAATCGGTAGTCAAGTGTCCAATATGAGAACGTCGATCCCCTAAAAACAGCGCCTTTTCCTCCATAATGGCTTGTACTACCTGATCACGCACCACGGGATCTTCGAGTACCGGTGCTCCGTCTCGTCTGACACCGTCCAGCTGGCTAATCATGTCATCGACCGTAATCCGCACCATAGACTGCCCACCAGCGGCACCGGCCTCAGCCCCGCGCTCATACTGCAACGTCTGCATCGCAATCTTCCAGCCCTGCCCCTCCTCACCCATTATGCTATCGGCGGGAATACGCGCATCGGTAAAAAAGGTTTCGGTAAAGCCGTAATCACCGGTTAGTTTTTGAATAGGGGAGGTTGTTATGCCTGCCGCGTTCATGGGTGACAGAAAGAATGACAGGCCGTTGTAGCGCCGCTCGGCCTGAGAGTCTGTGCGAGCCAATAAAATCATATACTTGGCGTAGTTACCCATGGTCGTCCAGATTTTACTGCCGTTGATGATGTATTCGTTGTCATCACGCTCAGCTCGCGTTTGAATACTGCCTAGATCAGAACCGTGGTTTGGCTCAGAGAATCCTTGGCACCATATATCGTCGGCGCTAAGAATACCTCTGAGGTATTTCTCTTTCTCACAGTCGGACCCAATGTCTAAAAT
>CAJXTK010000107.1 GCA_913061115.1 uncultured Haliea sp.
TCGTAGGCCGCTTCGGCGTGTGTGCCGCGGCAGTAAAGGCTGGAGGCTTCACCGGCGTTCAGATTCATGCGGCACACGGCTATCTGCTGTCTCAATTTCTCAGCCCCCGCACTAATTTACGTGCTGACCAATACGGTGGTGGGCTGGCCAATCGTGCCCGAGCACTACTAGACTGCGTTCGCATCGTCCGCGAGTCGGTAGGCCAGAACTTCCCCGTAGCGGTCAAACTCAATAGTGCGGATTTTCAAAAAGGCGGTTTCGCTTTTGAGGACAGCTTGCAAGTGGCCCAATGGCTGGAAGCGGCAGGAGTCGACGTGATAGAAATTTCCGGCGGGACTTACGAGCAACCAAAACTGCTTGGCGCGGAGGGGCTTGAAGAAGAAGAACAACAAAATGTCGCACAGTCCACATTGATGCGCGAAGCCTACTTCGTTGATTTCGCGCTTGCCATGAAGAAAACGGTGTCTATTCCACTTATGGTAACGGGTGGCTTCCGTCGGCGCGCTGCCATGGAGCAGGCCATTACTGCTGGAGGCGCGGACCTGATCGGACTTGGGCGGCCATTATGTGTCGTCACGGATGCGCCTGCCAAATTATTGCAAGGCGCATCCGAACTGCCGCGCTTTGAAGCACAACTGGCGATGTTTCCGCCTTGGTTAACCTTTCTTAACCGCTCTAAAACGCTTCGGACGATCGCGAGCTTCGGTGTTCAATACTGGTATTACGCGCAACTAGACTTGCTAGGGGTTAATGGGCAAGCGGAGCCGACCATGACCGTTTTCGCCGCGACGAGGAAAGTCATGTCTCAACAAAAGCGCTGGCTCGCTGCGCGGCGTCGATAGAAATTCTATTCGAGGAGAGGAAATCCATGAGCTTCTCAGTTTCCTGACGAGACCCCTTGGTTTTACTGAGCAAGTGAGTAGTATGCTCAGCTCGATCGAGAAACAATTTACCACTAACTGAACCGGCCTCAGTGGCGACGGCCAACCAAACGATGGTATCGGCGCCTTCCTCGGATGACCGCAGCACATGCCGGGTGAGTTTACGAAACTGCGGTAGCGCACTGCGGACACCCGGCGTATCAGCCCAGCCAGGATGCATTGCATTTACTACGATACCCTCTCCCTCCCAGTCGGCAGCCCACTCCTGCGTCAACACCATCAGTGCGCGTTTTTGTCGGGCATAGGCCTCACTACCGGAATATGCGGGGGTGTCAGGCGCCAACAGCTGTTCAACATTGAGCGCCTGACTGTACATGCCCCCCGAGACCACATTAATCACCCGAGGCGATGACGCCATCAACAGTAAAGGCTTAAGTCCTTCCGTCAGACGATAAGGACTGAGCAGCAAAAGTGCAAAGCTTTGCTCCAGACCTTCATTCGTTTCACTTCGAGGATTAAAAAGTGCGCCCGCATTATTGACTAGCACGTCAATAGGCCGTCCACGTTTTTTCATCCGCTCGATCAAACTATCAACATCTGCCATAAGACTTAGGTCCGCAAGTTCATAGTGTATGTTGCAATTACCCGTTTCTGCCTGTAAGTCAGAGACAGCCTTTTCCGCCTTCACACGATCACGCACAACCAGCGTCAAGTCAGCCCCCCGACGGGCCAGCTCCTGTGCGGTAGCATAGCCTAGCCCGGATGATGCGCCGGTGATGACCACATGCTTGCTCTTTATAGAAGCCGTCATGGGATGAAAGCGCTTGCGGCCAAGTTTATATCCGAGCCGCGAAAATAAAGACAATGCTGGAAGCACCAGTTTATCAGCGACTTTATCCGTTGAAGTCGGCGTCTCAACAGGAAAGTTATCTTTCAGCGCACGTGCGAGCCCCGCTACCGAGTCTCTGCCCATACTTTCCAATCCCTGCTTTGCCAATCCAGCAAGGGTCGACATCAGTGGCTTGAAAAAAAACTCAGCACGATAATCAATGCGCGTTCCACCGGGCACTCCGGAGAACGAGATTGTGTCCTCAATATCAAAAAATCTACAGCTACCACTAAGCACAATGAGCGTATTGATCTTCAGAGTTTTCACCGTATAGAGCAGCGTTATACTGCCCACAGGAAGCGCGCACTCCACTTCAAATTTTGTCCCTACAGCAACCGCACCGGGCGTCAACTTGCGAGCCGCAATAGCGGTAGTGTCCCATTCAACGGTCGTGGTGAAATCACTGACGTAGTCATAGACCTCCTCCGGCGAGCGTTTTACATCGGCGATTTCATGTAGCACAGTCATTGCATTTCACCCTTAAATTTAACGTCAGTAACGTTTGATTATCCTGACTTCATATCTGCATAGGCGGCCAAAGCCGCACCTCGCGCATCACGATGGTCAACAATAGGAAAGGGATAAGTCTCTCCTAATATCACACCGGCGTCGCTCAGCACTCCTATGGGAGCCGACGAGGGTTGATGCAGAAACTTATTCGGCAGCGCCGCCAGTTCGGGTAGCCAGCGTCTGAGGTAGTCGCCATCGCCATCAAATTTTTGTGCCTGCGTCGTTGGATTGAAAATACGAAAATACGGTGATGCGTCCGCACCGCTGCCAGCCACCCACTGCCATCCGCAGGCATTGTTGGCTAAATCAGCATCCACAAGCGTATCCCAGAACCAGCGCTGGCCGGACCGCCAATCTACTAGTAAATGCTTGCACAAGAATGAGGCAGCGACCATCCGCACCCGATTATGCATATAACCCGTTTGCCAGAGCTCTCTCATTCCCGCGTCAACGATAGGGTATCCCGTTTTGCCCTGTTGCCAAGCGGTTAATGCATCCACGCCCCCGACCCAAGGAAAGGCAGCGAAATCAGACTTGAATGCGTGCGTTGGCATCGTAGGGAAGTGGAACAAAAGGTGGTAGGAAAACTCACGCCAGCCCAACTCACTCAAAAATTTTTCAGCCTCATTATCAAGTTCTGGGTTGGCCAATTCAGCCTCTCTGACAGAGCGAAAAATTCTGTGTGGGGCTATCTCTCCAAAGTGCAAATGTGGCGATAAGCCAGATGTTGCACCGCGAGCCGGGTAATTCCTACCCTTATCGTATTGCGCTATAGCGCCGCGCATAAATGCCTTGAGCTTACGCACTGCCCCCCGCTCTCCTGGCTGCCACAGTTGCTCCCAGCTCGGCGCCCAATTTGGCGTCACTGGCAGCAGCTCTAGATCTTCAATGCGCAACGATGATGGTTTATAGGTGCTCCATGTTACAAACTCGGCTCTGGGGTTTGATGTCTCGGCGACGGGCAAGACCCGACATTTTCGCCAGAACGGTGTAAACACTTTGAAAGGCGTGCCAGCTTTATTCTTGATCGACTCTGGCTCCCACAGAAGTGACCCAGAATAGCGTTTTAACTCAACCCCTGTGCCTGAAAGAGCATCGTGCAACTGTTCTTCCAACAAACGAGCCCACGGTTCATATTGTCGCGAACAGCAGACAAGGTCAGCACCGGTCGAGTCTGCCAGTTGCGCAAGAACCGTATCAGGTCGCCCTCGCGACAGATGAAGCTGCCCACCCCTCTTCTCGACATCAACTGCAAGGGAGGTCAAGCTGTGGTGCAGCCACCAGCGGCTTGCGCCACCCAACGCCCAATCGCCGGGGCTGTCGTCATCAAGGATGTAACACGCCAACACCGGTCTGCCCGTTGCAAATGCCGCATTGAGTCCAGGAAGATCGTCCAACCTGAGATCTTGCCGGAACCAGTAGATGACGGGGCTGGCAGTATTGGACTGTAGCTGCGTCAAACGGGTGATCGCTGCCGCGCAGGACCTTTGGTCCCTCGGGCATCGCCATCGCTATGGTGGGACATTTTGGCAGATATTTTGAGAAATAATGGAAAGGCTATGGCCCACAACGTGCCTATGATAATGGGCCCCCAAAAAAGCGATCCAAACTCTATCGATGTTAGCCGAGTACCTGCTATATAGGACATTGTCCCCCCTACTGCGCCAAGAATGCTGGATAAGATGGTCCTGCTTTGAAGCCAGTCAAATGCATGCATCAAGGTCGTCGCAAAAACTGGCCACAAGCAGGTCAACCAGAGTGGCGCATAGGTCGACTGGCCTCCTAAATTAAATACACCCGTTGCGAACAATATCTGGTCGACGACAAGACCAAACGCTGTTACACCGGCCACAACCAGCAATTCAGGTCTTCCTTTTCCCATAAGATAAAAATGTGCAGACACGTGCAGCAACACAATAACCGGCGCGATAAAAGACGACTGCGTGAGTAATATAGCGAACCAACTGACATTGAACATCAAAACATTCGCTATCTTAGCTAATGCAGGGCCGCCCGAACGGGCTGATGTGAACAGGTTCACCCGGCTCTCCTTAATAGTGCACCTCTCACAGAGCGCTCTCAGAGCGCTGACTCGCAGGTACGCATGACCGGTTGCACAGACTTTACGCGGAGAGGAATTCCGCTCTTGTGCGAGAGTCTTTTTTGAACTGCCCACCCAGTGCGGTGGTGCGAGTCCGCGAATTAGAGTCCATCACTCCTCTGGCTTTGACGCAGTAATGAACCGCGTTGATGCTGACGGCGACGTTCTCAGTCTCTAGAAGAGTTTGTAAGGCTACCAGCACCTGCTGCGTTAGTCGCTCTTGAACCTGAGGTCTCTGGGCAAAGAACCGAACAATACGATTTACCTTGGACAAGCCGATGATTCTGCTCGCCGGAATGTAAGCAACACTCGCCATACCGTCGATGGTGACAAAGTGATGCTCGCAAGTGCTCACCATCGAAATATCATCAATGCGCACCATCTCCTCCACACCCATTTTGTTGTCGATCGCGGTGGCTTTGGGAAAGCGCGCATAGTCTAGGCCAGAAAAGATTTCATCAACATACATTTTGGCGATACGCTTTGGCGTGTCACACAAGCTATCGTCTTCAAGATCTAGACCAAGCGTGGAGGCAATCTCTTCAAATGCGTCTTTGATACGCTCAAATTTTTGGTCACGAGTAAGGCCATTCTCGATCAAAGGCGTTTCAAGCCCACGCATTATCAGCGCATCGCGCACACTCCGAGCGTCTTCAGACATCACCTGCGGAGCGGCAATTACGGTTTGCATCAAAGCTTTTTCCATAACACGGACCTCGTATCGTTAGCTTGGAGTTAAATACGCAGACACGCGCGCTTCAGATCTATTTTTCCGTAGATTTTCATTCACAAACGGGGGCAACTGAGCCCTGAAACCGATAGTCAGGCTTAGCGAATGCCAGTTGCACCGTACTGATAACGCGCTCACGGAAGCCTCCCTCGCAATAGCACAGGTAGAAATCCCACATCCGAACAAACTCCTCACTGAATCCCATGCCCCGCACCGCCTCGAGATTGGCAAGGAATCGTTGGCGCCAATGTGCCAATGTCTCAGCGTAGTCATTCGTGATGTCCCGTAAATGCACGATCTGCATATCCGTGTCACGCGCGATATGCTGAGCCATCACTGCGACAGAAGGTAAACAGCCCCCAGGGAAGATATAGCGCTTGATAAAATCAACGGAGTCTCGCGCCTCTTTATAACGCTGATCCGCCATTGTAATGGCCTGAATCACCATTTTCCCATTGGGCTTGAGAAGTCCAGAACACATGCGGAAATAATTCTGATAGAAATCATGGCCTACAGCTTCAATCATCTCAACGGACACCAGCTTGTCATATTCCCCGGTAAGATTGCGATAGTCTTCGCACAATAGTGTAATCTGGCCTTCAAGCCCCTCTTCCATGACTCTAGCGGAAGCGAAGTCGTACTGCTCCTGTGATATCGTTGTTGTGGTGACTCGGCAACCGAAATTCTTCGCCGCATGTATCGCCATTCCACCCCAACCTGTGCCTATCTCCAATAAATGATCACCAGGCTTTAATTCAAGTTGCTGACAGAGTTCATCGAGCTTGGTCTCCGATGCCACTTCAAGACTAGCGGACTTGTCCGAAAATAAGGCCGATGAATACATCATTGTAGGATCAAGAAACAGCTGAAAAAATTCATTACCAAGATCATAGTGAGCAGCAATATTTAACTGCGATCCTTTGTAGGTATTGCGGTTGAAACGGTGGGCAATCTTCAATGCCAGCTTTATAAAGACGGACTGACTCGCGTCAAACTTATTCAGTAATACAAGGTTGGCACTGAATATACGCATAACGTCCATTGCATCAGGCGAAGACCAATAACCCTTCATATACGCCTCACCGGACCCAATCGAGCCACCAGTGAGCATTTGTGAGTACACAGCGGGACTGTGTATATGCACTTCTGCCTGCGGCTCGTGTGGTTTGTCTATACTACCGAAATGATGGCTGCACGGTCCCTCATGCAGCGTTAATGAGCCAACCTGCAACTTACTGAGTAACCTGAAGATGGCTTCCCTGGCTATTTTTTCGCCAACCCTAGCACTGCGCGTCTGTGGTAAACGCAACGTGCCGATACTGACTTCATTCATTCTTTGCTCCTATCGCATCATTTGCGGGGTGGGTATAGACTGGCATTCCTTTGATGTAGAGCCGCAGAGCCTGCCAATAGATGGCCAGCGCTACCTTCACCGACATCAGCGGGTAACGGAAAAGTAATTTATTCAAGTTACCAGCAGACATCGGCTGGGCTGACAGCGACAGTGTGGCATCGAACACCTTTTCCTCCTCCAAGAGGTTCTCCATGTGCAACACCAGCCGTCGATCAGGCGTATTACTGCGCCAACGATAGCGCATCTTCATAGGGTTGAAGGGTGACACATGCAATTGCTTATCAAACGTGGTTCGCAACCAGCGGCCCTGTTCCGGGCCCTCAAGCACATAACTATGCCGCTCATTCCACGGCGTGTTGTTCACCTCTGCAACAACATAGTCTAAACGCGTCTCATCTTCATTAAAACAATAATAGCAGCCGATAGGGTTCATCACAAAACCGAAGTAGCGCAAGTTAGCCAACAAGTAAATCGGACCGACCTGCTCCGCACCGGTTTCCTCGCGTATTCGTCGCCGCACTTCATCCTGCAGGGGAAGCGCGGGATCACCGAGAAAATCACTGCGCCTAAACTGGGCCAGGGCCCTGCCTGTGGCAGACCAGAACGGTGTTTTGGCAAAAATATGGGGTAACTCATCCAGACATAGGTAGGGCATGATAACCCTATACTGGAACTCATGACGGCCTGGAACTGCCCTACGGTGCCTGAGGATACCTTGGTAGATCCGTGACTTCACGCAGCTGCCACATGCTTGCTGCACAGACCATTGGCAACGCGAAGCGCACTGACCACCCCATCCTCGTGGAAACCGTTTTGCCAGTAGGCGCCACAGTACCATGTGCTGCCTACGCCATTGATTTGATCCCAGCGTTGTTGTGCGGCACACCCCTCTAACGAGAACACCGGATGATCGTATTCAAAGCGGCCTATAACCTTATGCGGATTGATCGCTGCGGTATTATTCAGTGTGACGCAGAATGTTTCAGGCGCTTGAATCCCCTGAAGAATATTCATGTTATAGGTCACAATCGCGCGATTCTCTCTTTCCCCGAGAGTATAGTTCCAGCTACTCCATGTTTTCGTCTTACGCGGCAGCATACGGATATCTGTATGCAATACAACATCATTGGTCTGATAGGGAATGGCGCTGAGAATTTCTGTCTCTAGCACAGACGGCTCTTCCAATAGCGCCAGCGCCTGATCAGAGTGGGTCGCAAATACAACCTGATCAAAGCTCAGTCGCTGACCATCTGCCATGGTCAATGTCACTCCTTTCCCAGCATGCCTGGCGACACTAGTCACCGCGTTGCCGACAGAAATACGCTCTGAGAAGCGCGCGCACAAGGGGCGCAGATACTCCCTGGAGCCGCCTTCAATAACACGCCACTGCGGCCTGTCTTTCACCGACAGCAGCCCGTGATTCCGAAAAAATCTCAGGAAAAAAATAACCGGGAAATCTAGGATGGTGTCACAGTCGGCAGACCAGATCGCAGAGCCCATAGCCGCCAAGTAATGGCGCTTAAATTTCTCACTGTAGCCCTTTCTCACAAGGTAGGCACCCAGTGTCTCGTTATCTTCGATCTTACCGTCGTCAAGGTCAACAACCGCCTCGCGGTTAAATCGTAGGATATCGCGAACCATACCGATGAAGGATAAAGATACTAGATTACGACGCTGGGCAAAAAGAGTATCGAGATTCGTACCAGAATATTCAAGACCTGACTCAGGGTCCCGCACACTAAAACCCATGGCTGTCGGCTTGCTAGAAACACCCAGTTCGTTCATTAATTCAATGAAGCAAGGATAAGTCCAGTCATTGAATACAATGAAACCGGTGTCGATGGCGTAGTGCCGGGTGCCGAGTTTCACGTCCACGGTAGCTGTGTGGCCGCCAATCTTGCGCGCCGCCTCATAAACCCAGACCTCATGCTCATCGCTGAGGTAGTGTGCGCAGGCTAGACCTGATATGCCTGACCCAATCACGGCGACCTTCATTATTGCAATTCTCTCACTGCCGGCATCTCATAGGACATTATATTATCTCAGCGAGTTACGGCAACAGCCAGTATATGGATCAGTTTTGACTAGATTTCACATGGATTTTCCTCCTGTAGAGCCTTCTTAGCCTAACTACACGCTAAATGATGATGAATTGGAGTGATCCATCTGCCCGTTGACGCGTATACTCTTTGACTCATTTAAGGCCCCAGAGAATGATGACTGTGACAGACAAGTTTGATGATGAGACAGACGCGCAAATTGAGCCTAGTGGAAAACGCACGGATGAGTGGAGTGAGTGTCTCACTTTAATTGGACAGCACGAGGACCGAGCAGCCTTCACACGGCTATTTCGACATTTTGCCCCATTAATGAAAGCTTTCGCTTTGTCAGGTTCTACGCTTTCCGCTAACAACGCCGATGAGTTGGTTCAAGAGGTAATGTTAAAGGTTTGGCAAAAAGCGGGAGCGTTCAATGCGGAAAAGGCTGCCGCCAGTACCTGGATTTATACGATAGCGCGCAACAGTCGAACCGACCTATTTCGCCGTCTGCAGAAATTTGACACCCCGCTATCAGCGGACGACGTATCAGGCTCACAGGAAAGCGAAGAAGCGTTTATGGTACTGCATCAAAAGCGCGGTAGGGACAAGATTAGAGGTCTTATCGATGAACTGCCCAACGATCAAGCCCAAATCCTCGCAAAAGTGTATATGGAGGGAAAATCTCACTCTGAAGTCGCCGGAGAGCTGGATATCCCTCTGGGAACAGTAAAGTCGCGCGTGCGATTGGCTCTCCAGAAACTACAAATCCGATTTGAGAAATAGTACTATGACAAATTTTCACCCAGATCTCGACCTTATCACAGAATATGCCGCAGGCTCGCTGCCGCTGACTCAGTCAGCCTGTGTTTCGCTACATATCTCTCACTGCAGACGATGCCAGGGAATTGCAGGACAGCTGGCCGACCTCGGGGCAAGTTTGTTCGAAGCACAGGAGCCGGTAGTTATTGGTGATGCACAGTTGAATGCCGTGCTCGCTAGGCTGGAAGAAGAGGTTCCGTTGTCGTATGCCAAAACAAAAAAAGATACCAGCAACACGCCTGCAATATTGCAGCGTCTGATGCGCGGTGATTTCAGCGACTTGAATTGGAAAAACATCGGGTCCACGTCTGTCTCTTATACACATCTCCGAGCCCACG
>CAJXTK010000108.1 GCA_913061115.1 uncultured Haliea sp.
GACCCTTCTCGACTTGATGGAACTGCCGCAGCCGTCAGAAATGACGGGCATCAGCCTCCTCACCGAGCGCACTTGACCTATAGACACCTTTGCCGGGGCTGCGTCGATGCCTGACATGCACAGGCCAGCTCTGGCCCTACCTGCCCTCTGGAAAAGACTGTTTGCCCTGCTGTTTCTCGGCTTATCATGTCAGGGCGTCGCACAATCCGATGAAGAAAAAACGCGACAACAGCTGCACCAACTTGACGTCGAAATAACACGCATCACAGCGGAAATATCCAATGCCAGTGACCGCCAGACTGCGCTACAAACACAACTGAAAAAAACCGAGATAGAACTGGGAACGCTACAACGCGATATAGCCAAGAATCAACAAGCCTTTGAAGACAGCGCCAACAAGCTGGCCGATCTGGAAGAACAGCGCGGCCAACATGAGAAGGCTCGCGACGAGCAACAGGCGCGTATTGCCGTGGAAATGAAGACCGCTTGGCAGGTCGGCCGCCAGGGACAAGTCAAAGTGCTATTGAGCCAGAAAAGCCCACACACTGTGGCGCGGTCGCTGGGCTACTACCGCTATTTTTTCCGGGCTCGCAACACCATGATCGCAGAGTATCGTGAAAACCTGCGTCAATTGGTGGCGCTGCAGAACCGCATTGATACCACTGTGGCAGAGCTGGAAGCCCGCGGTCAGACTCTGGAAGAACAGCAGGTCAATCTCACTGCAGCACAGGCCAACCGCACACTGGCCGTGACTCAACTGGATCAAAGCATACGCAGTAACAGCGCCCAACTAAAACAGAAAGAGCAGGACCGACAGCAACTCGAAGACCTCTTGCAAGCCATCGAAGAAGCCATCGTCGACCTGGAAGTCCCCGCCAACTATGCAACCTTTGACAGCGCCAAAGGCAACATGGCCTGGCCGGTAGAAGGCAAGCAGAGCAATCAGTTCGGTCGCTCACGCAACGCAGGTAAAATGCAGTGGCAGGGCATCACGATAGCGGCAAAGGAAGGGACTACTGTCAAGGCCATCCATCACGGCCGCGTGGTCTATGCTGACTGGTTGCGAGGCTCTGGACTGCTAGTGATTATCGATCACGGTGACGGCTATATGAGCCTCTACGCACACAACGAGAGTCTACTGCGGGAGGTCGGCGAGTGGGTCACTGCCGGCAGTCCCATCAGCACCGTAGGCAACAGTGGCGGCCTGGAACAGGCCGCCGTATATTTCGAAGTACGTCATAACGGCAAGCCCACCAACCCGGCAAATTGGTGTAAAAGCTAAATCTGTGGAACGCTAACGCACATGTCATTCTTAATAAAGAATAAGGTAAACTGTAGCCTTCAAGCTACCGACTCGCAGACCACACCCATGCGCTTTAATTCTTGGCTCCGCCCTACACTGACTAGCATGACTGCCGCTCTCGCACTGGCGGTTTCCATTCCGCCGACTGCGGCAGAAGAACAGGCCGCACTGCCGCTGGATGAACTGCGCACTTTCGCCGAAGTGTTCAACCAGATTCGAACAGGCTATGTCGAAGAAATTGATGACAGCACACTGCTGGAGTTCGCCATTGAGGGCATGTTGATGGGCCTCGACCCGCACTCGATGTACCTGACAGAAGACGCTTATCAGGGCCTACAAGATTCCACGTCCGGCGAATTTACCGGGCTGGGCTTGGAGGTAGGAACGGAAAATGGCTACGTCAAAATCATCGCCCCTATCGATGGCTCGCCCGCAGCAGACGCCGGCCTAGAAAGTGGTGACATCATTCTCAAACTGGATAACGTTCCGGTGAAAGGCATGTCTCTGAACGAGGCTATCGAGATAATGCGCGGCCCCAAGGACAGCAAAATCGTGCTCTCTATCGGCCGACCCGGCAACAGCGAGCCCTTCGACGTCACCCTTGTGCGCAATGTGATTAAGGTTGCCAGCGTACGTCAGCGCATACTAGCGCCCGGTTACGGTTACATCCGCATAGCCCAGTTTCAAAGCAGCACAGGCGCGGACGTAAAAAAATCGCTGGATAAACTTCTCTCAAAAGGGGAGCTCAAAGGGCTTGTACTAGACCTACGCAACAACCCCGGTGGCATTTTACGTGCCAGTGTCGATGTGGCTGAGCTGTTCATGGACGAAGGTAATGTCGTCTACACTGAGGGTCGTGTCAGCGGCTCGGATACACGTTATGACGCCGCTCCACTCGACGCCACTGACGGTGTGCCGATTGTTGTGCTGATCAACCAAGGCTCCGCCAGCGCTTCAGAAATTGTTGCCGGCGCCCTGCAAGATCACAGCCGCGCTGTCATTATGGGCACCCAAAGTTTTGGCAAAGGGTCCGTGCAAAGCGTGCTGCCTATGTCTGATTCCCGTGCGATCAAACTCACTACTGCACTGTACTTTACACCCAATGGCCGCTCTATACAGGCCGAAGGCATCGTGCCGGACATTCTCGTCGAGCGCGCTATCATCACCGCCTATGACAACACGCAACGGATCAGCGAAGCGGATCTGTCAGGCCACCTCAGCAATGCCAACGGCACTCGTCAGAGCAAGCAGGACGTCGTCGTCGAAACAGAGTTACTCACCGATGATAACCAGTTATACGAAGCTCTTGCCCTATTAAAAGGCCTGAACATTCTTCGGTTGCATGAGAAAAAAGTAGCCGCCAAAGCCGCGGATACACCCTAAGCGCTAATTACCGCCGCACCTCAATGCCGTGCTGGGCCATATAGGCTTTCGCCTGGGGCACGGTGTACTCGCCGAAGTGGAAGATACTCGCAGCCAACACCGCATCGGCACCGCCTTGAATGACACCGTCAACAAGATGATCCAACGTGCCCACACCACCAGAAGCAATCACGGGAATTTCAACGGCATCGGTAATCGCCCGCGTCACCCCTAACTCAAAACCATTTTTAGTGCCGTCTCGATCCATACTGGTCAGGAGAATTTCCCCCGCGCCCAGCTCAGCCATTCTCATCGCCCAAGCGACTGCGTCAATACCGGTAGGCTTGCGTCCACCGTGGGTGAATATTTCCCAGCGGGGCTGACCCTCCACATCGTCCACTCGCTTGGCATCAATTGCGACTATGATGCACTGAGAGCCAAAGCGCTGGGCAGATTCTCGCACCAGTTCAGGATTGTGAATGGCGGCCGTATTGATACTGACTTTGTCGGCACCCGCATTCAGCATGGTGCGAATGTCTTCTATCGCGCGAATGCCGCCGCCAACGGTCAATGGAATGAACACGTGCTCAGCGATCTGCTCGACGGTATGGACGGTCGTATCGCGGCCTTCGTGGCTGGCGGTGATATCGAGAAAGCATAACTCGTCGGCACCCTGCTCGTTATACCGCATAGCGATTTCCACCGGATCACCGGCATCGCGAATATCCACAAAGTTCACGCCCTTTACGACGCGCCCGTTCTCGACATCGAGGCAGGGAATAATACGTTTGGCCAGACCCATGGCTAGGCGACCCCCTCATCACACAGCCGCTGTGCGTCGGCCACATCCAGCGTGCCTTCATAAATCGCTCGGCCTGTAATGGCGCCACAAATGCCCGTATGCGCCACGTTCATCAATGCCCGGATATCCTGAATATCGGTGATGCCACCAGAGGCGATCACCGGAATACTAGAGGCCTGCGCCATCGCCACAGTCGCTTCAACGTTGACGCCCTGCATCATGCCGTCGCGCGCGATATCGGTGTAGACGATGGCGGCCACGCCGTCGGACTCAAAGCGCCGAGCAAGATCGGTGGCGCGCACCTCGGACACCTCAGCCCAACCGTCAGTGGCGACAAGACCGTCTCTGGCGTCCAGACCCACGATGACTTTGCCGGGGAAAGCCGCGCAGGCCTCGGCCACAAATTCAGGTTCTTTGACGGCTTTGGTGCCAATAATCACGTAGCTGACACCGGCATTGATGTAGTGCTCGATGGTTTCCAGAGTGCGGATACCCCCGCCAATTTGTATTGGCAAATCAGGGTAAGCTGCAGCGATAGCCGTTACCACTGAACCGTTAACCGGCTCACCGGCAAAGGCACCGTTCAGGTCCACTAAATGCAAACGTCGGCAACCGGCCTCAACCCAACGCACCGCCATCGCTACCGGGTCGTCAGAAAAAACCGTGCTGTCATCCATCAGGCCCTGACGCAGACGCACACACTGTCCGTCTTTTAAATCAATTGCGGGGATGATCAGCATTGTCCGTTCCACTCCAGAAAATTTTTCAGCAGTCTTAGCCCGGCAGTCGCACTTTTCTCCGGGTGAAATTGCACTGCAAACAGGTTGTCGCGGGCCAATGCCGCATCAGCGCTAACGCCATATTGGACGCTGCCTGCCAACAGGCTGCGATCCCACGCGTGCGCGTAATAGCTGTGCACAAAGTAAAAGCGGGTCATATCAGGAATGCCCGCCCATAAGGGATGATTCATCGTCTGGTGCACTTCGTTCCAACCCATGTGCGGCACCTTCAGACGCGCGCCCTCAGCATCGGTGAGCGGGTTGCCAAAATAACGGACCTCTCCGGGAATCGTGTCGAGACAATCTACGCCGTCGTTTTCTTCCGAACGACTCATCAGGGCCTGCAGACCCACACAGATCGCCAGCACGGGCACCTGCTGCTGCGTTAACGCCTGCGCCAGAAGTTCATCACACTTGAGGCGGCGAATTTCCGACATACAGTCACGAATGCCGCCCACACCCGGGAACACCACGCGATCAGCCTGTCGGATCACATCGGCGTCGTGCGTGACCACCACCTCACTCGCGCCAACATGCTCCAACGCGCTGGCGACGGAATGCAGGTTACCCATGCCGTAGTCAATAACGGCGACAATACCACTCATACCCTGGATCCCTGTTTACAACACGCCTTTGGTCGAGGGCATGATGCCCTCCATACGTGGATCGGCCGTCAAGGCCATGCGCAGCGCACGACCAAAGGCCTTAAAGACGGTCTCTATCTGGTGGTGGCTGTTGTCGCCGCGCAGGTTATCCACGTGCAGGGTGACGAGGGCATGGTTCACAAAGCCCTGAAAAAATTCCATAAACAAATCCACGTCGAAACCGCCCACCGAGGAGCGCGTAAACGGCACCTGAAATACGATGCCAGGGCGGCCGGAAAAATCAATCACCACCCGTGAAAGGGCCTCATCCAGCGGCACATACGCATGGCCATACCGGAGGATGCCCTTCTTGTCGCCCACCGCCTGAGCGACGGCTTGCCCCAGGGTGATGCCAATGTCTTCGACCGTGTGGTGGTCGTCGATGTGCAGGTCACCGTTGGCCTTGATGTCCAGATCAACCATGCCGTGACGCGCAACCTGATCCAACATATGTTCTAAAAAAGGGATGCCTGTGTCGAACGCCGTTTTACCGGAGCCGTCCAGGTTCACCGAAACGGTGATCTGGGTCTCCAGCGTATCTCGCGTTACTGTGGCCTTGCGCGCAGCCATCGTTCTCTCCACTCGATTGGTTTCAAGGAAAGCCCCCGAAAAGAGGCATATTATAAGGGAACACAAGGCTTAATTCACTGGCACTATGGCAGGTGAGGCATTACTCTGTGACGCCAATCGGCACCCGATTCTTCTTCATGCCAAGTCCTGAACCTTTTTCTAAACGCGTCCTTGAATGGTTTGACCAGTGCGGCCGCAAAGACCTGCCCTGGCAACAGGACACCAGCCCCTACCGCGTATGGGTGTCAGAAATCATGCTGCAGCAAACTCAGGTGAAGACGGTCATTCCTTATTTTGAGCGTTTTATGGCTGCCTTTGGGGATGTGCAAACACTCGCGGATGCGCCGGAAGATGCCGTGTTGCACCTGTGGACGGGGCTGGGCTATTACGCCAGAGCGAGAAACCTGCACAAGGCCGCAAAACAGGTGGCAAACGTCCTAGACGGACAATTTCCCGACACGATCGAAGGGCTATGTGACCTGCCCGGCGTGGGTCGCTCCACCGCCGGCGCCATTGTGAGTATTGCCTTTGGGCAGCGCGCGAGCATTCTCGATGGCAACGTCAAGCGGGTGCTAGCACGCTACCGGCGCGTGGGGGGCTGGCCCGGACAGTCTGCCGTGCACCAACGACTATGGGATGTTGCCGAGCAATATACGCCGACCGAACGTTGCGCCGACTACACTCAGGCCATGATGGACCTGGGCGCGACCGTTTGCACCCGGTCGACGCCTGCCTGCACGCTCTGCCCGCTGGCAGCAGACTGCCAGGCACTGGCCAATGGCGATCAACGTGACTATCCGGGCAAAAAACCGCGTAAAATTGTACCCGTCAAAACCACCTGCTTTCTGATCGTACGCAGTGCACAAGGCGATGTTTGGTTGGAGAAGCGCGCATCCAGCGGCATCTGGGGCGGCTTGTGGTGCTTTCCCGAGATCAGTGACCCACAGACAAGTGTGCAGCACTGTCTGGACCGATGGGGCATTGAACCGATAACAGTAGCGCCTCAACCGGGCTTTCGTCATACGTTCAGCCACTACCACCTGGATATCACACCCATCATAGTAGAACTTGGCACCACCCCACACGCGGTGATGGAAGCCTCAGGGCAGCTCTGGTATAACCTGAACAACCCACCACAAATCGGCCTCGCGGCCCCGGTGGCTTCGCTGCTGGAAAAGCTGGCGCGCCACCCACCACAAACGGAGTAACAAGCATGTCTCGGATGATTTTTTGCAAGAAGTACGGGGAAGAATTGGAAGGACTCGACGCGCCTCCTTATCCGGGCCCTAAAGGTCAGGACGTGTTCGACAATGTCTCTAAAAAAGCGTGGCTAGACTGGCAGGGCCACCAAACCATGCTGATCAACGAAAAGCACCTGAGCCTGGTGGATCCGGAGGCGAGAAAGTATCTGCAAACAGAGATGGATAAATACTTTTCAGGGGAAGACTATGATCGGGCAGAGGGTTACGTTCCGCCCTCAGAGTAGCCCGCCAGCCCCGCGGCATACATCAGAGCAACTTGACTCGCGCTGCCCAGACAGGTTTAATACGCGCCAATTGCGGTTGCGCATTATTGCCCAGATAGCTCAGTCGGTAGAGCAGGGGATTGAAAATCCCCGTGTCGGCAGTTCGATTCTGTCTCTGGGCACCAACACTCTTTTTTGCTCCCTAAGAACCCACTACCTAAAAGGGTTTTATTCACTCTTACTTGGCTTTTGTGTCGCAATGTGCCACACGATTGTGCCTCACACTTTTCGATGGCTAGGCGAAGTTAGGGGCCGGGGGGCCTGCGCAATATTTGTATTGTCAGGGTAACCGCTGAGTTACATCAGAAGGTAATTCTGAGCCCGAAATAGAATTCCCCGATTTAAAAAAAAGAGTAGTTTTGGCCTTTTCGGTTCGCGGCCCAGCTCAAGCGATTTAATTAGCTGCACAGAGATGGTAGCCATCACCCATGTGAATTATGCAGCGGGCAATATTTTATTGGCCGCTATTAAGCTCCTTTATTTTCTTGCAAAGTCGGGCATGAAAACCTGGTGTTGCGTCCGCGGCGTAAGTGGTCAACATACCAACTAGCACTTGTGTGCGGTAGTGCTCAAGGTCAATGTAGCCATTGACCCAGTCTTGGCGGGCCAGTCGCTGGCAGCCAAAAAGTTGTTCGGCAAGTAACGAGGTGTTGATATCACCCTTAAGAAACCCATTTTTTTTTGCTGCAGCGCAAATTTGCTCAGCGATCTTTAGCGATTGGTTGTAAATACCGCCGGGCAACTCATGTTCAAATAGCTGCGTTCGTTCTCCAGTAACAAATGCGGCGCGGTAGAAAACTTCATCCTTTTTGAATAGGCTCAGCAAATTATCGATGAAAATTTCGGCGCCTTCAATTGGGTCGCTGGCGCTGGGCTTAGACATAACCGCGTCTACCAGGTCTACCATTTCAGAGACTAGTAGCACGAAAATGTCTTGTTTTTTACCCACCAAGTTGTGAATGGTGGGTGCAGACACGTTGGCCTCGATGGCCAATTCACTGATGGTAAAGGCCTCATACCCTCTGCTAGCTATCAATCGCCGGGCGGTATCCATGATCCGCTGGCGGCGCAGCACTTTGTTCGCCTGGCGCGTGATATTGCCCTTAGCCGGGGTTATTGCTTTCATAGTGGCACTCTAGGGAGCTGAAAGACTTGACAGCAGATTTTACATGCCATTAAATCTGTGTGTATGCAAAAACATAAAATTAAAGTAAACATTATGAAGCAAGATATCAGCAAATCAATTGAGGCCTGTGCAGCACATTATGGCGAACAGGCCGACGCTATGCGGACTTACCTCGTCGAAGGCGAGAAGCAAGCCCTTATCATGAGTAACCGCGGCCCTCTTCGCTTTGATGCAGGCGGTAATTTGGCACAGGACATTCAAGATGCTTACTCTAAATATGGCTTTTATGTATTCGAGGGGGTGCTGGGTGCAGAGGAGCTGCAGGCCATAGATGCTGAGCTACAGCAGCTGCGCACTACTTTCCCCTCGGAGCCAAACGGCAAGCTGACCAAAGACGGGAAGCCTGCCTTAGGCGCCGATTGTAAGTCGCTTAATCTAATCTGGTCAAAACCGCTCGGCGACCCCCTAGGCGGGACCGAACTGGCGAATGGGCGGCACCAAGTTAAATTATTTGAGCCGCAAGCTGATGAAAATGCTCCCGAGCACGCGCCCTTTATTTTACTTGGCTCACTGCAATTTTCTGAAACCTGCTTACATGTTTATGGGCATCCGCAGCTTTTACGAGTGGCTGAAGCCATCAACGGCAAAGATTTTGCGCCTTTTAACGAATCTTTGTTTATTAAAGATCCAGGCATTGGTGCTGCTGTATCTTGGCACCAAGATGGCGATACGCATTGGAACAGTAATGAGTTTGACGAGGGCATGCACGGCTTCAATTTCATGGCGCAGGTCTATGGTAGTACTGCAGTCAATGGCGTTTGGGTAAAGCCTGGCAGCCACAAGGTCGGGAAGATCGATATCGTAAAATTGGTTGAAGCGGCGGGTAGTGAGAGGATCGAAGGCATGGTCCCTTTAGTGTGCAATCCCGGCGATGTGATTATCTGTAACCGACAATTGTTGCACGGCTCGTTTCCAAATTGTGGCTATGAACCGAGAGTTACCGTCAATTTTGGTTTTCATCGGCGTTCCTCGGTATTGGACATACGCGGTGCAGGTATGTACAGCGAACCTGTCATTTTCCATGCTGCGTTAATTGAAGAGCGATCCAAAGTCATTGGCTACGCTATTGATGCGCGCAAGCAGCGTTTTCCTCACGAGGAGCCTTACCAATATCAGCCCTTTGTTGAGTCGGGAAAGGTTTTTCACTGGGATGAATCCGTGACTGCGTCGCTAAAAGACTACAACCTGTATGATTTAAATATTTAATGCAAATTGCAATTTTTGGTGCAGGCTCTACCGGTTGTTATGTGGGCGGGTTGTTACAACTTTGCGGGCACCATGTAACTTTTATTTGTCGTGAGCGCGTGCGCAATGCCATAGTCGAGGCAGGTGGTATCACGCTCACCGACTATGCGGGGCAGTGCGAAAAGCTCATGCCCGCTGCAATTATTACGCAGCTGGCGGACTGTCTCTTATACACATCTGACGCTGC
>CAJXTK010000109.1 GCA_913061115.1 uncultured Haliea sp.
TCGGCAGCGTCAGATGTGTATAAGAGACAGAAATAATAGGCAAAGCCACCACGTGCAGCGCGAAAAAACGGTTCAGCGTGATGCCGGAGAGCAAATAGTCGCCGCGGATCCATGTCACAATATCCTCGCCAAAGTAGGGAATGGCGCCGAATAGAGAGATAATGACCTGTGCACCCCAGTAGGACATCTGGCCCCATGGCAACACATAGCCAACGAAGGCCTCAGCCATCAGGACGACAAAGATAAGCATGCCGAAAATCCAGATCAGCTCTCGAGGTTTTTTGTAAGAGCCATATAGCATGGCTCGAAACATATGCAAATACACCACCACGAAGAACGCCGACGCACCAGTGGAGTGCATATAACGCAGTATCCAACCGTAGTCGACGTCTCGCATGATGTATTCAACGGAAGCGAACGCACCCTCTTGGGAGGGGGTGTAACTCATAGTAAGCCAGATCCCAGTAAGCAACTGGTTGACTAGCACCAACAGGGACAGCACCCCGAAGAAATACCAGAAATTGAAGTTTTTCGGCGCATAATACTGCGCCATATGCGTGTTCCACGCCTTCATAATAGGCAGACGCGCGTCAACCCAATCTCGTAATCCAATCAGCATATTACTCATCACACATTCTCCGGATTCACGCCGACCACCAAGACATTGTCGCCCTCAAAAGAGTAAGGGGGCACTAACAAGTTAGCGGGAGCTGGAACACCAGCGTAGACGCGACCGGATAAATCAAACTTGGAACCATGACAAGGACAAAAGAATCCGCCTACCCACTCTGCCCCACCCATATCTGCCGCACCGACTTCCGGAACATACTTGGGCGCACAACCAAGGTGCGTACACAAACCAACGACCACCAATAGATTCGGGACACTAGAACGTTCAATGCCAGTGATATAGGTCGGCTGCTGCGCGGTATTTTCAGACTCGGGATCTCTCAATTGATCATTCAGGCCGGCAAGCGCTTCAAGCTGGCTGGCGGTACGATTGACGACATAGACCGGCTGGCCACGCCACTCGACAACAACCATTTGGCCGGGCTCTAACAGACCAACATCCGCCTTAACCGGTGCTCCTGCTGCCTTGGCCTTTGCCGACGGGTTCCAGGACCCTACAAATGGCGTTAATATACCAACAGCCCCAACGGCAGCAACTGCGCTCGTGGCAGCTGTCAGGAATGTCCTTCTTCCCGAGTTCACGCCATCGCTAGTCATGCTTTTCTCCCAATATTACAGGCCAACTTACGCCCAATAGGTTATTCCTAAAGCGCAGTTCTAAAAAGACGCAGATGTTAATGATTTTGCGCTGCTGTTACAAGGAAAACACCTTGATTTGAATGCATTTTCTACAACAGGTTGAGCTTACTCAAGAGACAGGCCTGACGCCTTTGACCAGCCCAAAAAAACGCCCGGGATGCACAGCAGCCGGGCCTTGTTCGTTTTATCCATATCCCCGCCAACACCGAGGATACAAACCATCCGCTTAACGCTTGGAAAACTGAGGACGCTTACGCGCTTTGCGCAGACCGACTTTTTTACGCTCCACTTCACGCGAATCCCGCGTGACATATCCGGCACTACGCAAACTCGACCGCAAGGACTCGTCATATTCCATCAGAGCCCGCGTGATGCCGTGGCGAATCGCGCCAGCCTGGCCAAAACTTCCACCGCCGGCCACGGTCACATTAATATCAAATTTTCCCGTTAAATCAACGAGCTCCAGTGGCTGTCGCACGATCATACGCGCCACTTCACGGCCAAAATACTCATCCAGAGGACGCTTATTAACGACAATGGTGCCGGCGCCGCTTTTTAGAAAAACACGAGCGGTGGACGTCTTGCGACGACCCGTTCCATAGTATTGGGTAGCTGACATAGAATTTATCCGTTAGATGTTCAGAGCTTGGGGCTGCTGGGCTGTATGGGGATGCTCACTACCGGCATACACTTTCAGTTTTTTAAACATGGCCCGACCCAGAGTATTACGAGGCAACATGCCTTTTACTGCGCCCTGAATGATTCGTTCAGGCGCCTTGGCTATCAATTTCTCGAAGGAAATTGATTTCAAGCCGCCAGGGTAACCTGTGTGGTGATGATACATCTTGTCGGTTGCTTTGGCGCCGGTGACCCGTACTTTTTCTGCGTTGACAACCACGATGTAGTCACCCGTATCCACGTGGGGCGTGTATTCGGCCTTGTGCTTACCGCGCAAACGGTGCGCAATTTCGCTTGCCAAGCGCCCTAGGGTCTTGTCTGCGGCGTCCACCACGAACCAGTCTCGTGCAACATTTTCCGCTTTGGCACTGTAAGTTTTCATCAATAACTGCCTGTTAGAGGAGTCTAATTTCGAGAGCGCGAATACTACCCAATGGAACGAGCATTTTCAAGCTACGAATTCAACAAATTTTATCACCCAGCAACCTGCGGAGCATGACACAGATCGAGCCTAAGACAAGTCATCCCCGCATTGGGGCCCGAAAACAGCCCGACTTGCTCTGAAAGCGCGTCCACCGGCTTGCACAAGCTTATGCCAGACAGTCTAATGTCGATGCTCGCGAGCAAGGTACTCGTAAGACTGCATCTCCAACAGCCGAGAGACGGTTCGCTGAAATTCAAACGCCAGCTTCCCGCCTGCGTAGAGTTCCAGCAGTGGTTTGGCCGCCGTCAGCACGAGCTTGACGTTGCGGTCATAGAACTCATCCACCAAATTAACGAATCGGCGCGCCTGATCGTTTTTATCAGGGTCAAATACTGGCACCCCAGAAATAAGTACGGAGTGAAATACACGCGCGAGTTCAATGTAATCATTCTGGGAGCGCGGGCCATCACACAGCTCAGCGAAGTCAAACCAGGCCACACCATTTGCCACGCAGCGGCACGTCAGGTACCGATGGTTAATCACAAGACGCTCCCAGTGCTTACCCGGCTCCCCCGCGAGACGTGAAAAACTGTCCTCCAGGCTCCTGTCGGCCTCTTCATTCAACGGAAAGTGGTACAGCGTTGCCTGCTGTAACGTACGCAAGCGGTAATCCACGCCGGCATCGACATTGAGAACGTGCGTATATTTCTCTATCAGGTCTATCACAGGTAGAAAACGCTGGCGCTGCAAACCGTTCTCATAAAGCTTTTGGGGCTCAATATTGGAGGTCGCCACTAAGGTCACTCCACGAGCGAACAGCGCCTTCATCAGCCCTCCAAGAATCATTGCGTCCCCAATGTCGGTGACAAAAAATTCGTCAAAACAAAGAATGCGGGCTTCTTTAGCAAGCTTATCTGCTACAAGCTCCAACGGGTTCTTTTCTCCCTCAAGCGTCGCTAACTCCTTATGAACCCGCTGCATAAAACGGTGGAAATGTACGCGCGACTTACGACTGAAGGGCAAGCACTCAAAAAAGGTATCCATAAGATAGGTCTTACCCCGTCCCACACCGCCCCAAAAGTAGAGACCGACCTGGGGCTCTACTTCACGCCGGCGAAGTTTGTGCACCCAGACTTTCAAATCACTACCGTACCCATGATGAGCTGCCACCAAACGCTCGTATAGATCTTGCAATAAGAGCACAGCCTGCTCTTGTGCAGCGTCATGGGAAAAATCCTCACGTTGCAGGTCAGTTTGATAGCGCTGCCAGGGTGTCGTCATGTCTGGGGCTGCCTAATCCCGAATGGCTTAAAAACGGCACACTGTAACCAGAGCCTCCGCACTTGGCAACGACACCTCCCGTTTAAGACAGAAACTACTGCCTATTAAACATTCGGGGTATACTGGCTTATCAATTTTTGAGAATGAGGACTTTTTTGTGGAATCACCTGTATATAGCGTGGAAATCCTGTGGGCGATGGGCGCCGCAATTGCCATAGTGGGTTTATGGCTAGGCTGGCTTGCGGGTCGTCGCACATCAGGAACGGCGAAAAAATACCAGGATGTGTCGCGAAAACTGGATCAGGTGATGCAAGACAAGAAAACCTATGAGAACGAGGTAGTCGAACACTTTACGGAAACGGCAAAGCTGCTCAACAATCTGACCGACAGCTACCGGGAGGTCCACAACCAATTGGCTACCGGTGCCGCTGCACTATGCCAAGGTGAAGGTCCAATCTCCTTAGAGCGTACTGAGGACAATATCGATCAAACGGAAATTCCGGCTCATCTGGCCCATATCCAACCCCCTCTCGATTATGCTCCAAAAAGCTCACCAGAGGAAAAAGGCATGCTCAATGAGGAGTTTGGCCTAGAGCGCAAGCCACAGGGTGTAGCCTCCGAGAAAAAATGGGCCGACGCCTGATTTCCTCGCGCGTTAGACCGGATTGTCAATATCGATAAAGCGGTGCTCGAGAGAGAACTGCCCCGCCAAATGGTCGCCCAACGCTTGCACCCCATAGCGCTCCGTAGCGTGATGGCCTGCGGCGACGAAGTGGATACCCTCCTCTCTGGCGGTGTGCACAGTCTGCTCTGAGGCCTCACCCGTTACGAACAGATCAGCGCCCGCTTTCACCGCCGCATCGATATAGTCTTGGGCGGCACCCGTGCACCAGGCAATGCGACGCACTGGCGACTCTGAATGACCCACATGCAATGCCCTGCGCCCTGTTATCCCCTCAAGTTTGACAACGAATTCAGCAGCTGAAATAGCTTCAGGCAAGCTGCCTATATTTCCCAGACCACCACTAACGTTAGGCTGCAGCGGCTCCTGAAACGCTAGGTCTATGCCCATCAAACAGCCGAGACGGGCGTTATTCCCCAGCTGCGGGTGGGCGTCAAGCGGTAAGTGGTAAGCTAACAAGCTGACTTCATTGACCAACAAAGTCGCAAGCCGTCGACGTTTTATTCCCACCACCTGCGGCGCTTCCCCGCGCCAGAAATAACCGTGATGCACGAGCACAGCATCAGCCCCCCAGTCGATCGCTGCGTCCAAAAAACGCTGGCAGGCAGTAACGCCTGTCGCGAGCCTGACAACCTGGGGCTTCCCTTCAACCTGCAGTCCATTGGGGCAGTAATCCTGAAACTGATCAGTTCGCAAACACTGATCGAGGTATATGCCGAGTTCAGTAAGGGCTACACTCATACCATTATCACCTGTCGTTTTCAGTCACGGCACTAGCAACTTGCCACGCCTGGCCATGCATCATATACAATGCAGCGACTAACCACACATACGGTTGCGCATGAGCAAAAAATTGACCTTCATTATTTGGCCCGCGATAACAGGGTTGCTTGCTGCCCTGCTGATTCTCGACCTCTGGATATTACCCCTGAGTTCGCCTGCAGATGCGGCCCGAGGACGGGTCAGTTATGCCATAGCGGTGCATGAGGCTACACCATCTGTGGTCAGTATCTATACCGCTAAACTGGTACAAGAGGGTCCCAACCCACTGCTGAAAGACCTCACTTTTCGACGCTCAGGTGAACCGCGGCCTCAACGTCAGCGCATCGAACGCTCTCTCGGCTCTGGCGTCATTATGACTAAACAGGGCCATATACTGACCAACAACCACGTCATCTCAGAGGCTGACGCGATCCAGGTGATGCTCAACGATGGTCGCTCCGCCAATGCCGTGGTCATCGGCTCCGATTCGGCCACTGATCTTGCGGTATTGCAGGTAGCACTGACAGACCTGCAGCCCATAACGCTTGGAGACTCCGACGCCGCCAGGGTGGGAGATGTCGTACTGGCCATTGGTAACCCACTGGGATTCGGACATTCAGTAACACAAGGTATTGTTTCTGCTCTGGGTCGCTTTGGTCTGCAATTGGACACCTATGAGGACTATATCCAGACCGATGCGATTATTCACCTGGGCAACTCTGGCGGCGCACTCATCGACACCAGCGGTCGCCTTCTGGGGATCAATACCCTAATCTACGGGACCAACAGCCAGACACAACGTGCCAACACCGGGATCGGTATCAGCCTAGCGATACCGGTGAATCTCGCGGTCTTTGTGATGCAGGGTCTGATCACCTACGGCGAGGTTATCCGGGGATGGCTGGGCGTCAGCGTGAAACCCATTGGCACAACATCTTCACCGGGAAACAAAACTCTGGCGCTGGCTGTGGCCTCGGTAGCATGGGGTAGTCCTGCACAAAAAGCGGGAGTACAAGTGGGGGATATCATCACTCATATTGACGGAGATGAAGCAAAGGATGGCAGACTGACTATGCACCGAATCGCGATGCTAAAGCCTGGAGATAAAATTGCTATTTCGTTGCAACGCAACCAGCAGAGCCTTGAACTCAACGCCGTCGTGGGAATATTGAAAGACCCACAATGAGCGAAGACTAGTCGTTAGCGCACGGCTTATCTAGGAAGCGCATTTCCGCACTGCGTGCATGAGCCGTCAACGACTCACCCCTCGCTAACACTGAAGCCACAGCACCCAACTCCTGCACACCCTGCTCGCTGCCCATAATAATGGAACTGCGCTTTTGGAAATCGTAGACCCCTAACGGGGAAGAGAAACGTGCGCTGCGCGAAGTCGGTAACACATGGTTGGGGCCTGCACAGTAGTCGCCCAATGCTTCCGAGGTAAACCTTCCCATAAAAATAGCGCCAGCATGCTGCACTAGCGGCAACAGGCTTTCGGGATCTTCCACCGATATCTCAAGGTGTTCCGGAGCAATGCGATTACTCACTGTCACCGCCTCATGAAGGTCACGGGTGAGGATCATAGCCCCGCGAGTGGCGAGGGATATGCGAATAATGTCCGCTCTCTCCATGTCCGGCAGCAGGCGGTCAATACTGGCTTGCACGGCTTCAAGATAGGCGCCGTCCGGGCACAGTAACAGGCACTGAGCGAGCTCATCATGCTCGGCCTGGGAAAACAGGTCCATCGCCACCCAATCCGGGTCAGTGCCGCCATCACAAATGATCAGAATTTCCGATGGGCCAGCAACCATATCGATGCCCACTCGACCAAACACCTGACGCTTGGCGGTCGCCACATAAATATTTCCCGGACCGACAATTTTATCAACCGCAGGCACTGTGTGCGTGCCATATGCTAGAGCCGCTATCGCCTGAGCGCCCCCGATCGTAAACAGTCGATCCACTCCGGCTATGCAGGCTGCAGCCAGCACCAGATCATTTAATGCTCCACTGGGCGCCGGCACCGCCATGACGATTTCGGGCACGCCCGCCACTTTGGCAGGGATGGTATTCATCAACACAGAAGAGGGGTAACTCGCCTTACCACCGGGAACATAAACGCCAACCCGCTCAAGGGGGGTAACCTTCTGTCCCAAAAGATTGCCTAAATCGTCGTAATACTGCCAACTCTGCTGCAGCTGGTGCTGATGGAAACTTTGCACACGATGCGCAGCATATTCCAGCGCCTCGCGTTGTGCAGAATCAACGCTATTCAGAGCCGTGATCTGGCGCTCTTTGGATATTTCCAATTGCCCTACCGAGGCTACTTTCCGCTGATCAAATCGCGCAGTATATTCCAGTAGAGCTTCATCACCACGCGCTGCTACGTCCGCAATTATCTGCGCTACCGTCTGGCTAATAACGGAATCTGACTCAGTATCAACGGCCGTTAACTGAGCCAGTGCACTGTCGAAATCCGCGTGGGTGGTGTCAAGTCGCCGCATCTCCTCCCTCCTGCACGACTGCCGTGAGCTCATCGATAATCTGTGTGATGGCGCTGTAACGGGAACGCATAGCCGCCTTATTCACCACCAGGCGTGAGCTAATGGTGGCGATATTCTCAAGTGGCTCCATGCCATTCGCGCGCAGGGTATTACCTGTATCCACAATATCAACGATCAAGTCGGCGAGATTCATGATGGGTGCCAGCTCCAAAGCGCCGTAAAGTTTGATCAGATCAACGTGCACGCCCTGACTGGCAAAATATTCTCGGGCGATGTTGACAAACTTGGTCGCAACCCTGATGCGTGCACCGTTGCTTTGCCAGCCCACCGGCCCCGCGGTCATCAAAGAGCAGCGGGCAATACCCAGGTCCAGCGGCTCATAAAGGCCTTCAGCGCCCTGCTCCATTAGCACGTCTTTGCCGACCACACCCATATCGGCAGCGCCATGACTCACGTAAGTGGGGACGTCAGTGCCTCGCAGGATAACCAGCTGCACATCGTGACGGTTAGTTTCGAACACCAGTTTACGGCTGCTACTAATATCTTCCAGCGACTCAATACCCGCGCGCGCGAGCAGCGGAAGCGTTTCCTTCAGAATGCGCCCCTTGGTTAGGGCTATGGTCAGTTTCTCATTCATAGTTTCAACCGATCAACACTGTCGGCGGCCGCAGCCGGCCTCGACACATGTTTTGTTCCCTCAAAAAATGCATCCCAGACAGCACGATCACCTTCATGCTTGCTCTCTAGCTTGCCACTCCTGCGGCGTAAAAGTCCGTATGTTGACTGCATGAACACTGCCATCCGCTATGTGACTCGTCAGGGCAGCGTAGACCAATTGCTGCTTTTTTACCGGCCGCAAACCGTGAAATACTGCGCCGATGGCCACAATATCATAGTGGCTACCCTCACCCTGAACATGAAATTCACACTCATGCATGTGATTCTGTAACAGCACCTTGACTGCAGCCGCGTCCATTTAAACCCCCTTGTTTTTTGTTGCTGCCGCGTACAGTGGCACCAATTGCCTCGGACTTTTAACCGGCCCCAGAGCCTGTTCTAAAACGAACTGCATTTTATGAGAAAAGCAGGCGGATAGCGAATGCTGCACTTCGGCGAAATCAGCTCTCCACATCGACAACGACGGTGGTCCAGCTGTCGATCACAGCGTCAATATTACCGGCTTGTTCTCGCGCTGATGCCAGAAACTGATCTTTGTAGATCGCGCCCAGATTGACGCTTTCTATAATCACGTTGCGCAACTTCCAATCACCGGATTTATTGCGGCCCATCTGGTACATCACCACATAAGGCTGTGGCTTATCAGCGTATATCAATTGGCGCACCGATAACCTTGAACTATCAGCCTCGCCAGTATCCTCCGTCTCTGGCAATACAAGCTCGATCCGCGACCCCCCGAATGCCAGCAGGCCCTTGCTATACGTGCGCACCAGAGACGCACGCATGACCGCAGTGAAGCGGTCTAGCTCCGCTGCCAACTGCTTTCTCCCAGCCTCATCCAGAGAACGATAACGCTCGGAACTGGCATAGGGGCCCATGACTGAGCGAGCAAAACCTCGAAAATCGATTAATGGATCAAGCAGGTCCTGTATTTGGCCATAATACCGCTCTGGGTCAGAATCGACGTAATCATCAGCGGCTACCACCACTTCCATCACTCGCACGGTAGTATCCTGCACCAGATCATAGGCGGCCTGATCTTGAGAGAAGACCTGAGAACTTGCCAGCCAGCCTAGCAACAGAGCAATCTTCCCCACTGTATTTCCACGAAATGACATTCCTGTACTCCAATACTGAATTTTGTTACTAGCCTGGCCTCTAATGCCCTGTATAATTAACCTCGCACACAAATGATGTCTATTATCGCACCATTCAATGTCACTATCCGCTTCTGACAACAGATATACTCTATCAGTTCCAGTGCAGAG
>CAJXTK010000110.1 GCA_913061115.1 uncultured Haliea sp.
TCTCGTGGGCTCGGAGATGTGTATAAGAGACAGGTATCTTTCGACGCCGTAGTGTGGATGTCAGGCGGAATTCCGTGGCGGGGGTTCTCCAGAGTCAGCCGCTCCATCCAAGCGGCGAAGGGCGATTCCCTGAAAAGGACAATATCATCCGGGCTGTATATGACTGTGTTGTTTATACTATGTCGAATCATTTAAATACGACCTACTTTCCTTGAAAATCGCAAACAAAGCGTCAGCGAAATCTTCGCTAAGCGGTAGAGGTATTTATAGCCGAATAGCACGCATCTGTCCATGTAATCAGTCATTTAGTGTAGTTCTAGGCTGCTGTCATGCGCAATTCGAAGCAGACTCGCTCAACACGACTGGGCGCCTACCTGAGTGCGACTTACGCCGGCCATCAATGATGCCCTGCTAGTATTTCTGGTAGACGGTCGCGCCACCAATTAAGGTGCGCTCCACAACAAGATCACGCATTGCCAAGGCATCGTCCAGAGGGCTCCCCGACAACACAATAATATCCGCGTATTTTCCCGGTTCCAGCGAACCTCGGTTGTCTTCCTGAAATATCTGCCATGCGGCATCGATCGTCACCGCCCGCAATGCGTCCATCACACCGATTCGCTGCTCTGGCCCCAACACATCACCACCATAGGTGATGCGGTGCACCTGACTCCAGACGGCTTGCAGCGGCGACATCGGCGTCACCGGCGTATCCAGATGCGAACTAAAGCGCACGCCATAATCCAGCGCCCACTGAGAGGGACTCATCACCGCGGCGCGCTCTGGCCCCATGAAGATATCCCGGTGACGATCTCCCCAATACCAGGTATGGGCGGTAAAAAAGCTCGGCGTAACACCCAGCTCGCGCATTCTGGCTATCTGATCTTGTCTAGCCATCTGAGCATGAATAAGGATCATGCGCGGGTCATCGACAGGATGCGCCTCTTGCGCGGCCTCAAAGGCGTCTAAAATGTCTTCAACCGATTGATCACCGTTGCCATGAATGGCCATTTGATAGCCTGCCTTGTGTAGTCCCTTCACCTGCTCAAATAACTTTTCGCGCGGCACTGACGGATAGCCTCTATAGTTAGCATCTCCCTTGTAGGCCGTATAGTAGGGCGCGCTTAAATAACCAGTGAAGCCCTGTATGCTGCCGTCCGCGACAATCTTGACGGGGCCCATTATCAATTTATCACCACTGTAGTCTTCAGGGTTGTACTCCCCATTCAGCAGTGTTTCACCAAACTCCTCTGCAAAAGGAAATACCACCAGTCGCTGTGGAATCACCCCCAACTTGCTGAACCAAGAAAGGCCCGTTGCCAAGCGCGCACTGACCCCGCCAGATTGTGCTGTGGTCACACCCATCGCCGAATATTCATTGGCGGCAGCCTTCATCAGCCGATAGGTGTCAACGAGGCTGATATCCTGCATCTGACGCATCACCGTCATTCTGGCTGTTTCTTCCAATAGGCCGTTAGGTTCTTGCGAGTCAGGCCGTCTTCCAATTACGCCACCTTCGGGGTTAGGCGTGGATGCGCTAATGCCAACCTGTTCGAGTGCCATGCTGTTGGCCACGAGCATATGCCCTGATACATGCATGGCCACCACCGGATGCTCCATGGAAACGTCATCCAATTCCGCGCGCGTGGGATGGCGCTGTTCCGCCAGTAACGTATCGTCATAGCCAAAGCCGCTTACCCATTCACCGGGTGCAGCTTTTTTAGCCTGCCCCTTAAGTGCCGCCATCACCTCAGCCATGGTCTTGTTAGTACCGATGGGCGGACTGTTCAGATCTGCGGCGACAACCCGCAAACCTGAGCCCGGAAAATGACCGTGCGCGTCAATAAATCCTGGCAGCAGCGTGCGTCCGCGCAGATCGATAACTTCAGTCTCATTACCCACCAGCGCCATTATTTCGTCAGTGGAGCCGACGGCCTCGATCAACTCGCCTTTGGTCGACAACGCCTCAGCCACTGTATTATTCGCATCCATGGTCAAGACGTTGCCATTAATAAACACCTGATGCGCTGGCGCCTGCGGGGTGCGCAGGGCGATTTTCATCAACACGCCTACACCAAACACCAGCGCGAGCAGCACAGCGAAAACTGTTTTCCAATTCATAAAAAATCTACCGGTTTGGTTTGATTAGGTTGTTTTACCACCGCGCAGGCGCGCGGAAATGATCAGTTTCAAGCCGCCGTGCCTATTAAAATATTCGCCAGTTGTGCCCGGTGCCAGGCCGCATCTCCCCACAATAATTGACTGTGTTTCTGCCGCTTGAAATAAAGGTGGATAAAGCACTCCCAGGTAAAGCCGATACCGCCGTGGGACTGCACCGAGCGACTAGAGGCAAAAGCCGCACATTCGCTGGCTGAGGCCTTGGCCATATGCGCAAACTCAGCAGCGCGTGGCGGCTGCATATCGAACGCACATGCAGCGTTGTACACCAGTGATTTGCACTGGTCTATTAGTATCATCACATCCACCAGTGGATGCTTTACCGCCTGAAAAAATCCTAGAGGGTGCTCGAACTGCTGACGCGTGCCGGCGTACTCAACCGTTGTCTGCAACTGCCACTCAGCTGCGCCAGTGATGTCTGCAGCCAGTAACGTCCAGATGGCGGGCATGGCCTGTGACAGCGCAGCCACGCCATTGTCTGATACTGCCTGCGCCTGCACATTCTCAAAACTGACATGTGCCTGATCGCGGGTGAGGTCCACGATGGCATCAGGCGCAATCGTGACACCGGCGGCATCCGTCGCCACCCAGTAAAGTGACAGTCCCTTTTTCGTCCGTGCACTGACCAACAGACGATCGGCTTTGCGCGCATCCTGCACAAAGTAGGCCATACCGTTCAACTGACCGTTTGTACTTTCCACACCCGTATCCGTCAAGTCCCATGAACCCTGAGCATTGGTAATCGCAAGCGTTGCCGTCATTCCCTCAGCAATTTCAGTCAAGGCTGCTTCACCACCACTGTCGCAGGCGGACAAAACGTAGGTCGCGTTAAGAGACCCCAGCAGTGGACAGGGAAAGGCAGCCCTCCCCAACTCCTCTACCAACCCCGCTACAGCCACTAGCGGCAGACCCAGTCCACCCGCAGATTCCGGTATTGCCAATGAGGTCCAGCCAAGTTCTACCATCTGCTGCCACAGATCGCGGTCCCAGACGCAGGCACTCATGCGTTCTGGATTATGATCCGAGGCCACCATACGGTGTAATTTATCCGTGGTAAAATTATCGGCAAAAAATTTACGGGCAGAATCCTTTAGCAGCCCAGCTTCTTCACCAAAACCAAAGTTGTCCGGTTGTGTCATGTCCCCTACCCTATTTTGATTTCGCTAAGCCAAGTACACGTTCGCCGAGAATATTGCGCTGTATTTCGCTGGTACCTGCGGCGATGGTCATGCCGTAGGAATTCATATAGGCCATAGGCCACTGCCCCCCGGCCGGTGCATTGTCATCGCCGAGGTACAAAGACGCGCTAGCGCCCTCCACTTCCATTGCTGTGGCACCAATGGCCTGCGCAATTTCGCTGGCCAGCAATTTATTTTGCAGCAACAGACGAGCCGGATGGTCCTGCAAGGCAGACACCCGTGCGCGGCGCTGATTTTGTCCCAAACCCGCTTCTTGAATCACCAATTGCATGATGCGATCTCTGATCAGCGGATCGTCCGCAGCCGGCTTGCCATTGCGCGACGTCACACGAGCCAACTCGATCAGGTTAGCCGTATTGGTTGAGTGGGTCGCCTTGCTCTTCATCCCGCCCGAACGCGGCGTCTGCAATTCTCCTGCGCCACGCTCATGCAACAAGGTAGTCATGGCGACTTGCCAACCCTTACCCAACTCGTCCAAGCGATAACCATCATCCACTTCAAGGTCTTCAAAAATCACTTCATTAAAACCGGTTTCGCCGGTGATTTTGATCAGCGGTCGCACGGTAACGCCCTTACCCAGGGCGGACTTAATCGGCACTACGAAGTACGATAGGCCGTCGTATTTATGCGAACGGTCGGTGCGCAACAGAAGGATCATCCACTCGGCAAAATGCGCCAGAGAGGTCCAGACTTTGTGGCCATTGATAACCCACTTGTCGCCTTTGCGCTCAGCAAAGGTCTGTACACTGGCAAGATCCGAACCGGCCCCGGGTTCACTAAAACCTTGGCACCAAATATCCTCACCAGAAAACAGGCGTGGCAATAGCCGCTCTTTGAGTGCTTCTTGTCCGTGATGAAACACTGTGGGCGCCGCCATACCCAGCCCGATCACATTGGGCATAAAGGGCGTTCGCGCACCAATCATTTCATCGTTGGCGATACGCTGACAATCGGTGCGTCCTCCGCCTCCGACCGCGACCGGGTAATCACAACCCACCAGACCCGCGTCGTAAGCAGACTTCTGCCAGCCCTGCAAATAGGAGAGTTGTTCTTCTGTCATTATTTCCAGCGGAGACAATGGCAACCTCACCGACGGCTCCCCCGGTTTATTACTCGCTAACCACTGTCGACAATACTGACGAAACTCCGCCTGTTCCGGCGAATCCTGACGGGCACTTTCTGACATATATCCCTCTCTGACTTCTCGTTAATAGTGTGGCGGCAGCTCATTGGCTAGATTGCCATCGGGCCCAGCGCCGTTGTCTTCAGCTTGCTGCAGTTGATGTTGGCGCAGTAACTCTAATTGTCGCCGCATCACTAACATCTCATGCTGTTGCTGCGCGAGAGCCCGGTCGAGACTCTGTATTGCGTCTTCCTGGAACGCAAGCTGACTTTGCAGTTCCAGTATTTGTTGTTTCAATATATCGACGTCTGCTGACATTCCGACTTGTCTCCTCGCATTCCAGGTTTGCATGGGCACGGGCGCCTAATATACTGCCCCCTTCGCCATAAAGACACGATCTGCCCATGAGTAAACAAAAAAATACTGACAGCCGCCTCGTTTATTCCACCGACGAGGGCCGGCTTTGTCCGCAATGCCTGCGCACGGTGACCAGCTGTGTCTGCGGAAAAGACCGACCTTCGGTCACTGGAGACGGTATCGTAAGACTTCACCGGGAAACCAAGGGGCGCGGTGGCAAGGCCGTCACACTAGTCAAAGGTCTTCCCCTAAGCGGCGATGAATTAAAGTCTCTGTCCACTCAACTAAAGAGAAAGTGCGGCGTTGGAGGTGCCATAAAAGACAATACTATTGAAATTCAAGGCGACCAGCGCGAGCTCCTCAAAGAAGAATTAGAAAAACTTGGCTACACTGTTAAAATTGCAGGCGGCTAAAAGATACCGTGTGTTTTGAGAATTTATCGATTTATGCCGCCTATTCGAGCGATTTTAGCGTCTTTTTTGCCGAAGAATAGGATTACACCAGCCGCTGCTGAGTACTAGTTAGCTCTCTTTTCCAAAATAATTGTGAATTATCTACCACAACTCCTTATTTTTATTGGATTATTTTTTTATTTGTGCTAAAAAGTTGTCTGGCAGCTAGGAAAAGGCGCGATGTGGGCACGATCTCCACAGAAGCCGCAAAATACCCCGGCCGCTTTAAAAAACGATAAGAATGAAACAGCCGTAAATGAGGGACGAGTCATCCCTCCGAGGACGAGCGATATGTACCTTAGCGCAGACCACCTGAGAGATCAGGTCATTCGACCCGCCCTCGAGTATATGGGTGCCTTGAACCCAGCGAATGAAGCGTTTCTCCTCAATGCCGCGGTTAATCCCCCTGATGTGGGACTGTTCGCCGCGAAACCTGAGGGTCTGGGGATTTTCCACATCACCGCCGCCCAACACAGCGACCTGTGGGATAGATACCTGGCTTTCAATCCCGATTTCGCTAGCAGAGTCAGGGGGTTAGCCAGCCAGCGGGCGTTTCTCAGTGACCCTGACAGTGAACTGCAAACCAACCTCAGTTATTGCGCTGCGATAGCGTGGCTAATGCAACATCGCGCCGGTGGCGTGCAGGCACAACCCCAGTCCGTGGCCGAGGCCCGAGCCTGACACCACCGCAGGTCGAGCCGGCCATGAGTCTCCTGGTGCTCTAGACGCCTATTGAGCCGCTCGGTCTACACGTTGCAGTGCTTCCCATAAAGGGAGATCTTCTGGTCTGTCAATATCCGCCAAGTACTTCAACTCCGCCCACGTCAGCCCTGACCGCGTCAACGCGAGACGCGTTTGCGTATAAACCTGATCACTGCCCCAGGGTATGCCTTGAAAAATCTCGTCCTTGATCTGCCGGGCGCCAATCAATACATAGCCACCGTCAGTGGCCGGACCCACTACCACGGATGCCGTCTGCAATGCCTCAACCGCCTGCTCAAGATATGACACGTCAATACCCGGACAATCACTGCCCACCAGAATGACGTAATCGTAAGTTGCCAAACCGTGCACCATGGCGTTCGACATACGCTCACCAAGATCTGCGCCATGCTGGGTTGTCAGTCGTGCAATACCCATTGCCTGACATTGTCTAAAGAGGGGGTGATCTATGTCACCCGCCACCGATAACTCGACAACACCAAGACCGCAGTCGAGCAACTGATCGCACGTCCAGAGCGTTAACTGACAATGTAAATCGCAGGCCTCAGAGGCGGAAAGATGCGGCATCATGCGGGTTTTAACGCGGCCCTCCTGAGGCGACCGAGCGAACTGAACAAGCAGTAGCGACCCCCTATCAGCGTCCATAGTAGTAGCGCCATAAAGTGGCAGGCGCCACACCCAAAAAGTAAGCCAAGCGCAGCAGCCACATACGCAGCACCGTGGGCACCACACCACTCTCCTCCCAGCGACGACTAGAAGTCAGCACCGGCGCCTCAATAATGACGGGGGCTTGCAGGCGACGCAGGCGTTTGCAGTAGGCAACATCTTCCATCAAGGGGATATCGTCAAAGCCCCCACTTTCATCGAATACGGTTTTTTGAACAAACACCATCTGGTCGCCTGTCGCCACGGCGGTAATACGTGAGCGCTGATTCATAAACCATTCGATAATACGAAACGGCAGCCTCTCACTACTCAAACGCACTCGACAAAAACCCCACGCGGGTCGCGCTTCAAGATATGCCTCAAGCGCTGACGCGGAGACACTGGGGCAACTGTCAGCGTGTAAAAAAAATACGTACGGCATATACGCTATCTGCCCACCCAAATTCATCTGACGCGCCCTACCACTGTCGCTCAACAACAACTGGTCGCACAGAGGGAGCGCCAATGCCACGGTACGATCGCGACTACCGCCATCAATTACAATTAATTGGCTGTGTGGATAACACCGCCGCAAGTCCCGCAGTAAATCGGCTACTGCATCCTCCTCATTGAGTACCGGGATAACAAAACTGACGCCGACGCTCATCAGGTGTCCAAAGCGCCGCCACAGCTACTGCCCTGCCCTGCAGCACAGCCGTAGCAATGCTCCCCTGTGATAATCGGCTCGTCCAGCGTCAGGGTCGACAATAAGTCGCGGATATGGCGACGTCGATCACTGGCCAACAACGGCAAGTCCAGCATCTGGTTGAAGTCACAATCGTAAAGAAAACCCTGCCAATCGACGCTAAGCAGGCGACGACACATCAGCGTCTCCATATTGGATTGACTAAAGTTTTCCCGCAGCAAGTGCATATATTCGGTGTACTGGCCTTGCGCCAACAGTACCGACCCAAAACGACTAATGGGCATATTCGTAATCGTCATCAAGTGGTTAAAGCGAATGCCAAATCGATCTTTCAGCTCACGTCGGTACTCCGCCTCCAACGCCTCCTGCGGCGGCGGCAGCACAGGCCCCACCGGATTATAGGCCAGATTGAGTATTCGCTCTGCGCCGTAGCCAAGCGCATTGAGCTGCTGCAATGCTTGAATACTCGCATCGTAAACACCTTTGCCACGCTGCGCTTCGACATTCTCCTGCACATAACACGGTAGCGATGCACAGATCTCTACTTGCTGCTCTGCAAGAAAATCGGCCAGATCTTCCTGACCAGGTTCTAACAATACCGTGAGGTTGCAACGGTCGATAACATGCACATCGAGAGCACGCGCTTCGCGCACCAGATATCGAAAATGCGGATTTAACTCTGGCGCGCCGCCAGTGAGGTCGAGCGTGTGGATTGCAGCCCTGTCAAGCAATGCCAACAGCGCGTCAATCGTTTCCCTGTCCATTTGTTCAGTGCGGTGAGGGCCCGCATTGACATGGCAATGCACGCAGCTGAGATTACATAAATATCCCAGATTCACCTGCAGTGTCTCGAGCGAGGCGCGATGAACCGGCGGAAAATCGCTGTGTAATAAAAGTGGACGTGTATCACGCATTAACGTCGAGCAACCTCTATAAAAACTATGATTCGAATGGCGTCAACGCAGCAGCGCTGCACCCACTCAATAACGAGTCTGTCGCTCGAGGGGAGTGAACAGACGTTGAGTATCACCCAGCAGATACTGGAACACCACATTATAAGCGAGCACGGCCTGCACGTAATTACGCGTCTCTCGGTAAGGAATAGTCTCAATCCAAACCTCAACTGGAATGCCTTCGCCTGCCCTGTGGCGCCAACGATCTACTCGATGAGGACCGGCGTTGTAAGCGGCCAAGGCGAACACTCTATTGCCGCCGAAACGGGCTAACACCTGACGATAATACGCGCTTCCTAGCAGTACATTGTGCTCCACCTCGAACAAATCAGCCTGCGTATGAGGCTCCTTCAAAGATGCCGCTACCTGCTTCGCCGTGGCGGGCATAATCTGCATCAGACCGCGCGCGCCAACAGGAGACTGCGCACCCGGGAAAAACGCGCTCTCCCGACGCGCAATGGACATGAGTTCTGTGCGGGGCACGTCATGCGTCGCGGCGTGCCGCGTAAAAATATCCTGATAAGGCGTAGGAAACCGTTGATCCAACGCGTCCCAGGCTTTGGCCCTCGTCGCCGCGTCGATCGCCATACGATACCAACCGTTTTGTGTGGCCAGCAATGCAAGATTCTGCTGTTGCGCAAGATCTTCCGTACCCTGTAATAAAGTGTACCACTCAGAGTGTGCGAGCCTATCCTCCTGTTGAAATTTCAGCTCTTCAATACGCTGCAAAGCAGGAAAATCTTGCACCGGGCTAGCAGCGTCCATCACTAGCGTTTCATGGTTGAGTGAATACGGCAGTCCGACCTTGTCTGCTGCAAGAAACCCGTAGTAATCACGTTCGTCCGCCAAACGTTCTAGGGTGGATCTTGCCATTGCGGCCTCCCCCCGCCATTCCTGTACGAACGCAAGCCAGTAGCGCCATACGGTCTCTTCTTTAGCGGCTGTGGACAGCAGTGACAGGTTCCGCTCCAGCGCTGCCCAGTCTTGCTCCTTGAGCGCCCAACGTAGCCGGATGCCAGTGAGCTTATCATCGTCGAGGCGGGCCAGAGCGCCCTCCAGCCAATCATTGTTGGAGGCGGTGCGTGACAGCAGCGTTTGTCGCGCAATGGCGTATTCCACCTGATTGACTTGCTCAGGACTGAACTTTAGCTTAGGCCGCAACTCGGCCCAATCAGCCCTGTCTCTTATACACATCTGACGCTG
>CAJXTK010000111.1 GCA_913061115.1 uncultured Haliea sp.
CACCTCTCTATTCGTCGGCAGCGTCAGATGTGTATAAGAGACAGGTCGTAAGCCATTGAGTCCCAGACGGTGCCGCCCCCACCCCCAAGCTTCCACCATTCACCATTCCATGTTGTCGCGGCCAGTGCCATCGCATCGTTTTCAAATCCGAGCGCCGGATCGCCGGGCACCGTGTAGAAACGCCATGCCATGGATCCATCTGCGACGTTGTAGGCGCTAATGTAACCCCGCACACCAAATTCCGCGCCTCCGTTACCGATCATTACCTTGTCCTTGATGACACGAGGTGCGCCGGTAATGGTGTAAGGCAAGGCGGGGTCGAAAGTTGGCACCTGCCAATTAACGTCTCCGGTGGCAGCATCGAGTGCGAATAGACGACCGTCCAGCGCACCGAAAAAGACTTGTCCCTGCCAGACCGCAACACCTCGATTAACCACATCACAGCAGGCATGTTTAGATTTTTCTTTGGCCACTTTCGGGTCAAACGTCCACAGTTTCTTACCATTGCGGGCATCGATCGCATGCACAATGCTCCAGGCAGACGTCGTATACACAACCCCATTCACCATAAGAGAGGTCGCTTCGATACCGCGTTTGGTGTTGAGGTCGTAGGACCAGACTAAGCCGAGTTCCGCAACGTTATCGACGTTAATCTGCGTTAACGGGCTGTAGCGTTGTTCGCTGTAGGTGCGCCCATGAGTCATCCACTCGCCGGGTGCGCTATCGGCCTTTACAATACGCTCAGCGTCTACTACCGCTGCGGTAGACGCCGTCGCTTCAGTAGGTTCGGATGAGTCGATTTGGCTCTGTGGCGCACACGCTGTCAGCATGACCACTAACAAGGCAGATAAATTAACGGAGGAAAAAATTTTTATCATAACAATAGGATACTCTGAAATGTCGCACATTGGACAGATAACGAATTACATGTAGACATCATATATTTTTTGAGTCAACAGGGAAATGAAGCTTTGAAAATCACACAATGCCTTGTTATTCATGTTGTCTTCGCGCGTTCGTTCAATGCTTTTTGTACCGCTAATTGCCCGGCCAGACTGGCATCAAGTTTCAATGACATCCAAATCGGGACTATCATCATCAGTGCCAATCCCGGCCCCATTACGATACCGAGCCCTAGCGCAACGCTTTCGGGCGTCTCGCCGGGCACTGCGCCGGCTGCGAGGCCTATCATATCCAGGAAGGGGCCCGCTACCAGGTAGCCAAAACCGGCACAAAATTTAGCCGCAAAAAATGCAGCTGCAAACATGACGCCTTCTTGTCGCTGCCCTGTCGCCAGCTCATGTTCATCCGCAATATCTGCCAGCAAAGCCTGATTGGCGACCGTTCGCATAATACTCATCGTGACAAATATGGCGTAGTTGACAAACACCAGTCCGAACACGATTCCCGCTTCCTGTGGCAGCCAGCCCAATAATTTTAGAGGTGTTAGCCATGCCAGATTGAGTGCGCCTATTATGCAGCTAAACTGTAGAAGCTGCTGTTTTTCCAGCCGCTTGTTGACGAAGTGTGAACTGCCGGTCACGATAATGACGGCTAATATGGGCGGCCCCGCAAACAGTATCGATATTTGCAGCGTATCGAGTTCCCAGAAATAGGTGAAGCTGACCATGAGCAGGGCACTGAGAACACCTCCCAGTCCGCCGACGGCTGTTTCCAGAAAGACGAGATAGCGAAAGTTCTTGTTATTAAAAGTGGCAAAGATATTACGCAGAAGATTGTCATTCTTAGCTGAGGTGCGTTCGATTAGCGCCGGAATATAGTGCCAGGTACTTTGGATGCAGATAGTGCTAAAAATAATCGCGCCAAGTCCACTGAGCCAGCCATAAAGGTGATAGTTGTCCTCAATAAAGCGGCCGTCGAGGCCTCCGCTATCATTAAAAATGAAAAACATCGCCGCGGCGGCTGCGACAACGCCCATAAACCAGCCCAGATTGGTTCGAGCACTGGCAATACGGGTACGCTCATGATAATCCGTGGTCATTTCCGCGCCAAGAGCCAGATAAGGGATCATGAAAAACGTTAGGGCGGTACGCAACACAATAACGCTGCCCAATAACCACAGGAATAAACTACGCTGGCTGCTTAGAACAGCTTCTGGCGGTTCGAATAATGCGATAAAACCGAGTGCGATAGGCAATACAGACGCCACCATGAGAGGATGCCGACGACCCCAGCGAGTGCGCAAATTGTCGGACCATGCGCCTACCATTGGATCTGAAATTGCGTCCCACACAACTGACAGCGCAATAGCGAGTCCGGTGAGTGTGCCGCTGAGTCCCAATACCTGCTTGTAATAAAACAGAACAAAAGCGGCGAATGCGGCATCTTTCAAGGCATAGGTGATGGCGCCTGAACTGTAAAGGAGCCGGTTGGAGAGGGTCACCGTTGAGATGTCTGTATCCTTATTGGGCAGCGCTATGAGGGCGTGTATAAACTCGGGTCAGAACTGGAATGACTATTATGAGTTGATAATTGTCAGGTTCTTGCAAAGTAAATTGACGAACACAGACTGTGCCATAGATTAGCCGGAATTAACATCTTCAGTGAATTTTAATAGGTTCTTAGAGCCTCTAACATCGTTGCGCTGCTTAGCGGGCCATCGAGCCCCATACCATTGCGGTTTAGACGGGGCATCCAAGCCTTGCACCGCTATAACGAATGCGGGCAGCGTAGTGTTGCCGATCTGGCAAGTTATGACAGACCGGGTTTGACCTAGCAGCCCTAGATTGCGATCTCCGCCATCGTTCTGAGCAGATTGATATCGCCATTAATCAGCAACGAGGTGACAGGCGAGTTTTCCCAGTCCTTGAGTTTTTCTTTGATGCGATCCTTAGGGCCAGACAGGGAGATTTCATCGGCGAACTCACTTGGCACTGCCGCTATGGCCTCATCCCGTTTACCCTCAAAAAACAGCTTCTGAATTTGATCCGCTTCCTCAGGGTAGCCCATACGTGCCATCAATTCCTTGTGGAAGTTGCGCTTGGCCGCTCCCATACCACCAATATAGAATCCCAGCATGGCTTTGACGGGATAAAGCGCCTGCTCCATGTCGTCATTAATGTTGACCAATACGGTGGGTGCGATCTCAAAGCCAGGCTTGGCAGCGGTTAGTTGATCAGCATAAACATCCTGTCGGTAGGGTGAGTAGTAGAGGGGCAGCCAGCCATCGGCAATCTCGGCTGTTTGTGTGACATTTTTGGGCCCCTCGGCGCCAATAAAGATGGGAACGTCTGCCCGCAGCGGGTGCGTAATTGATTTAAGTGGCTTGCCCATGCCCCATGCCCCGGGCCCGTTATAGGGCAGTGGATAAAATTCGCCGTCATTGGTAACAGGTGCCTCACGCGCCAGCACCTTACGAATAATGTCTACGTATTCACGCGTGCGAGTCACCGGCTTGCTGTAAGGCTGTCCGTACCAGCCCTCTACCACTTGCGGGCCTGAGACACCCAACCCAAGTGTCATGCGTCCACCCGACAAGTGGTCTATTGACAGCGTTGCCATGGCGCAGGCCGCCGGGGTGCGTGCCGACAACTGAGCGACCGAGGTGCCCAAGCGAATCGTTTCTGTGTGGGCACCTATCCATGCCAGTGGAGTGAAGCAATCACTGCCCCATGATTCTGCTGTCCACACAGAATCGAAGCCCAGACGCTCGGCCTCTTGCGCGAGTTCAACATGAGCATTTCCTGGCGCTAGTGCGCCCCAATAGCCGAGTTGCAGGCCCAGAGAAAGTGTCGACATAGTGGTCTCCTTTTGCGGACGCTCACTGTACGCCATTGATCGTCCTGAGAGGAAGTGCTGTGAGGCCAATTTCGCTGACTTCACCGATCAATTATATTGTCAATCAGAGACGGCATTGGATAGACTCTGTCCACCACGAAGTCCTTGCCAGCGGAGTAATTAATGAGCCGACTCACCCATCTCGATGATCAAGGCGCTGCCCATATGGTAGATGTTGGAGATAAGACCATTACTGAACGCATGTCTATCGCAGCAGCCGCGGTATCGATGCAGCCGCAAACTTTCGCCCTGTTGCAACAGGGCGCACATAAAAAAGGCGATGTATTGGCCGTCGCTCGCATCGCGGGTATTCAGGCCGCGAAAAAGTGTGCGGAGCTTATTCCGCTTTGCCATCCTTTGATGTTGACTTTAATAGAGGTGAGCTTTGAACTGCAGCCCGAGTTGAATCAGGTGAGCATCGAGGCCTGCTGTAAGGTGTCAGGAAAAACGGGAGTAGAAATGGAAGCATTGACAGCAGCCTCGATCGCTGCGCTCACGATTTATGACATGTGCAAAGCGGTGGATCGGAGCATGGAAATTCATGGCGTTACCCTAGTGAGAAAGGAGGGTGGTGACTCAGGCGTGTGGCAACGCGAAGTAGAGGGTGCCCCCTGATGCTAAAAGTGTTGTTCTTTGCTCGTATAAGAGAAGAACTGGCGTGCTCTGGTTTGGAATTACACTGGCCAGACACTCGATTAGACCTGTATACGCTACAGGAACAGCTGTGTGCTGAGCACGGCCAATCTTGGCGTGACATTCTGACGCAGGACAACATGATTCGCGCCGTTAACCAGAAGGTGGTTACCGATAATTGTGAATTGAATGACGGTGATGAAATTGCATTCTTCCCCCCGGTGACCGGTGGCTGAGGTGGCGATCTTGGAAAACATTAGTATCAACGTGCACGAAGCTGATTTTGATGTGGCGGGGCTGCAGCGCGGGCTTTTGTCGGGCTTATCTGAAGAAGGTGCTGTCGCCACTTTTACCGGATATGTGCGTCGTGCCAATGACGATAGACAGGTGTCTACGCTGGAGTTAGAACACTATCCGGGCATGACCGAGCAGAGCATTAAGACAATCATTGATGAAGCTGCTGATCGCTGGCCCCTCCTGGCGGCATCGGTGGTGCATAGGGTAGGGCGATTGTCTCCGGGAGACCAGATCGTTTGGGTTGGGGTCGCATCAACGCACCGAGAAGCGGCCTTTAGTGCCTGCGAATTTATCATGGATTATTTAAAAACCCGCGCGCCATTCTGGAAGAAGGAATTGGGCCCGTTCGGCGAAATCTGGGTTTCGGCCAGACAAGATGATGAATCTAGAGCCGCTAGATGGCAGGATGACAGTACCCCATAGCCTGAATAGGGGATGTGCCACTGCTGCGGCTGGGCTCAAATGCGGTACAGCATTAACAGTAATGATTATGTGCAGAGAATGTAAGCAATGAGTTTAGACGCACGAGATTTTAGAAACGCCCTAGGGCGTTTCGCCACGGGTGTGACCCTTGTCACCGCTGTGTCAGACACACAAAAGGCTCTGGGCATGACGGCGAATTCGTTTTCGTCAGTGTCCCTGGATCCGCCGCTCGTGCTGTGGTCACTGCAAAATAACTCTGACGTCTACGATGTTTTCGCCACGCCACGTTTTTTTGCCATCAACGTATTAAGCAGTGAGCAGCAGAGCCACTCGAATCAGTATGCCAAAAAGGGCGAACACCAACTGGATCCTTCGCATTACCGGTTGGGTAAATATGGCGCGCCATTGATTCGTCACGCGCTGGTGACCTTCGAATGTGAGCTTCACGCAACCCATGACGGCGGTGATCATGTCATTATCGTTGGTTTGGTAAAAGATATGCATGAGCGACCAACGGGTGATCCTCTACTATTTCATCAGGGCCGTTACGGAGAATTGCGCTAGTAAGGCTAACTCATTGCTCGGTTAAGCCCTTATACTGTGCCGCTTGCATCAAATGAGTCAGGCCCCCTATGAAATTCTGTACCAGCTGCGGTAACGCGGTCATCCTTAAAGTCCCTGCTGGAGACGACCGCGAGCGGTTTGTCTGTAACAGCTGCGAGTTCATTCATTATAGTAATCCTCATATCATTGTCGGCTGCGTGCCTGTCTTTGAAGGTAAGGTGCTGCTGTGTAAGCGCGCCATTGAGCCGCGCAAAGGTTTCTGGACGCTGCCTGCAGGTTTCATGGAAAATGGCGAGACCACTTTGCAAGGTGCGACCCGGGAGACCTGGGAGGAGGCGAAGGCGCGAGTCACTAATGTCGATCTTTATCGCATCTTTGACGTGCCCTACATTAGCCAGGTTTACATGTTTTATCGCTGCGACCTGGATGATGGGGAGCACAGTGCGGGGCCTGAAAGTCTGGAGACACAGCTGTATGCTGAGGCTGATATTCCTTGGGATAATATTGCGTTCCAAGTGGTGTCAGAGACACTCAAAGAATACTTTTCTGACGCCGCAGCGGGGCATTTCCCAGTGCGCGTATCGGCTATAGATCATCGCGCGAAGCGCAGCTGACATTGTACTAAGCGATCATTACCGCGTGTTACGCATTTTGCATTGTAGTGATATAAAGGAGTAATAACTCATGGCATTTCCAAAAGTTGGTGGGGTAGCCCCTGCATTCACCCTGTTAGATCAAGAAGGTAAAAAGGTCAGTCTGAAAGAATTCAAGGGCAAGAAGAATGTCGTGCTGTACTTTTATCCCAAAGCGATGACCCCTGGATGCACGGTTCAGGCCTGTGGTATCCGTGACAGTAAGAATGCCCTTGCCAAGATGGATACTGTGGTATTGGGAGTGAGTCCGGACCCTGTTGCAAAGCTGGGCCGGTTTATCGAAAAGCAGGATCTTAACTTTACCCTGCTTTCTGACGAGGATCACGCCATCATCGAGAAATACGGTGCATGGGACCTTAAAAAATTCATGGGCCGCGAGTTCATGGGTGTGTTGCGCACCACCTTTATCATTGGCAAGGATGGACGCATAAAGCATGTGATGAGTAAGGTGAAAACCAAATCTCACCATGACGATGTTATTGCGCTGATCACGGAGTTAGGGCTGTAGCTCTCACGTTATGTTGAACTATTTATTTGATGATGCGCCCGACTCGGGTGAGATTCGCGAAATTGTACCGGGCGTGCTGTGGCTGCGTATGCCACTGCCCATGGCACTAGACCACATCAATCTTTATCTGCTTGAAGATACAGATGGCTGGTGGCTAATCGATACCGGTATTGCGATTGGTCCAACCCAGGAACTGTGGGAAAAGGTGTTTGAGAGGCATCTGAATGGCAAGCCGGTGAAGGCGGTGGTGTCGACACACTATCATCCTGACCATACCGGCATGGCAGGTTGGCTGTGCGAGAAATGGCAGGTTCCTTTCTATATGACCGAGGCTGAATACTTCACCGGTCTATCCTTTTCCAGAACCACGAATGAGCATTTCAACTGGGCAACAGAACGCCACCTCACCCGCTCCGGATATACCCCAGATCAGATTGTAAAATCGCGCAAGCACTTTGGCGGGTTTGGACCCTACATCACGCCTATGCCTACGGCTTACCGACGCATGGTTGACGGTGGGTTTTTGACCATTAATGGTAACCGTTGGCAGGTGGTAATAGGCCGGGGGCACTCACCGGAACATGCGTGTTTGTACAGCAGTGGACTCAATATTTTGATCTCAGGGGATCAGGTGATCCCTAGAATTACATCCAATATCAGTGTTTCGGGCTCCGAGCCAGAAGGCAATCCGCTTAAAGAATGGCTCAGATCGCTGGAGCATTTTCTCGAGGTGCTGCCAGACGACACCCTCGTGCTGCCGGCGCACAATACGCCATTTTACGGCCTGCATGAGCGGTTGCGGTACTTGATCGAGCACCATGAAGAGCACTTATTGGCGTTGGAAGAGGCGTGTTTGAGCGATCCGGCCAGCGCGATGGAGCTGCTACCGGTGCTGTTTAAACGCAAACTCGATGATCATAATCTCGGTTTGGCATTGGGGGAGTGTATTGCGCATCTCAATTACCTGCACCACCGGGGACAGATTGAGCGAACAGTCGACGAGCTAGGCTGTTATCGCTATGCCTCGGTAGATTCAACATTGCCTATGCGTCTTCGCAAACAGCGCCATGACGCCGATGATGCAGCACCCATGCAAGTATAAATATTAATTATAATCAATTAGTTATGCCATGAATATAATGTTAAAAGAAGCATATATACTCACTCTGCCAGCCGTATCAGGAAGGAATTAAGCGTCATGCCAATGCCAAAGGATATTGGGGTCATCGATTTAATGCTCGCCATACCCGGCGATGACAGCAGCACTTTTTATGACTGGATTAAGCCCTTGTTGATGGACCGGGAAAGTCATGATCTGTTCAGCATGCCCGCCCAATACATGTTCAAGGACATACCCGATACCAGTAACAAAGGAGATGCTATCACCTATACGCTGGCGCAGATGGATAAGCATGGCATAGAGCGCGCCATGATTGGCTTAGGCTTTAGCGATTTACAGGAACAGGCCCTGCGCGAGCATCCAGACCGATTTTTTGCTTCTTACGAGGCGAATGCCAACAGGGGCATGGACGAGGTGCGCAAGATTGTCGCGATGCATGAGGAGTTTGATATAAAAGCGGTGACAGCTGCCCCCGCCATGATCTGCCCACCGGTGCCGGTCAACGATAAGAAGTGGTACCCGATCTATGCCAAGCTTGTGGAGCTGGATATTCCCTTCTGCCCGTGTATGGGGGTTCCCGGGCCACGGGTGCCGTTCGGACCACAGAAAGTTGAATTACTGGATGAGGTGCTATGGTTTTTTCCTGAACTGCGAGTGGTGACCCGTCACGGTTGTGAGCCCTGGACCGATGTAGCATGGAAAATGATGCTCAAGTATCCCAATTTATATTATATGACCAGCGCATTTGCGCCCAAGCATTACCCGCCTGATATTATCGACTTCGCCAATAAGCGCGGCTCTGGTCAGGTGATGTACGCCGGCTATTTCCCTATGGGCCTATCGTTAGACCGAATTTTCAGTGAAATGCCCGACGTGCCGTTTCGCGATGAGGTGTGGCCAAAATTTCTGCGAGAAAACGCTATCAAGGTGTTTAAGCTCGATGAATAAGCGATTGCAATGAAGTACCTCAGCGTAGAGGAAGCGATGTCAGCACCCGGCCTGCGTTTGGTCTTGACCGCGGGTGTGCCAGGGCCTTGGGGCGAGGCGGCGAAAGCGATACTTGCTTTCAAGAATATTGAGTACACGCCGATACTTCAGCAAGGTGGCGGTGACAACGATGCCTTGCAAAAATGGACAGGACAAACATCAGCACCGGTTGCCGTGTATGAGGACTTCCCGCCTGTCTGCCATTGGTTCGACCTATTAATGTTGGCAGAGAGATTGTCGCCCGAGCGTCCACTGGTGCCGAAGGACTGCGGCGCCAGAATCGATGTTCTGGGAGTCTCTGCGCTGATCGCAGGCGCTGATGGTTTCGGTTGGCAGCGACGTCTACAAATACTGGCCCCGATGCCTGTCTCTTATACACATCTCCGAGCCCACGA
>CAJXTK010000112.1 GCA_913061115.1 uncultured Haliea sp.
GGCACTACTCTAACTTAGCGAGGACGCCGTAGAAAGTTTAAAGCGTGGATCGAGTGCCAACCCGACCCAGCTTGTGCAGGCTTACTCGCCTTCCAATATCAGCGTCTCTCCTATCTGTGCGGCCTGAATTTCCTCCTCACAGAAGGGAAAACGCACCCACTCTTTTTTCGCATACAGTCTGGTCTGGTCGGCGTAGTGCGGCGAAGTCGGCTGTACACTCTGAGAGTGAACCAGCATCGTGTCAGCAATCGGACAGTCGCTGCCATCCCAGGTGACTGCCTGAATATAGGAGTTACCCGCACGCGGATTGCGGTACCCACCCTCGCTGAGGCCTGAACTGATGGCACCGAAAATGCCCGCCGGGCCCGAGCCACCGTGAATGGGGATACATTCGTCGTTGCGTTCCAAACATTGAAGGTCGCCCCAGACAGCATCCAACGCTACATTGGCATCAGAGAGCCGCTGGTAGGCCCGCAGCAGCGAATCGATTACCAGCGTTCGGTTAGCCTCCACCGAGATATCGATACCGCGGGGAGTGTTAATCGGGTCTGCAGAATTGTAATCTATCTTCCAGAATTGATCACCGACCACCACGTTCTGAAATTCGCTGCCCAGTTCGTTGCGAATACCGCCCCAGAACTCGACGAACACGTGGATGCCTATACTATCGACATTGGCGTATCGGTCCCAGTTTTCGAGTACATTACACGTTTCGGTCAATGCCTCGTCGGTTGCAGGGTTTCGATCTTCGATGCCGGCGATGGGGTTGTTGCTGAGAAAGTCGCTGCAGATTGCCAGCACGTCGTCCAGTGTGATTTCTGCCGCGTGAACCTTGTTCGAGTACATCACCGTTTTCAGCGTTTCTAGGTCGAACAGCGGCGCATCGCTGAGGCCGTCGCTGCCCGCGAGTCGATCGGCGATCATGAGATGGGTTTTGCGGGTACGCATAAATTGTTGATCACCCTCGTGGCCCATCCAGCCGAAAACGACGGGAAATCCCTCCAACGGTTTCGTTGCGTCACTGAGCCAGTAGCTATTGTTGCTGTTGCCGGCCGTGCCTCGTCCTAGGTACTGGGGGTGTGCATCAAGACCGTACACATTGCTGCCGAGGGGAGAGTCTGCATCCTCGCCCCATTCGCACTCAGAGCGGCTGCCGTCCAAACCGGTGAAAGCATTACTCGACACGGAGGCGACGATGCCCATGATGCCAGTCTGACAGTCGTCCAGTTGGGCCTGAGTCACGTGCGGCACGGCACTGATCTGGCCGTAGTACATGGCCCCGTGGCGGTCCGCTGCGAACTCGTGAAACACCGGATTGCCCATATCTCTCAGGGCCTCACGGTACTCCTCCATATTGCTAGCCTGAGCTTTTTTGACGAAGGTCGTCAGGGATCGCAAGCCGGTATCAAGGTTGACGTCGCGCATGGTGATCAGGGTCCCGGAAAAAGTTGGCCAGCCGCCAATGGCCGGGTCTACGCCGCCGAGGTCTAGCACGAGGCCATATTGGGTGCTGTAAAAAGTACGGTCCACGGTTTCCAGGGATCCGTCCTCCTGCAGTTGCTGGGCCGATACGGTGGTTGCCTGGATGTCGCGCCACTGCCCGTCGTAGTCATACTGCATGGGGTTGTCGGGGTTCAGTGTCACTTCGTAAAGTGTGAAGCGGGTGGCGTAGTCCACGGTGTGCGTCCAGGCCACGTCCCGTGTAAAACCAATGCCGATCCAAGGCAGACCCTGCAATGAGGCACCCGCTGCATTGTACTCGCCGGGGATGGTCAGGTGCGCTTCATACCAGCGACCGGAGCCATTCCAGGGCTGATGTGGGTTGCCTAGCAACATGCCGAGGCCGGATTGGGTGGCGTCACCGCCAGCGACTATGGCGTTGCTGCCCACCTCGGACGGCCGAATGTTGTCACCCAGTATCTTCAGGTTTCGATACAGGCTAGGACTGACTTCCTGCAAATTGGCCGAAGCCACCTGCTGTGAGGGCGGCCCCTCGACCGCGAGGATTGCGTCACGCACAATACCCTGGTCGGTGCTGGCCTGAAGTGCGATCTTGCGCAGGTACATCATGAGGTCGAGTTGATCGAAGCTGTATACCCAGGGCTCGCTGCGGCAGCCATTTTCGCCCTCAGGAAGGTTGTCGATGCCAGTTTCATCGAGGTAGCGGTTCATCCCGGCGGCAAAACCTGTCACCAGGTCGCGGTCGCGTTGGGGTAGGACGTCGAAGAAATCTGCCTTGAATTGCTCCTTGTTGCCGTTAAGATAGCGCCACAGGTGATCGCGTTCCACTTGGCTACCGGTTAACTCTGCCCAGCGCCCCCCGGCCTGCGCAATTTCGCGCATGGTGACGCAAAAGTTATCTTGAGAGTAGGCATAGCCATAACCGTACCCCAGGCTGCCCCAGTTTTCCGCCTTCACGTGGGGAATGCCGAACTCGGTACGGCGGATTTCAGCGCTATAGCTAGCGCCCGTGGTTGGCTGGCCAGGATCGCCGCCGTTGTCGTTATTGCTGTCGCTGCAGGCTGTCAGTGTTAAAATAAGGGTGAGGGCAATACCGGGGGTACTGAGGCGCACGGCTTTTCTCCAGTCGATTGTAATAATTTCTAGTAACTATGATACAAAAAATTTTGCCATCTAGTCTACAGACGGCGCGCCACTGCTATCGGATGACATGAAATGTAGCTGTGTCGGCAACCGTTTGATAAATTGACCTAGGCTGAGGCTAGACAGTAGTCGCCAGACGGTGCAGAAAATGGTGTCGGCAAACACCCTGAAATGGGTTCAAGTATGACATTAGTCGGTTGCAGAATTCATCTCATTCCGCCACAGACTCGATTTAGCACGCTTCTTTTTAGAAAATTTTAATTTTGTTTATACACGGCAATTGATAGTCTTGCGTGCGAAGCGACTATTTTTTTGGAGTTAGCTGTATCAGTAAGCCGATGCTGAGAAACTGTGGGCCAGTAGTGTATGAGAAGAAATTATGGAGAATCCTATTCAAGCCTCTGCTACCTGCAGGTTTTTGTTTGCGGCATTACTTCTGTCATTAAGTCTGTCGGTCTCCGCTGCAGGCATCGATGCCAGTATCAATGAAGCAATGGCACCTATTACGGATGCCGTTGCAGGATTCATTTTCTATGAGGTGACAATCTTTGGCAGTCAGCTGCCGTTGATCATTCTCTGGCTCATGTCGGCGGCGGTATTTTTTACCTTCTATTTTGGTTTTATAAACCTGCGCGGTTTCAAGCACGCGTTTCAATTGTTGCGCGGTGATTATGCTAAACCGGGCGATCGCGGTGAAGTTTCTCATTTTCAGGCGCTGGCTACCGCTGTTTCCGGCACAGTAGGTATCGGCAATATCAGCAGCGTCGCCATTGTGATAAGTATCGGCGGTCCAGGTGCAACCTTCTGGTTAATGATAGCGGGCTTCTTTGGCATGTCGACGAAGTTTGCGGAGTGTGTGGCTGGGGTGAAGTACCGGAAGATCAACGCTGATGGTAGTGTCTCTGGTGGTCCGATGTACTATCTGCAAGAGGGTCTGAAGGAGCGCAACCTTGGCTGGCTGGGAAAGCCAATGGCTTATTTTTATGCATGTTCCATCGTGATTGGCTGCCTCGGCATCGGCAATATGTTCCAGTCTAATCAGGCGTTCCAACAATTCGTAGTCGTCACCGGTGGCGCTGACAGTTTCTTTCAGGACAAGGGCTGGTTATTCGGGATAGCTCTGGCCGTTACAGTGGGTTTTGTCATCATAGGAGGGATTAAGAGTATCGCTAGTGTTGTCAGTAAGCTGGTGCCATTCATGGCCCTGATGTATATAGTCGGCTCTTTATTGGTGATTGCTCTTAACGCCGAAAAATTGCCTTGGGCTATCACGGCAATTGTCACTGAGGCATTTAATCCGACTGCCATGGGGGGCGGCATGCTGGGCATTATGATCATGGGATTCCAACGCGCCGCATTTTCCAATGAAGCTGGCATCGGCTCGGCCGCGATTGCGCACTCTGCGGTGCGTACTAACGAGCCGGCTACAGAAGGTTTTGTGGGCTTAATGGAGCCGTTTATCGATACCGTCGTAATCTGCACACTGACGGCCCTTGTGATTATTACCACGGTATATGAGCCGGGTTTGGCTGACAGCAGGATGCAAGGAATCGAGCTGGCGTCTCGGGCTTTCGGCAGCACGCTGAGCTGGTCTACGATACCGCTTTCTTTTATCGCGGTACTATTTGCCTTTTCCACTATGTTGTCCTGGTCCTACTACGGATTAAAGGGCTGGACCTATATCTTAGGGGAGTCGAAAACAGCCGAAGTGATATTCAAAGTTATTTTTTGTAGTTTTGGTGCCTTGGGCTGCATGATTCAATTGGACGCGGTTTTGAATTTTTCCGATGCCCTGGTTTTTGTGATCGCCTTGCCGAATATTTTGGGCCTGTATATTCTGGCACCCATCATCAAGCGTGAACTGAAGAGCTATCAGGCTAGGTTGAAAAGTGGTGAAATTCAGAATCTGCGAAAGAGCAAGAGTCTAGATAGCTAGAGGGTATAAGCACTCCGGTAGCGACATTCACAAGCCGCTGGCTAGCGACAGGTGTAGCCTCCGTCGATCACCAGCTCAGAGCCAGTCATATACTTAGATTCTTCTGAGGCTAAAAAAAGACAACCGTTGGCAATGTCGAGTGGTTCGCCCATGGTTTTTAAGGGTATCTCCCGCATCAGATTGGCGTGCATCTCTGCGGCAACCTCTGGGGCTAGGCTGCCAATGCCATCGGTGACCATGGGTGTAAGGATATAACCCGGATGTACTGAGTTGACGCGGATGTTGTAGTCCTCCTTCGCGCAGTGCAGGGCGGCTGATTTGGTGAAGATACGCACTCCACCTTTGCTGGCGTTGTAGGCTGCGGTGAGTGCCTCACCGATAATACCTTCGATGGAAGAGATGTTAATGATCGAACCGCCGTTGACTTTCATGACCGACACGCCTGCGCGAGTACCCATAAATACTGCCTCTAGGTTGACGGCCTGCGTTTTGCGCCAATCGGAAAGGCTGGTGCTCTCTACAGTGCCGGTGATGACAATACCGGCATTGTTGACGAGAATATCGAGGTGCCCTTCGGCGGTAATAATCTCCTGCATTAAGACATCCCAGTCAGCTTCATCGGTAACATCCTGACGCCGGGCGGTGGCCTTACCTCCTGCGTCAGTAATAGCTGTGGCGATGCTTGCGACGCTGTCGAGGTTGATGTCGGTGAGAAAGACGTGAGCGCCTTCTTCAGCAAATCGGGCGGCCGTGGCGGCCCCAAGGCCACTGCCAGCGCCCGTTACCAGTGCTACTTTATTCTCTAGTCTACGATTCATTGCAATCTCCGGTAAATCGGTTAGCGGCGAATACCTAGATTGCGGCCGAAGCCAGCGGGCACGCCGAGATGTTTGCCTAGGTCAAGTTGCTCTTGAAAACGCTGCAGTTGCTCTTCGGTAAAACCTGTACCGCGTCGTGTCTCCATGTCTATATACATTGTTAGACACTCGTTCGTAGCGGCAATATAGCCTTCATCAGCATGGTACATAGTGTGGAAATAGTGCAACCGCTTGGTGTCATAATCCACCAGTTGAGTGGTGAAGCGCAGCGCGTCATCGGCGACGACCTCGTGGATAAAATCGATATTGGAGCCAAGGGTAAATGTTGAGTGGTTGCTGGTTTGCAGGTGTGCAACACCGATATCGAGAAAGTCAAAATAGGAGTCGGTGGCAATGTGGTCGAATGCCACCAGGTAATAGCCCATATTCATGTGACCGTTGTAGTCGATCCACTCAGGTTTTACTACTGCAGTACTGGCGAATAACAGTGTGTCTGGCATGGCTGCGGCCTGTTGTTAGATTTTGACACTGGAGCGGGTAGAAAGTGGTATAAGAAATCACACATCACGCCGCACAGCGTACGCTTCATTGTATCCGGCTTGTCACACTGGGCCAACGCTTGGGGATATTTTTATTGGTTGTCTGTTTATATATTTAGGTGCCTATGTGGTGGCAGTAGAGCCCAACTTTTAGCACCTACAGTGAAGCCGGTCTCAATAAGTAATAATACCGATTGAGACTCTCCCTGTCGCCTTTAGACTAGATCCTCATTGTGCGTTGCTTCCTGCATGTCCGCATGTCCGCATGTCAGTATCTATATGACTTGCGGGTGTGATATGTTGGGTGTGTTGAGTGCCGTGATGGTCTCTATTCAAGATTTTTTGTGCCGGCGAGGACGAACTCCTCCGCACTCTTGGGCCAACGCCTATGCTTACCAGCACACACTGCGCCCACTCCTGCTAAATTAGTTGCTGACTAGGTTTTTGCGTATGGGTATCTTTGGGACTCAGTGTTTCAGAGTGTTGATGGCCATAGTAGTTACCGGTCTTAACCTTACCGTCTATGCCTCTAAGGCAGAGGCCCAAGAGCCTTTCGGGGGCTTTACCTCGCTGTTTATCGGGCATAGTTTCTTTCGGCCGTATGCCAACTTAATGACTGACTACGCACCTGCTGCTGGCATCTCAGGGCACTCTCAGGTTGTTGTGTTCTCTGGTGGTAGCTCAGGGACACCTGAAGCTCTTTGGAATAATGCTTTCAAGAAACTCACTATCACCAATGTCCTTGATACTGGAAATGTTGAACTGTTCGGCATGACTTACCACCCTGACTACCCCGGGACTGCTGGATATGTGAATTGGATCACCTATGCATTAGAACAGAATCCTTCTACACGCTTCTTTATCGCTTTGCCTTGGATACCACAACCATCGAACTATGCAGATGAATTATATTCCGCAATATGGGAAGCGTACAAACCCACTTGGCATGCATTTATTGATGAACTCAGAATCCTATTCCCCAACACTGACATCTTCTGCATTCCCTACGGACAATCTGCGGTTGAACTGCGAGGGCACTACACCGCTGGTGAACTGCCTGAGCTAAACGCGATGCAGGGAGCAAAGGCGACATCAATATTTACAGACAACCTCGGACACCCTGGAACCATCTTAATAGATCAGGGGATCTTAGTATGGTTGCGTGCTATCTACGGTGTTGACCTCACAAACTATTCGTATGGACCAACATACAGTATTGACCTCAAACCCATTGCCCAATCAATCATGGCTGGCCACGATCCAGACTATAATGCTGCCTACCTCACGGATAGCGACGGGGATGGTGTGGGAGACGCCATTGATAATTGCCTCCTAGTTGCCAACCCTGATCAATCAGATGTTGATGAAGATGGTGTTGGCGATCTCTGTGCTTCGACCGGCTGCTAAACGGCTCTAGTCACTCCCCAAGCCCGCTCCCATGGAGCGGGCTTTTTTTTGCCGGAAAATTGATGTGGCTGATGTCCACTTTTAGCTACGGTGATGTTGGCCATGAAATCTTCAGCTTTCTGATGGACGGCGTAGCGTTGAAAACCAACACCAGTTTAACGTACCGACTATCGAATTTTCCAAGTAGGGACTACACTAGACAGTAGGAATTGCTATTTGTAGCGCATTACACCTAAATGAATGTGGAGAAAATGATGAGTACTTGCCCCTTCGCTAATCTAATTGACCCCGAAACCTATGCCAATGGAATGCCCTATGAAGAACTGAAGCGGATTCGGGATGATGGTCCAGTGCACTATATGGAAGACGATATCAGGGGAGTGCCCTATTGGCTTATTACTGGCCGCGACGAAATCGACTATATTTCGAAAAATCCCAAGATATTTTCCAGTGAGGCCCGAAGTGTTCTTGTAGAAGAATGGACTGAAGAGGAAATGGCGACTATTCATCGCAACATGACAATCAATATGGACCCTCCGCGCCATCTGAAGAATCGCCGTAAAGTACGCACCTCCTTTAGCCCGTCTGCGGTCGATTCATATGAGGGCAGCTTTCGAGCACACGCCAAGCGTATTATCGATGAGGTCGCTAGCCGTGGAGAGTGTGAGTTTGTGGAAGAAGTCGCGGCCGAACTGCCATTGCTGGCTATTCTCGAGCTGTGTGGGATCCCACCTGAAGACAGAAAGGATTTCTTTCAGTGGACGAATACGATGATGTTCAGTGAAGACCCAGACATGTCAGTGGGGGAAGAAGAAGCGCAGGTGGCATCCTTACACATCATAGAATACGCGATGAAACTTGCTGCGCAACATCAAGAAAACCCCAAGGACGATATTATCGGTGCACTGCTAACGGACAAAGGAGGAGATAAAGGACTGACGGAGGATGAATTTGTCTGGTTCTTTTTAATGTTGATCGCAGCCGGAAATGAATCTACCCGGACTATAACCAGTCATGGCATGCGGATGTTGATGCAGCATCCAGATCAGCTGCAATATTTAGTTGATAATCCTGACAAAATTCCGGGTGCTTGTGAGGAGATGCTACGCTACAACACGGCATTTATCCTTATGCGACGCACTGCGTTAGAAGATATTGAGGTAGCGGGTCATGAAATCAAAGCCGGTGATAAGGTGATTATGCACTATCATACGGTCAACCACGACGAGACGGTGTTCGGTGATGATGCAATGGAGTTTGATGTGAGACGTGCGGAGCGCATGCCCGACCTCTATAAGGAGCACCGCGCATTTGGCGTGGGACAACACTTCTGTCTGGGATCTCATCTGGCCCGTTTAGAGCTGCTAATTATTATGCAGGAAATTATCCCGCGGCTTCGTAACCCCAAGTTAGCAGGCGCGATAACGTATACGCGTTCTGCTTTGGTGAATGGCATTAAACGCATGGATATTACGTTTGATCCTGAAGTGAAGACTGCAGGTGCAGAGCGAGAGGTCGCGTAACGAAGCCGATGCGGTGGCATAAAAATGCCTGTTGAGTGAGGTCTTTGGAGGGTTAGGTTTTCAGAATCACCAGAGCCCGCTTAGACAGAACAGGTTTAACAATAGTCTCTTAGTAAAAAGGCCATTACGTTAGCCGGCGTCTGCAATATAGGGAAATAGTAAACTCGGCATTGCCGAGTTTACTAGACTTTCAGGTTAGCGTAAGGTTTAAAAGGTGTACTTAATATTGCCTCCTATGATGCGTGGTGTGGGCCGCAGGCGCATCCCACTAACGCCAAAGTTCTCTCCGGTGCCAGTATAGTAGTCTTCTTCAGCGAGGTTCTGTACATAGGCGCTAAAACTCCAGTTCTCCATGTCATAGCCGGCGCGTAGGTTCCACACATCATAGTCTGGAGTCTTGAAAGGATAGTCTCCAAACTGAGCGATGGAATTCCGCGCTATGCCTAAGTTCGGTGATGGCCCGTCAGTTTGTTGATAGGTGAGTGCT
>CAJXTK010000113.1 GCA_913061115.1 uncultured Haliea sp.
CTACACCTCTCTATTCGTCGGCAGCGTCAGATGTGTATAAGAGACAGTCGCTAGAGTGCTCTTCGGCGAGGTAAACCCCTCAGGCAAGCTGGCAGAAACCTTTCCTCTGCGACTGGAAGATGCCGCCTGCCATGACTGGTTTCCCGGAGAGCCTCGCCAGGTTCAGTATCGGGAAGGGCTATGGGTCGGCTACCGCTTTTTTGACACCAGCGAAACGCCGGTGGCATTCCCCTTCGGCCACGGCTTGTCCTACACCACCTTTACCTATCACCGGTTACGTGACGCTGAAACCGATCTACCTCCCGAGCAAGTGGACAGCGATCAGTTGGGGGAATGGGATGGACTAACAGTAAAATGCGACATTGAAAATACCGGTGCAGTGGCTGGCTATGAAATAGCCCAGCTCTATATCGGTGCCGACACTCACAACGTTTACCGACCTCGGCGCGAACTGCGGGACTTTGTCAAAGTCTGGCTGGAGCCGGGCCAAACTCGGACAGTGGTCTTTAACCTGGGTCGCAGGGCCTTTGCCTACTGGGACAAGGATGTCCACGACTGGATGGTCGAGGCTGGTGACTACCGCATCGGAGTCGGTGCATCCAGTGCCGATCTTCGCCTGTCTTGCGGGTTAAAGGTACTCTCGGGTACGGCGGCAATACCCCCGAACCCAGCTCTGCAGGCGTATTTAGAGCCAGGAAACCGCACTTTTGATACCGCCGCGTTTACCGCTCTGCTGGGTCAGCCGATTCCGAAGGTCAATCCCACTTTTCCCTATCACCCCAATTCGACTCTTGGCGAGATTCGAGGCACCTTCATTGGCAAAAAGCTACACAAGCTAGTTCTGCGTTCCGTCACAGAAATGGTGCCCGATGAAGTAGACGAAAAGCTCGACCGAATACTGGCTGCCATGCTGGGCGAAATGCCCTTGAGAAACTTAGTGATGCTGTCCGGTGGCAAGTTTCCCCCGTGGCTTTTAACACTGTGTATTCACCTGATGAACGGCCAGTATTGGCCTGCTTTAAAGACGCTGATCAGCAGGGGCAACCGCTGAGCACAGACCGATAAAACTAAACACAGAGGCAGAGAAAATGGCATCCCCCAACACACAACGCAATACCGTATTTATCGCTATTACAGCAGTTATAAGCACGTTCAGCACCTGTTCTCAGGCGCAGCAACCCATGATCGAAGAGGTGATGGTTACTGCCCAGAAACGAGAGCAGAATGCCCAGGATGTCCCCATTGCCTTGACCGCGATTGACGCAGACACCATTCAGCAGGCGGGCATCCAGACGACTCAGGACGTTGTGCGACTGGCTCCGTCTCTGACGGTTAATGAAGCGAATCACAAGCAGACCAGCTCCTTTAGCATTCGCGGTGTTGGAACGAATGTGTACGGAATCGGCGTGGAACAGGGCGTTGCCCTGCTGGTAGACGACGTTGCTGCGGTCCAGCCCGGGCAGACTCTGGGTAGCCTCATGGATATCGAGAGAATTGAGATACTCCGTGGCCCACAGAGCACCCTATTTGGGAAAAATGCCTCGGCCGGTGTCATCAGTATCACCACGAAGGCACCTTCCGATACCTTTGAAGGATCCATGGAGGCAACCGCCACCGATGACGGTGAGACCGGCGTCGTGGGCTCGGTGTCAGGCCCCATAATGGATGGTTTTCGCTACAGACTGACAGGGAACTGGAATGACCGGGACGGCTACATACACAATCTCACGCCTAACGTCGATGACAAGAACGGTGCTCGGGTCAAAAACCTCAGAGGTAAACTTGACTGGGACATAACGGATACTGCCACTCTGAAATTCTCAGCTTACTCTATGAAAGACAAGTCAAAATGCTGTGCCTTAACATGGGAAAGTATGCCTTTGGGCAACTCGATTTTGGGTCTACCCATCGGCTATCCAGCGGACGACATAAGCCCAGGGAAGGACAATTTCGATTTCCGTGGAGAGGATGGCCCCTACAGCACATCCGAATCGACCGGTGGAAGCGTTCGATTGAACGCCGCAGTGGGCGAGTTCGAACTGGTTTCGATTTCTGCCCTCGACAACTGGAACTATGATATCCAAGAGGACGTGGATTTCAGCGACTTAGACGTGCTGGGTTTCTTTAGCGGCGATCAGGAGCAAGGAGGCTGGTATTCCCGCGGTGAAATCAGCACCAACTTCTACTCGCAGGAGTTTAGGCTGCTATCACCTTCCTATGAAAAGTATGAGTACTTAGTAGGACTTTACTACGCGAATGCCAAGACTACAGAATATTTTTTCCGCAACCTGAGCCTTGCACTCGCGGACAACGACACCACGGCCAAGACGGAAAGCCTCAGCGTCTTTGGTCAGCTCACTTGGCATTTTACTTCCGCCACCAGCGTCACCGGCGGCCTGCGCTGGCTAAACGAGGAAATTTCTGCTGATCTCATAAGCTATCTGGATACGGTACCTGAAAAAGCATCCGGCAATGACAGTGACTCCCCTATCGTGGGCAGAGTCTCGTTACAACACTTTTTCCGCGACGACATCATGACCTATGCCAGCTATGCTCGCGGCTACAAAGGCCAAGCATTCGATATCGGTGGGGGAAAGTTTAGCGAATATGCGGCGAACAATCCCGTCGACTCTGAAAGCTCTAACTCTTATGAACTTGGTGTGAAAAGTATCCTTTGGGATCGGCGATTGCAGCTAAACGTCGATGTCTTCTACACCACCTACGAGGATTTTCAGGTCCAGCGCACTGACCTCATCGATAACGCCGTTGTTTTTGAGCTCGACAATGTGGGCGAATTGGTGACGCAAGGTATCGAGCTGGATTCCCTCATCCTACTCGGTGAAAATATCGCACTGACAATGAACGCGTCCTATATCGACGCCAGTGCCAATGATTATGACGGTGCCGCGTGCTGGTCTGGACAAACGGCTGCAGAGGGATGCGTACTAGGGCTGCAGAATGTTGATAACGGTAGACTGCCGGTTTCACCTGAATGGAAATACACGGCAATGCTCGACTACAAGATTCCTTTCGACTCAATGCCCTTCGATGCGTTTGCCAATATTATCTACACCTGGCAAGACGATACCATCTTCAATATCAACCAGGACCCCAGCCTGACCCAGGGAAGCTATGGCCTAACCAATCTGCGGCTCGGATTGAACGACGAGGAAGGCCGCTATCGCCTGACATTCTTTGCGAACAATCTGTTCGACAAAGCCTACGCTAGCAACAAGATCAATTTGACTCAGCTGTTTGCGCCGGGGCTCACAATCGGACAAGTACTGCCCCGCAGCGCGCAGCGCTATGTTGGCGTCCAGGCGAGGTATAATTTCTGAAATAGCGCATTAGCGTCAGGGAGGAACTAACACTGGGGTTAATTGTCGTAACCATTGTAAGCATTGGTGGCACAAATCCATGTGGCATCGGACTACTGATTAATCGCCATGAGATCGCTACCCACTGCATGCACTCCCCGCCCCCAGATATTGTCTCTGGCGTTGTTTTGCTGGCTTATTTTGGCGAGTTCCGCCAGCCCAATTCAGGCAAGTCAGCATTGTTCCGACGCTTTAGGGCAAGTGCGGATCGCTCAGGGAGAGGAGTTCTCCGGTGATCTAGAAATCCTTAGCTGGAACATTCAGAAGGCGAGCAATGACGGGTGGGCGCAAGATCTGGCTGTGCTTGCTGACGAGGTGAACCTGGCTTTTATTCAGGAAGCGTCGGTTCAAGCTGGGCTTTCGAACGCGATCAACAATTCCCTGTATCAGACCTTCGCCGCCGGATATGCCGACTCTAGCCAACAGACAGGCGTGATGACCCTCAGCACCACTTCCCCCAGTGGACAGTGCAGCCTCACCAGCTGGGAACCTTGGCTAGGCACGCCGAAAGCGACCAGTGTCACCGAGTTTCCCCTCGCCGGACGCGAGGACCGGCTGCTCACCATCAATCTACATGCGGTCAATTTCGCATTGGGACTGCAGGACTTACGACAGCAGTTTCGAGCGCTGGCCGAGTTGCTTGAGCAACATCAGGGACCGGTGATACTCGCGGGTGATCTCAATACCTGGAGCGGGCAGCGGCAAACGGTGGTGGATGACTTTACTAACACCTTTGGTCTCGGCGCCATCGCCTTTAGCCCGGATCTGCGCACCAAGGTATTTGGCCGTGCATTGGATCATATTTATATTCGGGGCCTGCAGGCACAGTCGGCTCAGGCCATTCCTGTCACCAGTTCCGATCACAACCCCTTAAGAGTTAGGTTGGCGTTGAATTGAAAAAACATCGGATAGCACCCTCAGTGATTTACTGAATAGTCTGTTGCGTCATCGCCTAGAGGATTCAGGGTTCAAAGATAATATTCATCCAGCGCCACACGTCTGTGCTAATCTGCAGCCACACTAAGGATAAGATTTTTTCGGGAGTGTTCTCGATAATGACCAAATTAAAAGGCCAACGGCAGCCCTCAATAGCGCTTAAAGCGCAGCAATCGCCTAGGCTCGGGCCCAGAATCCGCGTGCTGGCGATGTTGTTGCTCACGCTGGCAAGCACCGTTGATGCACAGGTAGCAGAACAGGCTCAAGGCGAGCAATGGTCTGTCGCCCGCGCCTCGACCTGGTACGACCAACTACCCTGGCCTGTTGGCTTCAATTACGCGCCGCGCTACGCCATCAATCAGCTTGAAATGTGGCAAGAAGACACCTTCGACCCTGTGATTATCGACCAGGAACTCGGCTGGGCAGCTGGAATCGGCTTTAACATGGTCCGTGTCTTCCTGCACCATCTGCCTTGGCAGCAGGATGCCGCAGCCTTTTCCCAACGGATTGATCTATTCCTGAGCATCGCTGACAAACATGATATTGATGTTATGTTTGTACTGTTTGATGATGTGTGGAACCCGGTTCCTCAACTTGGCAAGCAACCCGAGCCGACGCCGGGCGTGCACAACTCGGGCTGGGTTCAGTCACCAGGTGCGGCAATCCTCGGAGATATTCATCGGCACGACGAACTAGAACCCTATGTGCGCGGTATCTTATCGCGATACGGAGACGATGAGCGTGTCGCCATATGGGACTTATACAACGAGCCCGGGAATCTCAATGCCATTCCTTACGGCAATGCGGAAGTGGATGATAAACCCAAGTATTCGCTGATATTGCTAGAGAAAGTCTTCGCGTGGGCGCGTAGTGAAAAGCCCATCCAGCCGCTAACATCCGGGGTCTGGCGAGTGAAAGATGGGCGCTGGCTGGGCGAGGATAAAGATGACCCAGGTGCGGCGCTTTTTGACTTTATGCTGCAACACTCCGATATAGTGACGTTTCACTCCTATTTAAATGCCGCCGAAACGGCTATCGCCATCGATTCGCTGACCGTTCTCGATCGGCCCATGATTTGTACTGAGTACATCGCCAGAGGTCACGACAGCACGTTCGAAACCCTCTTGCCGTTATTTGCCGAGCAGGATATTGGCGCTATCCACTGGGGCTTCGTGTCCGGAAAAACACAAACCATCTATCCTTGGCGTTCCTGGGTGGGGGCTATACGTTTCTGGGACAACCTGTTCTCAGACGAACCTGATCCCTGGCACCACGATCTGCTCTATGCGGACGGCAGACCCTATCGTCCTGCGGAGGTAGAACTGATTAGCACCCAGATCAGTGAGAAGGTCGCACATGCAAAAAAACATTAAAGGAACATTCCGCTTAGGAATAACGCGGCCATCACCCCATCGACAATAATCCCCGGCAGCGACTGCTTTAAGCTCGTTTTATCGACCATCATCGAATAAAAACGCGCCAGCAGCCCGAACCCCCACGCGACACCGAGTGTCATGTAAATCAGGGGTTCATTGAGCGCCAGCGCCATGATGCCACCGCCCAAGTGCAGACCCCCGAAGACCACTCTGGCCTCCGATAGCGCCATTGGACTCCCCAACTCGATATGCTGCCCATCAGTGATCAAGCGTGGCTTGAAAAAACCAATCAGCCCCAGAACTACAGTGAACAGCGCACCAACGCGCGGCAGCCAGTCTATGAGCATATCCATATTGATTATCCTTGTGAGTAATTAATGTTAGCCTAGCAATAGTAGTGATAGAAATCATAGTCCTTTGCCCTCTCTACTAATCCCGAGCGTGTAATTTCGATGCGCAGCGCAACATGTTATACGGCCGCACTTAACAGCCCCTTGTGAGGGTATCGGTTTAAGGAGTTCAAGGGCATCATTGAGATCCATTCATCCGCAATATAGCTAGGCAACCAACAGGGTAGCAGACATGAGCACAGAGTTTGATGTGACAGCATTCGGTATTCAGTTAGACGATGAGTTTCACCACCCCTTTAGTGACGACCACCCGGACTGGAACGAATCCTACTTTTTCGATTGGTACGATGCGTCAGGCAGTAATGCTGGCCACTGTCGCGTCGGCTGGCATCCCGTCCAACAACGCATTCTATTCTGGCTATACCTTTACAATGGCTCCGAGTGGCTGGTGATAGAAGAATACCGCCTACCATTTTCAGCGCTACGGCTTGGCTGTGAAGATAGCCCAGGGGCGGCCAAGAATGCCTTCTCTTATGAGGGCTGGGGTCTCGCCTTCAAATACCAACCACAACAACCGCTGCGCACTGGTCAACTCAGCGTGAGCGGGTTCGCACGAGTGCTTTGCGGTCAGAGGCAGGGCATGATCAAACCGGTTGAGCTAGAACTGACTATTAGCGCCATTGGTCCTCCCTACTCTCGAGGTGGCGGCGCGGTTGAAAGCCATAGTGCGGATAATTTTAGCACTGACCGCTACGAACAGCCGACTCAGTCACAGGGGTGGATGGCTATAGACGGCGAAAGAACCGAGCTAACGGTGCGAGGAGAACGCGACCACTCATGGGGACCGAGACCCTGGGATATGGGTTGGCAGTTCTTTGTCGTCAATAACGAGCGTTTTAGCTTGCTCGCCACACAAGTACAAATACCCGAATGGCCACTTATAACTATGGGCTACTATCATGGCCACGGTGAAGCGATGGAGCAGCTCGCGGAGACAGAGCTTGTTCTTGATTTTGACAGCACCAATCCAACACAGGCTGTTAGCGGGACATTTAGTCTCCTGTGTGAAAGTGGACGTAAAGTTCTAGGGTCTATCGAAACTATTTCAGGCACTGAAATCGATATTACGCATACGTTTTCGACCCCCCATAGGAGTGAGTACAGACGTTCACTCATTCGCTGTACCTTCGATGATGGCAGTCAAAGCATCGGCTGGCTCGAATGTAATCGTGAAACAAACTAGCCTCGCGGCCTCGCTAAACAAAAAACCACGGGACCTATAGCCCAGCAGGTGGTTACAAAGAGAAGTCACTGCTCATGAAAATTCTGAACAATAAAACTGTCGTGATCACCGGAGCTGCAAGCGGCATAGGCCGAGCAGCGGCGCTCGCCTTTGCCCGCGAGGGCGCCAACATCATTATCGCAGACGTAAACTCCGCAAGTGGTGTTGAGCAGGAGGTAAAGGCGCTGGGCGTCGATGCTATTGCCTTCGCGTTGGATGTTTCAGACCCGGTGGTTTACCAAGAATTTTCCGAAAAAGCCATTGCGTGGAAAGGTGGCGTCGATATATTGGTGAACAACGCGGGCTTTATGGCGGGCGGCGCCATACAAGACTATAGCCTAGAACAATGGCACAACATTACTAAGGTAAACGTGCATGGGCCATTCCACGGCGTGCATTTCTTCCTACCCCATATGTTGGCGCGCAAGTCAGGCCACATCGTCAGCACCGCGTCCTTGTTCGGACTGGCTCATTTACCGTTTGTCGGTCCCTATTGCATGACAAAGGCGGCAATAGTGGCCTTTTCCAATAGCCTGCGCGCCGAGGTTGCTCATCAGGGGATCGGAGTGTCGGTACTGGTTCCGGGATCCGTTGACACGAACCTGGTAAACAATGGCGACTGGCATGCCTCATCAGGTGGCAACATGATTCCTGACATGTTTGAAAAATATGGTTCCTCATCAGCAGATAAGGTCGCACTCGCACTGGTGAATGGCGTAAAGAAAAACAAGCGCCAGATATTGGTGGGGACTGACGCTCAATTGTTATCGCGCTTCATTCGTTTGATGCCTGACAGTCTAAACAAGAGCTTTTGCAGTTTTGCTCGAAAAACGATGTCTGCATGATGACGAAAGCAGCCTGGTGAGAAACATTCGGCGCTGCTTCGCACATTCGACCCAGATCGTGTATAACGTTGCATTAACCCGATCCCACAAGACAACTGAAGATGCCATCACACTACCTGCATATGGATCCCTTTCTATCCGCCGGCGATGCAAAAGATATGTTGTCTATCGCGCAGTCCTTTGGCAGTTTTGGCACCTACGCTGATGAAGGGACCAGTGACACCCTTGGCGAAGAGCTACCGCAGCGCTTTGATGTGGGAATCAACTACTTTAACCAGGGTCTAGAGGGTAAAGGCAATAGTGATACCCCCGAGGTCGCGGCCAGCCGAACCAATTATTTTCGGGAGACATACGCCTACGGCAATGATATCAAAGCTCCGGGCATTGAGCCTTTTCTGGAACATCCAGAACTTTCCCGAACAGCCAAAGCCATCTCGGAATGTTCCAACGTTGTCCCGGCGATCGTCTACGCAAACCTGCTTATACCCGGCCAGGAGTTGGCGATACACACAGATGTGCCTGAGTTCCGAGGTGCAAATCGTAAAGTCGTACCGCAGTGGCTTTTAGTGGTGATGTTGCATTCCGGGCTATTTGAAAAATGGCGGATCCCCATTGTCACCTGTGTGTCCTGGTTTGGTGATGCTAAAGGAGGTGCGTTCACTTTCTATCCTGAGGGAGCGAATGGCAAAAGATCTGCAATTTCCGCGCAGCATAACTCAGCGATTCTGATCGACACTGACATGACATTTCATGGCGTTGAGCGAGTGGCCGGAGGACTACCTGACCTCGCCCTAATCGGGAAGAAAACACGTCTACACTTCTGTGGCGAGACTACCTGGGAATTGCGCGAGTCAAAAGAGGTCATTGATACCTTCAGCTGGTCGGATATACGCTATTCGATCTCTTGGAAGGCCTACTGCTTTGCTGATGACGAAGCAGAAGCCTTGTGGAAATCGGGTATTGATACGCTGTCTGCAATGGACATTATCGGCACCCTCGAGGCTGCTCTGCGGGCGCGCGGATTACTGAAGGTCGCACGACCTAATCCTATGGCTGTCTCTTATACACATCTGACGCTGCCG
>CAJXTK010000114.1 GCA_913061115.1 uncultured Haliea sp.
CCTCTCTATTCGTCGGCAGCGTCAGATGTGTATAAGAGACAGCCATCAACACCAGTGACAGTATCGTTAGCGCGACCATCACCTCGATCAGCGTAAAACCCTGAGCGGGCGCAGTGGCGACCAAGCGGCGCCTCACGGTATATAGCCTTCGACAACCGAATTCAATACGATCTCGCGCCGCTTACCGCCATCTCTCCAGTTCACCCGCACCTCAATCTCATGCAGAACAGGGGCTGCGTCGGATGAGCGCCCCGCCACTGTGGGCCGCGTCGTCACAGACCAATCAAAACCATCGACCGTTTCGCCTGTAATATTGACTCCCGATGCAGGGACACCGCCATTATCGGCCAGTAGAGAGCGGGCGAGCTCGACGCCATAGGCGTACTTTTCATCGACGCGCACATTGCGGGTGGCTCCACCTGCGGCCTGATACAACGCGCCAAGCGCAAGGGCCAGAATAGAAATCGCCACCATCATCTCCAACAGCGAAAAACCGGCAGATGGGCGTGCGCGATGACTCCTACTCAAAAACATACTTTTCTTGCGTGACACGACCCACCAGCCAATCCACGGTGATCTTTACGCCAGAGCCACTCGGCCGCGCTATCTCGACATCTCCACCACTGGAACCTCCCTCGGGGTAGAATCGAAACACACCTTCACCCTCACGGTTAAGCTCGCGCGCAGCGTGGACTACGATACTGAACGCGGCTGGCAGCTGCGTTGTGCGCCCGTTCAATCGTATGATGTTCGTGTCTGGGTTTATCGAAACGTCTTGCGTCTTACCGCTATTAACGGCTTCATAGCGCGCCGATAATAACGTTGTCATTACACCTCGAATCGCCTGTCGATACTGCATGGACTCATAAAACCTAACAGACGCAGGAACAGACGCCGCCATCACTATGCCCACAATAGTAATGGCGATGAGCAACTCCACAATGGTAAAACCGGAATAGTTTCTTTGCGGGATCACTGCTACTGGCAACACTGCATTCATAAATGCGGCCTCTATAAGCGAGTGACTGCGGGCTGAATAGACTCAGTTCCAATTATTGACGTCAGAGTCCTCACCGTCACCTCCCTTCGCGCCGTCCTGACCATAGCTATAGATATCCATTTCTGCATTATCGCCCGGGTACTTATAATTGTATTCCTGTCTCCATGGGTCAAGTGGCACAGCAGACTTCAGGTAGGGCCCATTCCAGCCCACAACACCCGATGGCTTTTGCATCAACGCATTCAGGCCCTGATCGGTAGTGGGGAAACGGCCCACATCTAACTTGTACATTTCCAAAGACTGTTCCAAATCCTTAATTTGAATCAGTGTCGTTTTCGTTTTAGCCCCGCCCAGCTGACTCAATACCCGAGGTCCAACCAGACTCATAAGCAAACCGAGAATCGCCATCACAACCAGTAATTCCATCAAGGTAAAACCACCTTGAGCGGTTAATTTCTTACTAGGCTTGCTAAACATGCGCCTTATTACCCCTTATAAATTCAATAAAAAAACGTACCGCTAGAAATTAACAGCCAATGTCGTTACTGCTCACACGGCAAGATCGTTGACTGATAGAATGCCCATCAAAATTGCAATAATAATAATTGCTATGGTAAAACCCATACCTAAAATCAACACCGGCTCTAACAATGCGAGACCCCGCTTCACACCCGATTGTACGTGACTATCAAACACCGTAGCCAACTCCAGCATCATTTCATCCAGACTGCCAGACTCTTCACCCACACGGATCATCTGAATCACCATAGGTGTGAACATATGGGTCTCTTCCAGCGCAACCGACATACGCTTCCCTGCTTTTACAGCCGGCGGCAAGACTTCAAGCGCCTCTTTAATCACCTTATTATCCACTGTGCCAATGGCAATTGAAATGGCCTTTAAGAGTGACACCCCATTACCGATGAGCGTACCAACGGTGCGGGCAAACTTAGACACCTCAAACTCAAAGATAATGCCACCCGCCAGGGGTAATTTTAATATCCTCCGGTGCAGGCTAAGTTTACCCGCCTCCGTGCTTGACCACTTACGCCAATAGGCTGCTCCCGCCGCAAACAGCACCAAGACAATCAAGCCATAGCTTTTGATGAAATCCGCACTGCTTATGACGACTTGTGTAATCATGGGCAGTGCATCTCCCATATCTTCGAACAGCGTCTCAAACTGAGGCACCACAAAACCCAGCATCACCACAATCGACAGCACCATCACAACCGCCAGAATGGCCGGGTATATCAGCGCCGAAATCACGGTGTCGCGATTTTCCTTGGCAGTCTGCAGATATTCTACTAAACGATTCAACACCTGCGCTAACTGCCCGCTGGCCTCTCCGGCGCGCACCATACTGAGATAGAATGTACCGAAAACCTGTTGATAAGACTGCATCGCTTGGCTCAAGGGCTTGCCGCCCTTGACAGCCCTGAGCAACTCATTCAGCAATTGGTTCATCTGGGGCTGAGCGGCCATATCAATCAACACCTTAAGTGCCCTGTCCAGAGGCAGCCCCGCCCGCAACAGCACCGCCAACTCGCTGGTCATCGAAAGAATGTCCTGCCGACTCGGCGGCTTTCCACTCACTTTATCACCGGCAAGCCCAGCAGCAGAGGAGCCCGCCTCAAGCTTTAGCAACGTCAGACCCTGAGCCCGCAACTGCCTCGACGCCAGCTCCAGACCATCAGCATCGATGATTCCATTGCGTGCTTTGCCGTCCTGAGCTATCGCCTTATAACTGAACTGAGGCATAAGCGCGTCTTATATCGCCATGAATTCGGCGGCGGGAACCACAACCTGCGGTTCCAGCGATGCTGCATCGGCCTCGCTCTGATCTCGCGTAACGCGCAGCACCTCCTCCATAGACGTGACGCCCTCTAGTACCTTACGCAATCCGTCTTCATAGAGCGTTGTCATGCCTTGCTCCTTCGCCGCAGCATGCAATACGGTAGCGTCAGCCCCACTCATTATGGCCCCGTGCATTACATCATCGAGCACAAACAGCTCATGAATACCCGTACGTCCCGAGTAACCCGTTTTCATACAAGATTCACAACCGACGGCTTGATAGACGGTACAATTTTCTCCCGCAACATAGGGACGCAGACCAGTCTGGTTGATAGAAGCGTTGTCGAGCTCCACCGGTTCCTTGCAGTCTTCACACAGCGAACGTACCAACCGCTGAGCCAGCACTCCATTAACGGATGACGTAATTAAGTACCGCTCCACACCCATGTCCTCAAGGCGCGTGATGGCACTAGCTGCCGTATTCGTGTGCAATGTCGACAGCACCATGTGCCCGGTAAGGGCAGACTGCACGCCAATTTTCGCGGTCTCTGTATCGCGCATCTCACCGATCATAATAATGTCTGGATCCTGTCGCAGGATGGCACGCAGCGCCCGCGAAAAATCCAGATCAATCTGTGACTGAACCTGAATTTGGTTGACTCCCTGCAACTGGTATTCCACCGGATCTTCTACGGTAATAATTTTTAACGACTCTGAATCGAGAGATGCCAGAGAGGCATAGAGGGTGGTAGTTTTACCAGAACCGGTAGGCCCAGTAACCAGCAGGACACCATGTGGCCGAGCCAGCAACTCACTGTAGCGCCGCAAGTTATAATCACTAAACCCCATGACGGACAGGCTCAATTTGATACTTTCCCGATCCAACACCCGCATCACGATACTTTCACCGTGTACGGTAGGAATAGTGGAAACCCGCAGATCTAGCTCATGCCCTTTAACTCTGGTCATGATGCGACCATCCTGAGGCAAGCGACGCTCAGCGATGTTCATCTGGGACAGCAACTTAATGCGCGAGGCAATGGCGGCCGCCAGATTGCCTGCTGGCGGGTCGGGGTAGTGCTGCAACACACCATCAACGCGGTAGCGTAAATGCAAACCATCTTCGAACGGCTCAATATGAATATCCGACGCCTTCATATCCAGCGCGCGGTGGATAATCTGGTTAACCAAGCGAATAACCGGTGCCTCGCTGGCCAGGTCTTTCAGGTGCTCAATAAAATCGTCATCGCTCTGACCACTAAAGTGATCATCGAGTGACTCTTCCTGATCGTCCTCGCTATTAACATAGTTCTGCAGGGCTTTACTGATGTCGCTCTCAAGGCCAAGCGCCATCAATACGGTTTTGTCCAACGCCATAGCAAGCGCTTTATCCAAAAAAGGGTCCTGAGGTACAGATGCAGCAAACGTAATGCCGGCATCAGTTACTGCGACCGGCACAACATTGTTGCTAAGCAGGAAGTCTTGCGCAAGGTTTGCCAAAGGGATGGGTTCTTGCGGAAAGTCCGCCGAGCTCAACAACGGGATGTCGAGCTGCTGACTCAAGGCAACAGCCACATCCTGATCCGAAACCAGTCCCAGCTTTACCAGAACCTGCCCAAATAAGTCGCCCATTTCTATCTGGGCGAGCAGAGTTTTCTCTACATCACGTTCGGAGAGCTCGCCTTGCTCTATCAGCAGTTCTCCCAGTTTTTTCATAAACCACTCAATCTCAGGCAACTATATAGAGAAGATTACTGCCGAAAACAGCGGCGCACGCACGATTACGATGACGCCAGTGTAGCACAACTAGTCTCGGTGTATGTATCAGGAAATCTAAAGGCAACCTTGGACATGTGACTGGGAGTGCATCAAATTAGGCAACCTCGAACAGCCCCGCAGCCCCCATGCCACCCCCGATACACATGGTAACCACAATATACTTCGCACCTCGACGTTTGCCCTCCAGTAGCGCATGACCCACCATCCGTGCCCCACTCATACCAAACGGATGCCCAATAGAAATGGAACCCCCGTTAACATTCAACTTGCCATTGTCGATCCCTAAATAGTCGCGGCTATAGATCACCTGGCACGCGAACGCTTCATTCAATTCCCATAGATCAATGTCGTTGACGCTAAGTCCGTGACGCCGCAGCAGTTTGGGTACCGCAAACACCGGACCAATGCCCATCTCGTCCGACTTACATCCAGCGACTGCAACACCGCGGTAAATCCCCAGCGGCGCCAGGCCTTTCTGTGAAGCCAGCTTGGCATCCATCACCACACAGGCGGAGGCGCCGTCAGAGAGCTGCGAAGAGTTACCCGCCGTAATGAACCGTCCCTCTTTTACCCACTGGCCATCCTTGAACACAGGCTCCAGAGCGGCGAGACTTTCCAGTGTAGTGCCAGGACGATTACAGTCATCTCTATCCACCACCGCCGCCTGATAGCTGGTCTCTCTTGTCTCTTTATTGAACATAGCCATCGTGGTATTCATTGACACGATCTCATCATTAAACAGACCCGCGTTCTGCGCAGCAGCCGTACGCTGCTGACTTTGCAAAGAGTAGACATCCTGGGCTTCACGACGGATGTTATAACGTTCGGACACCACTTCAGCGGTCTCCAACATAGGCATATACGCTGTAGGGTCCAAGGCGTTGACTGACTGTGACACATTCCGATAAGCATTCTTGTGCTTGGTTTGCACCAGTGATATGGACTCAACGCCACCGGCCACAGCAATATCATACTCGTTGCACATAATGCTCTTAGCTGCGGCTGCGATCGACATTAGGCCAGATGAACACTGACGCTCAATCGCCATACCGGCAACCGAATCAGGAAGGCCTCCCGCGATACCGCTAAGACGTCCGATGTTGTAGCTCTGGGTGCCCTGTTGGGCCGCCGCACCAAAAATGCAATCGTCTACCTCTGCTGGATCGATCCCGGCTCGCTCGACGGCCGCACGAACCACATGACCGCCCATGGCAGGTGCCTCGGTATCATTGAAACCACCACGGAATGATTTAGCCAGACCGGTTCTTGCTGTGGACACTATGACGGCTTCTCTCATATCGACTCTCCTGACCCTGCATTCACTCTTCTATCGAATGTCTTCAACGACGCACTCATCAGCCACGCTGACTTGACACCGGCACAATTTCCCCGGTCATATAGCTCGAATAATCCGACGCTAAAAACATCATCACATTGGCGACTTCCCATGCCTCCGCAGCACGTCCATAGGCTTCTTTAGCCTCGAGCTCGGCCAGTAATTCTTCCGAAGCAGACTTGCGCAACATCGGGTGCAGCACAATGGACGGCGCCACTGCATTGATGCGCACATTAAACTCAGCAGCCTCTAATGCAGCACAACGGGTCAATGCCATCACGCCGGCCTTGGCAGCGGCATAGTGCGCCTGCTCTTTTTGAGCACGCCAGCCCAGCACAGACGCATTATTGACAATGACACCACCCTGCCCGCGGGCTTTCATCACCTTCATCATATAGCGCGTCATGCGCATGGTGCCGTTGAGTGTCACATCAATGACTCGGTTCCACTCATCATCTTCCATTTCTATCAATAATTTTGAGCTACCCAGACCCGCATTGTTAATTAGAATATCGACGCCGCCCATATTTTCTTCAGCGAAATCCACCAGCGAGCGCACGTCTTCTTCAACCGCCACGTTGCCCATCTTGCCGTAGACGTCAGCAAGACCGGACTCCCGCTTGAGCTTTTCAACCGCTGCCGCCAGACGCCCTTCATGAATATCACTGAGCACAATGGCACGAGCGCCCTCTTCTGCAGCCTTGGTGGCAGCAGAAAAGCCGATTCCAGCACCCGCTGCAGCGGTTATCAGGACAGATTTTCCCTTGATGAGGTCATGACCCCCCACGTATTCAGGTGATTTCAAATTCATAATGAGTCCTTTTAGCCGGTTACTTGACCGCGCCTTTGGGTTCTTTGGGCATGCCCAAACCCCGCTCGGCAATGATGTTACGTTGGATCTGATTAGTGCCACCGTAGATTGTGTCAGCGCGGACGAACAGATACATGGATTGTAAGCGACTTAAGCCGTAAGGCGCGTCTTCAAGAATCTCACACTCAGGACCCAGCACATCCATTGCCAGTTCTCCCAAGCTGCGGTGCCAGGTCGACCAGAATAACTTGTAGATAAGGGCTTCTTTTTGCAACCCACCGTCGCTGCCACTTTGTCCAGATAATATACGCATGGAGTTATAGCGCATAATTTTTAGCTCTGCATGCGTCTGCGCAATACGCTGGCGAATAGCCGGGTCCTGTGCGGCGCCATTGCTTTTGGCGACGCGAATAACCTCATCCAATTCATTTTGAAACTGCATCTGCTGGCCAAGCGTTGACACCCCCCGCTCAAAACCCAGCAGGCCCATAGCCACTTTCCAGCCCTCGCCAGGCGCGCCGACAATATCATCTGCTTCACACTGCGCCTCATCGAAGAACACTTCATTGAATTCTGAAGTGCCTGTTATTTGCTCTATCGGGCGCACCTCAATACCGGGCTGATCCATCTTTATCAAGAAAAACCCCAGGCCTCTGTGTGCCAAAGAATCCGGGTCGGTACGCGCGATAACAAAACAATAGTCAGATTCATGGGCTAGTGAGGTCCAGACCTTTTGCCCATTAATAATCCACTTATTGTGCTCTTCATCAAAACGCGCCTTGGTCTTGACGTTAGCCAAATCCGATCCTGCACTGGGCTCGGAGTAACCCTGACACCATAGCTCAGTGCCAGCAACAATCCCGGGCAGGTATTTCTTTTTCTGCTCCTGGGTGCCGAAGGCGATAACAGTAGGACCCGCTAGTCCCTCACCAATATGTCCCACGCGTCCCGGGGCACCTGCCCGTGCGTATTCTTCAAAAAAGATCACCTGTTGTTCAATCGAACAGCCACGGCCACCATATTCCTTTGACCAGCCAACGCAGGTCCAACCACCCTCAGCCAGTTTCTGCTCCCACACTTTGCGCTCTTCGGGAAACGTATGCTCATCGCCCGGCCCACCACGAAAACGTAGCTTCTCGAATTCACCGGTCAGATTGACCTGTAACCAACTGGCAATCTCCTGACGGAACTGCTCGTCTTCGGGACTAAAACTTAATTTCACGATTCTTCTCCTTTATCCAGAAGCATACGAGCCAAGCGCTCACGGTGAAAAACACCATTGCCCAGCAAATGCTCAGAAGATTTGGCGCGTTTAAAATACAGATGGACGTCATACTCCCACGTGAAGCCCACGCCTCCAAACAATTGCAGGGCATCACCGGCGACTGCGAAATAAGCGTCAGAACAATAGGACTTGGCGACGCTGGCCGCCTCTCTGAGCTCTCCCGCCAAAGGGCCACCTTCGAGTGCCTCCTGAGCAACACAGGCTGCATAATAAATCGCAGAGCGCGCCACCTCGGTTTGCAGCATCATATCGGCGGCCTTGTGCTTCACCGCCTGGTAACTGGCAATAGTGCGATTGAATTGCACCCGCTCACTGGTGTAGGCCACGGTCATATCCAATAGTTGCTGGCAGCCGCCTACCTGCTCCGCCGCCAGTGCGATGGTCGCAAGGTCAATAATCTTAGACAGAGACGTCCAACCTTGGCCCGGCTCGCCCATCAAGGCATCTGCCGTAAGACTCACACCGTTCAGTTGCACGGCCGCCTGTTTGCGCGCCTGATCCATAGTCGCCAACCACTGTCGACTGACGCCACTCGTGGCTGCCGGTAACAAAAATAGGCTGATACCCTCGTCATCCGTCGTACCCTCGGCCCGAGCCGCTACGATTAGAAGGTCTGCAGTGTGTCCATCAATGACATAGCGATAATCACCGTCAAGCATATAGCCATCACCCTCGTGTCGCCAAGTCGCCGTAATCGATTCAGCATCCCAGCGACTTGAGCCGCCATTAAACGCCAGTGTGGCGGTCAACGTGCCTTCGCACAATTGCGCTAGCCAATGCGCCTGTTGCGCCTCACTGCCCGCTACTCGCAACGTATTCCCTGCCAGACAAACGGTGGAAAAAAATGGCGAGCAGAGTAGGGAGCGGCCCATCTGCTCCATCATGGCGACCAGCTCAACATACCCTAGGCCCATCCCTCCATACGCCTCAGGAATATGAATTGCCTGCCAGTACATTTCACTGCAGATACGACCCCATAGTTCCGGCTCGTATCCCTGTTCCGTCCCCATAGCACGCCGCACTGCCGCGCTGTCAGACACCTCAGCGAGGAATGAGGCCGCGGTGTCGCGAATCATTTCCTGTTCTTCTGTAAATGCAAATTCCATAACGTCTCCGATCAACTCCTGATCTCACATACCCCAGACTTGCTGAGCCGGCACTTCCTCTGCCAATAATTCCTTCATCGCTGCACCAATTTCGGCGGGTGCCCAGGCCGCACCGCTATCAACACC
>CAJXTK010000115.1 GCA_913061115.1 uncultured Haliea sp.
TACACCTCTCTATTCGTCGGCAGCGTCAGATGTGTATAAGAGACAGGAATAAATTCGATAATTGCAGCAAAGGTGACATGCTCGTCACTACACTCCCCTAAGGCGGAGGCGCTGAGGAGCACCAGCAGGGGCCGGAGTCGTTTGCCGCCGGCATCGATAATGTAATGCCCGACGTTTTCCACCATATCAACGTTAGAGTGGAGTTGTTCGATGATGAGTTGATTAACTCGCTCGAAGTCCTGTGCGACGGTGGCGTGTATTTGATGCATAGGGTGTGGTTGCGAATGAAAAGTGCAAGCGCATGCTAGGGTGCGCCCACTGACCTGTCAAGCTGGGGATGTTCGGACGACTCCGCCGAGACCAATCGCAACCCCTTGTTTTTATGTTAAATTAACCCTTGCTCCGCCCCTCCAATTTAAGTAAAATCGCCGCCCTCTGGACGCTACTGTGCTTGATTGCAGTCGTTAAGAGTCAATTCAACTGTTTGTGCCTGGCTCTGCCCCCTTGATTTACAAGGGATTATTTTAAATGCGAGAAGGCTAATTAAACGGAGCGCACTATGTACGCAGTAATAGAAAGCGGTGGCAAGCAACACCGTGTTATTGAGGGCGAGACCCTTAAACTGGAAAAAATTGAAGTACCCACTGGTGAAACTATTGAATTCGATAGGGTTCTGATGGTCGGTGGCGCTGAGATTAAGATTGGAACGCCGCTGGTCGCTGGCGGAAAAGTATCCGCTGAAGTGATTGCCCACGGACGTCATAAGAAGATCAAAATTATTAAATTTAATCGCCGTAAGCACTTTCGCAAAGAAACTGGCCATCGCCAGTGGTTTACTGAAGTGAAAATCACGGGTATTACGGCTTAAGGGAGGGCTTGGACAGTGGCACACAAGAAAGCTGGTGGTAGTACCCGTAACGGGCGCGATTCGGTAAGCAAACGTCTGGGCGTCAAATGCTTTGGCGGTGAGGCAGTGAAGGCAGGCAACATTATCGTACGGCAACGTGGCACGCGCTTTCACCCCGGAGAAAATGTGGGTATCGGCAAAGATCATACGCTGTTCGCGAAGGCAGATGGCAAGATAGAATTTATTGTTCGTGGCCCGAAAAGCCGCAAGTTTGTGCAGGTCGTGAGCGCCTGAATCGATGGCATAGAAGCCAAGCGATCAAAGGCCTCGTCAATTGACGGGGCTTTTTTTTATGCCCACGATGGTCCCAGCTATCAGAGATTTTGGTGACTAAGCGATCAGATGCTCTAGTCAGGGGTAAAAATGAAATTTGTAGATGAGGCAAGTATCAATGTATACGCTGGCAAAGGTGGTAACGGCTGCCTAAGCTTCCGGCGTGAAAAGTACATTGAAAGAGGTGGGCCCGACGGTGGCGACGGGGGTGATGGGGGTAGTGTCATCGTCGAGGCTGATGAAGCCCTCAATACCATGATCGATTTCCGCTTTAAGCGCCATTATCGGGCTCAGACAGGCGAAACCGGTGCCGGCCGCAACTGCACTGGCAAGGGTGGGGAGGATTTGGTGTTGCGCGTGCCCTTGGGCACTACAGTGATTGATGAAGATCTGGGTGAGGTATTAGGAGACCTGTCAGTGCCTGGCCAACAGTTGGTCGTCGCGCAAGGAGGGTTTCACGGTCTGGGGAACGCTCGCTACAAATCCAGCACCAATCGTGCCCCCCGGCAGACATCGCCCGGCAGTGACGGAGAGGTTCGCAGTTTGAAGCTGGAGCTTAAAGTGTTGGCAGACGTGGGTCTTCTGGGGCTGCCAAATGCGGGTAAATCGACGCTGATTCGCTCAGTATCTGCCGCTAAACCTAAGGTAGCAGACTATCCGTTTACGACCCTGGTACCCAACCTCGGTGTGGTGAGTGTAGAGGCTCACCGAAGCTTTGTTATGGCGGATATCCCCGGTTTGATTGAGGGCGCCTCTGACGGTGCGGGTCTTGGTATTCGTTTTCTCAAGCATCTGACACGCAATCGTATTCTGTTACATCTGGTCGATATGGCGCCGTACGACGGAGTCGAGCCCGCAGACGCCGCGCTGACCATCGTGCGGGAACTGGAACGCTTCAGCCCTACGCTCGCTCAGCGTGAACGCTGGCTTGTACTTAACAAAAGCGACCTAGTGGACGCTGAAACATTTGCGCAGCGCCGCGACGCGGTGTTGGCGGCGCTAGACTGGCGTGGCCCTGTGTACTCCATTTCCGCGATTCGATCAGAGGGCACAGCGCCGATGTGCGGTGATCTGATGAGATATTTGGAGGAGTGCCGCGTGCGCGAAGCGGCGCAGCCTGAGTTAGCGGATGCCGAGAAAGAACTGCAAAGCCGCATGCAACTTGAAGGTCGACAACGTATCGATGAACTTCGCGCAGAGCAGAGTCGCGCGCCGTTGGAAGACGATGATATTGATGATATCGATGATGATGACGATTTTGAAGTTGATGTCGAGTATCGTCCATAGGACAGCAAATGACTGAACGAGCAGCAATTGCCAGCGCGCGACGCTGGGTAGTCAAAGTGGGCAGTGCACTGCTCACCGATGACGGCCGTGGTCTTGATGTTGATGTCATTTCGGCATTGGTGAAACAGTTGGCGCAACTGCGCGAGTCAGGTTGTGAGGTGGTCTTGGTGTCCAGCGGCGCGGTAGCGGCGGGCATTGTGCGCCTGAGTTGGGATGTGCGCCCACAGCTGATACACGAGCTTCAGGCGGCGGCTGCGGTGGGACAGTCGGCGCTAATACAAAGCTACGAGACAGCCTTCAAGCGCTACGGTGTTGCCACCGCGCAAATATTGTTGGTACACGACGATGTTGTTGCCCGAGACCGCTATCTGAATGCACGCCGTACCCTTCAGACGCTACTAAACCTAGGGGTGGTGCCCATCGTCAATGAAAACGATACCGTGGTCACAGAGGAAATCCGCTTTGGAGATAACGATACGTTGGCAGCTCTGGTGGCCAACCTTATCGATGCGGATGTGCTGGTTCTGCTAACCGATCAGGAAGGTTTTTGTGAGGAGGATCCTCGTCGTAATCCTGCGGCAAAGCTAATCGAGTCGTGTGATGTAGATGACGTTCGGTTGGACGACATGGCAGGAGAAGGCGGCATTCTGGGTCGGGGTGGGATGGTGACGAAGCTGCGCGCTGCGCGACTGGCAGCCCGTTCTGGCACAGAGACGGTGATTGCGTCGGGCAGAGTAGATAACATTCTAAATAGCGTGGCCGCAGGTGCCAATGTCGGAACCTGGCTAAAGACTGACAAACGGCCACATGATGCACGCAAGCAGTGGCTAGCAGGTATGGAGCAGCCTTCAGGGCGTCTAGAGTTGGATGACGATGCGGTGCGCGTCCTGATTGAATCTGATAGCAGTTTGCTGTCTGCAGGCGTGTGCAATGTGCAGGGAGATTTTGCGCGGGGCGATATGGTGTCTTGCCATGACTTCCAAGGCCGTGAAGTAGCCCGCGGTCTGGTGAACTACAGTTCGGTTGAAACCCAGCTTATCATGGGTTTACCTTCAAGTGACATCGAGTCCACTCTCGGTTACCGGGGCGATGAAGAACTGATCCGCCGCGATAATCTGGTTCTGTTTTAGGCACTATCCGTCGGACACTGGGTAGGCTTGGGCTGGCTGACCTAGCTCAGCCAGCGACCCAGAGATGTCTTCACCCAGAGGAAGTTCATTAGTTTCTTCATGCCCTCTGCGCTTTTGGCACTGTAGGGATAGCCATTTTGCATTTTTCCACCGAAGCGATCGATTACGATGGGCATTTCATGGCAATAGCCGCGGATGCCTTTCTTGCCGTTGACTTGGCCCAGCCCTGAGTTTTTCTTCCCCCCAAACGGTGCGGCGGGAATACCATAGCTCACTGCCATGTCGTTGACACTGCAGGCGCCGGTATCGATGGCTGCCGCTAACCGGTATCCCTTGTCTTTATCTTTGGTCCACACGTTACCATTGAGCCCAAACTCAGAATCATTGGCCAGGGCCACGGCTTCATTTTCGCTATCCACTTTTTGGATGCACAAAACGGGGCCAAATGTCTCCAGCAGCATGATGTCCATACTATTATCGACCCCTGTAATGACAGTAGGCTCGTAATACAGACCCGGAAGATCGGGGTTACGGCGCCCCCCCATCAGAATGTTGGCACCTTTCGTTCGGGCGTCTTCCACATGGGCTTCGATGATGGTCATCTGTCTGTCCCAGAATACGGCGCCGATATCTTCATCCCAGCCGTGTTGTGCACCCTGGCGCAGGCCCTTACCTTTTTCGAGTACCAGACGCATGAATTCGTCGTAGACGTCCTTCACCACGTAGATGCGCTCTGTGCCGCAGCAGTAATGGCCAGTGTTCATGCACGAGCCTACCCAAGCGCCATCTGCGGCACGGTCTAAGTCGGCATCAGCGCATACGATCATAGCGTCGTTGCCGCCCAGTTCCAGTGTGCAGGGGATCAATTGACTGGCGGAGGCCTCGGCGACCTTGCGGCCGGTGGCGACTGAGCCAGTAAAGGACACTTTGTCTACGCCACCACGCACGATGGCGGCACCGGTTTCGCCATCACCCAGGAGCACTTGTAGCACGCCTTCAGGCAGACCCGCTTGGAGAAAAATTTCCTCTGCCAATTTTGCCGAATAAGGGGTGACTTCAGAGCCTTTTGCAACCACGGCATTACCCGCCAGTATGGCCTGAGCTACCTGGTTCATGACCAGTACAAAAGGGCCATTCCAGGGTGTAATGAGTCCCACGACACCCAGCGGCTTGTAAAGAATACGCAGTTGTTTCATCAAGCCCAAAATGCCATGTACCTTACGCTTGCGCGGCTTGAGGAACTTCTCGGCATTTTTAGCGTAGTAGCAGAGCTGATCTGCGACCGAAAAGACCTCCATGCTCATGGCATCAGTGCGGGCTTTACCTGTTTCCTTGACCACTACGTCGATGATGTCGTCTTGGCGTTCGAGCACAATTTTCAATGCACGTTCGACCACGGCGGCGCGCTCTTTCATGCTAGTGGCAGCCCAAGCGGGCTGTGCCGCTCTGGCTTTAGCAATGGCATTAGCGACATCCTCTGCATTGGCGCAAATCATTTCACCTGTGACTTCCATCGTGGCGGGACTGCGCAGCTGCAGATGACGTCGAGAATCTGTGGATTCGATGGGTTCGTAGATAGACATGGTGGCCTCCTCCTTTAGATTGGATAAACTAATGGTCATTAGTTTGGGTGTCAATGTCTTTTACGCGCACGCTGACTGACCAATAAAGTCAGTCGTCGGACGGGTGGGTTCGGACCTATCAATCCGGAACATACTGGTATGGCACTTACAAGTGGTGTCGAATGTGGAATAATGCGCGACTTCTCACTAAACCTCTTACAGCGAGTCTGCCGGTGTCCCCAACTCAGTTACTCATTGTCTATTGCCTGGGCATCGCCGGATTTTCTTTGATAGGCGGCCTGTTGCCCGGCTGGATCAAAATGACACACACTCGCACCCAGCTGGTGATGAGTCTGGTCTCAGGTTTGATGCTTGGTGTGGCGTTTTACCATCTGTTACCCCATAGCGCGGCAATGGTCGGAGGCTCGCATGGTATTGATACAGCGGTCTGGTGGTTGATGGTTGGTCTTGTCGTTATGCTGCTGCTGCTGCGCGTATTTCATTTTCACCAACACGACTTCACCGATGAAGATCTAGCGCAGCATGATCACCATCAGCACGGTGAGCATGAGAGCCCCGTCCACGGTTTAAGCTGGGTCGGTCTTAGTCTTGGACTGGCAGTGCACACCCTTATCGATGGTGTGGCACTCGGCGCGGTAATGCTTGCTAGCAGCTCGGCAGGTGGATTAATCGGGATTGGTGTATTTCTCGCTATACTGCTGCATAAGCCTCTCGATGCTATGTCTATTGTCACGGTGATGGCAGCGGGCGGGTGGAGCCGCAAAGCACAAACCAGCGCGAATCTGGTGTTTGCCCTTATGTGCCCGTTGGGAGCGCTGCTGTTTTTCTTCGGCGTAGATGTTGTGGCGGATAGCCGCAATTATTTAGTGGCGGCAGCGCTGGCGTTTTCCGCCGGTGCGTTCATTTGCATTGCGTTGAGTGACTTATTGCCTGAGGTGCACTTTCACAGTCACGACAGGACCAAGCTGACTCTGGCTTTTCTTTTAGGGCTGGCCCTTGCGTATGCGATTGGCAGCGTGGAGCCTGCCGGCATTCACGTTTCCACGCATTAATCCTGAGGAAGATCGATATGGTCAAACGGACTATTTATCCCCCGGTTTGGTTGCTTTTGGGACTTACGACGATCTTTGCTTGTAATGAATATTTTGCGGGGCCACGCTTCACTAGTATTGCAGGGCAGGTATTGGGCGGAGTATTCCTTATTATTGGGCTGTGGCTGCTGGTGACCGCGGGAGGTTTGTTTAGCCGCGCCAAAACAGGTGTCATACCCTTTCGTAATGTGTCTACACTAGTGACTGGAGGAATTTATCGTTACACGCGCAATCCCATGTATTTGGGTATGTCCTTAGTCTTATTGGGGTGCGCAGTTACGGTCGGCGCCAGCGTGGCTTTGTTGGTGCCCCTGGTGTTCGCTGTCATCATCGAGCTGCGTTTTATTCGGCAGGAAGAGGCGATGCTGCGGGACATTTTCCCGGAACAGTTTGCTGCTTATTGTGGACGCGTTAGGCGCTGGATTTAGTCAGCAACGTTTTTTGCTATAGTGTACTCACGTCCCCATTGTGGAGAAAGATATGACCTTTAAATGTATATCGATCGATGAAGCCAAGGCGCTGATAGACAACGGCGGTATCACTATAGCGGATGTAAGAGATGCGGACACCTATCTTGCGAGCAATATTGAAAACGCGATCAATATCCAGCAAGAGAGTATGGATGCGTTTTTAGCAGCAGCGGATAGAGACCAGCCGCTGTTAGTCTATTGTTACCATGGAAACTCTAGCCAAGGCGCGGCAGATTATTTTTTTAACCAGGGCTTTGAAGACGTTTACAGTATGGACGGTGGCTATGAAGCTTGGCGGTTAAAGTATTAAAGCCCTATTCTTATGAGTACTTTCAGAATGTGCCGAGGCTGTAAGGCGTCATCGAAATCATCCCAGCGAAGCGGTGTGTCACCTATGCCCAAATCAATGGCGCAGTAACGCATGCACTTACTGGCCCACTCTATTAATATTGCCCCCTCAAACGCTTAATTTATTGTGAGTGCAACTTATGTCACTAGACTTCGATGGTGCCCGTCTGCCGAATCCTAACCTGCGCGAAGAACACCATGAGTGGCGCAGACAACTGCGCAAGTTTATCGATAGTGAGATTATGCCTTATGCCGAGGATTGGGATGAGACCTCCCATATCCCTATTGAGCTCTGGCCGAAGGCGGCGGCTGTGGGCCTCCTCGGTTTGGGGTATCCGGAAGAGTTTGGCGGCGTCAAGGAAGGTATTGACTCATGGCATCTGTGGATTGCCAATGAGGAGTTGGCACGTATTGGGGTTGGCGGTATTCCCGCTAGTTTGATGGTGCACGGTATTGGTCTGCCTCCCGTCATCAATTGGGGCTCACAAGCATTGAAGGAGATGGTCGCCCCCCCAGTGCTGGCGGGTGAGAAGCATATTGCCTTAGGCATCACTGAGCCCGGCGGCGGCTCCGATGTGGCACAGTTAGCAACGACTGCTGTGCGTGACGGGGACCACTACATCGTGAACGGTTCCAAGACCTATATCACCGGCGGTATGCGCGCAAATTGGGTATCCACTGCGGTGCGCACGGGTGGAGAGGGATCAAGGGGTGTCTCGATGTTGTTGATACCGACCGATGCGGAAGGTTTCAGTCGCACGCAGCTGGATAAAAAGCAGGGGTGGTGGGCATCTGATACCGCCACGCTTTACTTTGATAACGTGCGTGTGCCGGTAGAGAATCTTATTGGCGAGGAAAATCAGGGCTTTCTTGTCATCATGACCAATTTTAATGGCGAACGCATGGCGATGGCCGCTGCGATGGAAGCGTTTGGTCGCGTGTGTCTTGAAGAAGCCGCAGAGTGGGCGCGAGAGCGTAAGACTTTCGGTAAGCGACTGGCGGATCATCAGGTGATTCGGCATAAAATCGTTCAGATGAAACAAAAACTGAACGCAACCCAGGCCTATATCCGTATAGGCTTCGAGTCGCTCGAGGCGGGAAACGCGAACCCTGGTGATATTGCGTTGCTTAAGGTCCAGGCCAGTGAAACTATGGAGTTCTGTGCCCGCGAAGCGATGCAGATTCTGGGGGGTATTGGGTATATGCGTGGCAGTCGAGTGGAGCGCATTTATCGCGAGGTTCGGGTTAACGCCATCGGCGGCGGTTCCGAGGAAATTATGCGCGATTTGGCCGCGCGCCAGTACGGGTTATAGAGATGAAATTATGGCATTGCAGCGGCGCGCGCTCACTACGTCCTTTGTGGGCATTGGAGGAGATGGCGCTGAAGTATGAGGTGGAAATACTGCCTTTTCCTCCGCGCATGTTTGAGCGGGAATACCTGAAGGTCAATAGCCTTGGGACGGTACCTTACTTCGTAGACGGTGACACTGAAATGACCGAGTCCACCGGTATTTGTCAGTATCTGGTGGATCGTTATCAGCGTTATGATTTTGGTCTGCAGCCCTCTCACCCTGAGTATGGCGCTTACTTGAATTGGCTGCATCATTCTGACGCCACCCTGACGTTTCCCCAGACGATTGCTATGCGTTACTATTTCTTGGAGCCTACGCCTGAGAAGCAGGCAGTGGCTGATGATTACAGCAAGTGGTATATCTCGCGGCTGCGGCGTTTGGATCGTCACCTTGAGTCCCATGAATATTTGGTGGACAACCGCTTTACCATTGCCGATATAGCGATTGGTTATGCCCTGTATCTTGGTCGGGCGCTGAAGCTTGATGGACAATACAAGCCGCAGACGGCTGCCTACCTGCAACGACTAATGGATCGCCCGGGCTTTAAGCGGGCTGATGAACAGGGTGAGCCTTTATCGCTGCCCGGTGCGGAGTAAAAATAAATGAGCGCTAGTGAGCAGGAACTGAAGGAGTTTCGGGTTGAAGTGGCAGCCTGGATGAAAGACAACAAGCCCGCTGACCCCGGCTTTCTGTTGCCCCAGACCTTTATGGAGGTGGGGGACGAGAGACAACTGGAATTTCCTGTCTCTTATACACATCTCCGAGCCCACGAGACTAGGCATGATCTCGT
>CAJXTK010000116.1 GCA_913061115.1 uncultured Haliea sp.
ACGAGATCATGCCTAGTCTCGTGGGCTCGGAGATGTGTATAAGAGACAGATGTCGGCGTTATGGATGAGGACGGTTACGTCCGCATTACCGGGCGTATTAAGGAAATGTTTATTGTCGGGGGTTTTAACTGCTATCCCGCTGAAATCGAGAATATTCTGTGTGATATGCCTGGCATCGCTAGGGCGGCGGTCATCGGTGTGTCCGATGAGCGCATGGGCGAGGTCGCCAAAGCTTTTCTAGTGAAGGACGCAGGCGACCCGTTGGATGAGGCTGCGGTTATCGAGTGGTCGCGTGCGCATATGGCTAACTATAAGATGCCTCGTTCAGTCGTCTTTCTGTCCGAACTCCCGATGAACGCGGGCGGCAAGGTGGATAAAGCGACATTGGCAAAGAGCGCCGAGGTAGAACGGTGAACGATTTATCCGCCAACACGCCCTCTCGCCATATCGACCTGGACGACACGGATCAGGCGATTATTCAACTGCTGCGCCAGGATGGGCGCATGGCCTATCGTGCTATCGCGCGCGAACTGGATATAGCGGAAAATACCGTGCGGGCGCGAGTACGTCGCATGGAAGAGTCCAACACCATGCGAGTGGTGGCGGTGACCGACATTGAAGCGGCGGGCTATGGCATGTTGCTGGCCATCGGTGTGCAGGTTGAAGGGCGTTCGCCGGAAGTCGTGGCGCGAGAGATGGCCGCTATCCCAGAAGTGTTTTCTGTCAACGTGGTTGTGGGTGCGCAGGATATTGAAATTCTTGTGGTGTCCAGGGATCAGGCTGCCTTGAACGAATTGATCACCGACAAGTTGGGCGCTATTCCAGGCGTGCGACGCCTTACGCCTGCGCTGGCTCTGGATGTGCTGAAGAATCAACCCGACTGGGTGCCTTTCCATGCGGCATAAACTTGACGAAGCAGACCGCGCTATCGTCGAGCGATTGTCGCGCGATGCGAGAGTGAGTAATCGCGAAATCGCCGAGCAACTCGGTGTGACTGAGGGTACTGTGCGCGCCAGGGTGAAGCGCATGGAAGAAGAGAAGCTGATTCGTATCACAGCGGTCACAAATATTGATCGTTTTAAGGACGCCGCGCTGGCCTACATTTGGATTGAGGTCGAGCGCAGCGGACAGACGAAGGCTGTTGCCGAGCAGTTGGCGGGTATCACGGAGCTGGGGTTTGTCGGCGTGATGCTGGGGCGCTCCGATATCCTTGCCATCACCATGGTGCGCAACGCAGAACACCTGGCGGAGTTTGTGCATCAACGTATTAGTGTTGTCGAAGGCGTGCGCGGTGCGCACAGTACCCTCGGTGTTAATTTCATCAAACACGACTACCGCATGGCGCGGATCGTTAGCTAGAGAAGGAAGAACGTGATGAACAAGCAAATGACGGCGACAGAAGTCGTTGCGCAACTCGAAGATGGCATGACCGTCGGTATCGGTGGTTGGGGTCCGCGGCGCAAGCCAATGGCGCTGGTGCGCGAAATTCTGCGCTCCGGTCTCAAGGATCTGACAATCGTTTCCTACGGCGGCGCCGATGTGGGCATGTTGTGCGCTGCGGGTAAGGTGAAAAAGGTTGTGTTCGCATTTGTCTCGCTGGATTTTATCCCTCTGGAGCCATACTTTCGTCAGGCCCGCCAGTCCGGCTCTATCGAGGTGATGGAGATTGACGAGGGCATGATGCTGTTAGGTCTGCGCGCAGCGAGTTGGGGTATCCCTTTTATCCCTACCGAAGTTGGTCTAGGTACAGACGTTATTACCCAAAACCCTGACATCAAAGTGATCGACAGTCCTTATGATGATAAGGAATGGGTCGCTATGCCAGCATTGAAACTGGATGCTTCCCTGATTCATGCAGACAAGGCGGATGTGCGTGGCGTGTGTCAGATTGCCGGCCCCGACCATTACATGGACGACTGGTTTGCCCGCGCGGCGGCAAAGACCTTTGTGTCCTGCGACGAACTGGTTGAGTCCGAGTACTTTCATGATCCTGCGCAAGCGCGGATGGTGCATTGGGAGCGGTCCATGACCACCGGTGTGGTACCGATAGCCGGTGGCGCTCACCCCACATCCTGCAGCCCGCTGTACGGATTCGATGTCGCGCATTTTAAAGCTTACGCAGCTTCTGCCAAGGGCGAGGGGGGATTTAAAGACTATATTCAACAATACCTCGGCGCTTCTGAACAGGAATACCAAAACAATGTGGGTGGTCTCGACGCCATCTGCGCCATTGAATTACCTACGTACTAATTGAACCAGGAGAGAGACGCAATGACAGCAGCAGCTGAATACACCCTGGCCGAACTTTGCATTGTCGCCGCCAGCAAGTCCTTTGCCGATGAAGGTGAAGTTTTGGGCACCGGCATTGGTGTAGTTCCTCGCCTAGCGGCAAGCCTTGCCATGAAGACCACCAACCCCGATTTAATGATGACTGACTCGGAAGCGTGGATGTTGAGTGAACCGAATCCGATCGGCAGTCGTGCGGCGGACTTTGTGCCTTCCACCGAGAGCTGGATGGGCTTTTCGCGCATCTTTGACAACGTGTGGAGCCGCAAGCGGCACGCCATGCTCGGCCCGACCCAGATTGACAAGTTTGGTCAATCCAACACTTCCGCGCTAGGCGGTAGTTATGATAAGCCGAAGACCATGATGCTGGGTGCTCGAGGTTTTCCGGGAAACTCAATCTCTCACCCGAACAGTTTTTTTATACCCGGACACAATACCCGTGTGTTCAAAGAAGGAGAGTGCGACTTTGTATCGTCCGTTGGCTATAACCCAGCGCGCCTTCCCAAGGGGCACAGCCTGGACGATATTGATATCCGGTTGGTGATTACCAACTTGTGTGTGATGGACTTTGGTGGTCCGGATCATCAGATCCAATTGGTGTCATTGCACCCTGGTGTCAGCGTAGAAGAGGTGCAACAAAATACCGGTTATCCAGTACACATTCCCGCAGAAGTGCTAACGACTGAGGCGCCGACGCAGGAGCAGCTGGATATCATTATGGCTCTGGACCCGCATAACCAGCGGGCACATCAGATACTAGACAATCCCCCGGGAAACCGTTCCTGACACGAGGCAACAGGCATGTTTGAGACGCGCTTAACCACACTTTTGGGCTGTCGTTATCCCATTGTTCAAACCGCGATGGGCTGGGTGGCCGATCCGAAACTGGTGGCAGGAAGCTGCAACGCCGGCGCTTTCGGTTTCTTGGCCGGGGCAACTATCCCTGCCGACGAAATGGAGCGGGATATTCTGCGAGTGAAGGCACTCACGGACAAGCCTTTCGGTGTCAATTTTCATATGTATCAGCCTAATGCGTTAGATATTGTTGATATGGTGATTCGCCACGGCGTGCGAGCGGTCAGTTATTCTCGTTCCCCAGGCCCCGAGCTGATTCACAAGCTGAAGGATGCAGGCGTGGTTTGTATGCCTACTGTGGGACTGCCAAAGCATGCCATTAAGGCCGTAGAACTTGGCGCTGATGCGGTCACTGTTCAAGGTGGAGAAGGGGGCGGCCATACGGGCCCGATCCCAACCACGCTGCTGCTTTCACAGGTCGTTGATGCCGTTGGAGGGAAAGTCCCTGTGGTAGGGGCGGGCGGATTCAAGGACGGTCGTGGCTTGTTGGCTGCACTGTCGTGGGGCGCGGATGGCATTGCGATGGGCACACGCTTTTTAATGACAGATGAAAGCCCTGTGCCGCGCGAGACGCTACAGCGTTATGTCGACTGTAAAGATCCGGGCAACATTATCGTCTCCAAGGCGATGGACGGTATACCTCAGCGTATGATTATGAACGAGTTGCTTACCGAGTTGGAGAAGGCCAGCACCCTACGCAAGCTGATTATTGCGATGCGTAACGGACTTGCGTTTCGCAAACACACCGGCGCTACTTTTTTGAGTCTGTTGCAGTCTGCTATTGCAATGGGCAAGGATGATGATATGACGGCCGCTCAGGCGATTATGTCTGCCAACGCACCGATGATTATCCAAAAGGCGATGGTTGACGGTGAGCCGGCATTGGGTGTGCTGCCCTCCGGTCAGGTGGCGGGTGTGATCGACGAGCTGTTGAGCTGCGAACAACTGGTGAATTCGATTATTACTGAGGCCGAGCAACGCCTTACCCTTTTGTCGCTTCGCGTGACTGAAAATTCTCAGGAGTAGTGTTATGTCCAAGCCCTTTAAGGTGAACATTGAAAACGGTATCGCGGAGATGATCCTCGATCATCCGCCCGTTAATGCTTTTGACAGTGCAGGCTGGTTCTCTATAGCGGCTCAGATGGATGCGCTAGGCGTCAATGATGATGTCCGCGTGATTATCATTGGTGCTGCGGGCAAAGGCTTTTGTGCCGGTGTGGATATCAAGGAGCTGGCTGCACATCCCTCGAGAATAGTGGATGTGAACAAGGGCAACTACGAGACTTTTCGTGCTATCCATCGCAACCCCAAGCCGGTGATTATTGCGCTGCACAGTTTTGTGCTCGGCGGTGGTATTGGTATGGCCGGAGCCGCAGACATTATTATCTGTTCTGACTGCACGCGCTTCGGTGTTCCGGAGATTGATCGTGGAGCCATGGGGGGAGGCGCGCATCTGCAGCGTATGTTCCCGGTGCAAAAAGTACGTTACATGTATTTTACCGGAGAGTTTATTGACGCGCAGGAGGCCTACCGACTGGGCGCTGTAGAGAAAGTCGTGCCGTTGGCGGAACTGTTGCCTAGTGCGCGCGATATTGCCGCTAAGATTGCAGCGAAATCTCCCGCAATGGTGAAGCTGGCTAAGGAGGCACTCACCGGCATCGAGGACGGTAATCTCGAGGATAAATATCGCTGGGAACAGGGCTTTACGTTGGAAGCCTATACCATGGATGACTCTCAGGAGTCGCGCGATGCTTTTGTACAAAAACGTGACGTGACGTTTAAGGATTAGACAATGGATCTTGCATTTACAGAACAACAGCAGGCCTTCCGTGAGGAGGTGCGCAGCTGGCTCGCGGGCAATGTCCCGCCTGAGCCGCTGCAGAGTTTTGATACTGAGGAGGGTTTTATTCAGCACAGAGCGTGGGAAGCAACGCTCAATAAAGGTCGTTGGGGTATGGTGACATGGCCGCAGGTGCTGGGCGGCCGGGGCTGCGATTTGATTGAGTGGCTTATCTTCGAAGAAGAATATTACAAAATTAGGGCGCCGCTGCGCGTCAACCAAAACGGCATCTTCTTGCTTGGCCCCACGCTGATGGAGTACGGCACCGAAGAGCAGAAAGCGCGCATCCTGCCAAAAATGGCCAACGGCGAGGAGGTGTGGGCGCAAGCCTGGTCGGAGCCTAATGCCGGTTCCGACATGGCGGCAATACGCACTACCGCGACGCTAGAGGGAGACAAGTACATTATTAACGGCCAGAAGACCTGGTCTACTCGTGCCGTTTGGGCAGACTGGTGTTTCGGTATGTTTCGCACCGACCCAGAGTCTGAGCGTCATCGCGGTCTTACCTTTATTTTGGTGCCGCTGAACAGCCCTGGCATTACAGTGCGTCCGATTCCACAGCTTGACGGACTGCCTGGCTTTGCGGAAATATTTTTCGACAATGTTGAAGTTGGCGTTGAGAATCGCCTCGGTGATGAAGGTGCGGGCTGGAGTGTTGCTATGGCAACAGCAGGCTTCGAACGCGGTCTGATGTTGCGCTCGCCAGCGCGCTTCCAGGAAACCGCGCGTCGTCTGGTCGAGCTGTATAGCGCCAATCGCATGTCGGCAGATTGTGATCCTGCGGTAAAAGATGCCGTGCTTGGGGCTTACCTCGATGCAGAGAGTTACTGCCTGGCGACCTACCAGACCGCTTGTCGTTTGAATAAGGGCGGCAAGATCGGCGCGGAGTCGTCCACTAACAAAATTTTCTGGTCTGAATTGGATCAGAATATGCACGCCACCGCGATGAGTATTCTGGGTGCACGGGCGGAACTGCTTCCGCATGCGCCAGATGCGCACGGTGTAGGCGCATGGCTGGACGGTTGGTTGTTCTCGCAGTCTGGACCAATTTACGCTGGAACCAACGAAGTGCAGCGCAATATTATCGCCGAAAGAATGCTGGGAATGCCGAGGTAATTTATGGATTTTACATTTTCTGAAGACCAATTACTGTTTCAGGAGTCCGTGCGGGATTTTCTGATCAACGAAGTGACAGCCGAGCGTATCCGCGCCAGCTGGGAGACTGATAGCGGTCGTGAAGACGCATTGTGGAATCAGCTCGCAGAGTTGGGTTTGACCGGTATGACTGTGCCAGAAGTATACGGCGGCCTCGGTATGACGGTGCTAGATTTTGTGCTGTTGGCACAGGAGTGTGGCTACGTCGGATTGCCTGAACCCTTGGTACACACGGTGATGGTTGCGGTACCACTTCTGAATGACATAGGCGGTGAGTTGGGCGAGCAATGGCTGCCCAAGGTGGCCAGTGGTGAGGCGAAGGTGATTGTCGGCCTAGAGCAGAATCTGTTGGTGGAGGACGCACACGTGGCCGATCTACTGTTGATTCAGCAGGGCCATAAACTCTATGCGGCAACGCCGGATCAGGTCAGCCTGCGTTACAACGAATCCGTCGACCCATCGCGAAAGTTGTTCACGGTGGAGTTACTCACCGGTGCCACCGTGGTTGCTAGCGGTGAGCAGGCAGCAACACTCATTGCGAGCACGTTCAATCGCGGTGCGCTGGGCTGTGCTGCTCAGGTATTGGGGCTGGCGCAGCGAATGATCGACCTTTCGGTGCAATACACCAGTGAGCGTCGGCAGTTTGGCAAACCTATCGGAAGTTTTCAGGCGGTAAAGCACCATATGGCCAACGTTGCCGTGCGGCTTGAATACGCCAAAGCACCGACGCATCGCGCAGCTTATGCGGTAGCAATGGGTCAGGAGGTGGCGGCCCATGCCGTGTCTCACGCCAAGCTGGTCGCTTGTGAGGCTGCTAATCTGGCAGCCAAAAACAGTGTGCAGGTCCACGGTGCCATGGGTTACACCTGGGAAGTGGATCTGCATATTTTTATGAAGAAAGCATGGGCACTCGCCAATACGTGGGGTGACGCGGGCTTTCACAAAAGACGGATTGGTGAACGTATTTTCTCCACAGATGCGGTGCTGGGTGCTGGCGCCACTTTCGTTTGAAAATAAAGGGTATGAACATGGCAGATGCATACATAGTAGACGCAGTAAGATCACCAACAGGCCGCCGTAAAGGAGGTCTGAGTGATGTGCATGGTGCTGATCTCGGCGCTCACGTACTGAAAACGCTGGTCGATCGTAATGGTATTCCTGACGATGAGTACGACGACGTCATGTTCGGCTGCGTCGATACTATCGGGCCCTTGGCGGGCGATATTGCTCGCACCGCCTGGCTGGCCGCGGGTCTTTCTGATGTGGTGCCCGGTACGACGATTGATCGCCAGTGTGGTTCTTCACAGCAGGCGGTGCATTTTGCCGCGCAGGCTATTATGGCTGGTGTTAATGATGTGGTCGTTGCCGGCGGGGTTCAGACCATGACACAGATTCCCATATCGTCCGCCATGATTGCGGCGCAGCCGATGGGGTTCAGCGACCCCTTTTCAGGGAGTCAGGGGTGGGTTGCGCGTTACGGGAGCATTCCTCCCTCGCAGTTTGTCTCAGCACAAATGATTGCAGACAAATGGAAGATATCGCGGGAGCAAATGGAAGAGTTTGCACTTCGCTCGCACACGTTGGCGCTTGCTGCGATTGCGGAAGGCCGTTTCGATCGTGAAATTGCACCGCTCAATGGGGTTGATATGGATGAGACTCCGCGCAATACCTCCATGGAGAAAATGGCGGAACTGGAACCCTTGATGGAAGGCGGTACGATCACGGCCGCGGTGTCCAGTCAGACCTGTGATGGATCCTCGGCGGTGCTGGTGGTATCAGAAGCGGCATTGAAGCGTTATAACCTCACACCCCGCGCGCGCATCGTGCACATGAGCGTACGTGCGGCGGATCCCATCTGGATGCTCACGGCTCCCATTCCTGCCACTGAGCATGCGATAAAAAAATCCGGTATAAAACTGTCGGACATTGATCTGGTAGAAATTAACGAAGCGTTTGCATCGGTACCGATGGCGTGGCTGATTGAGATGGGTTATCCGATTGAGAAGACAAACGTGAACGGTGGTGCGATAGCACTGGGACATCCGCTAGGAGCCTCTGGGACTAAATTGATGACGACATTGCTGCATGAATTGGAGCGTACGGGTGGCAAGTACGGTTTGCAGACGATGTGTGAGGGCGGTGGTCAGGCTAACGTCACTATTCTGGAGCGACTGTAGACAAGTGTTTGGGAGTGTAAGCGTGATGTCATGTGATATTCAATATCCGGACTCTGGTGCACAACATGCAGCCGACGCGAAAACACTGTAACGATGCACAGGGAATCGATTAAGGGCAATACACGATGAGTGAAATTTTAACAGGCAGGGTAGCGATCATTACGGGCGCTGGTGGCGGTCTGGGTGCGGCGCACGCAAAGGTATTTGCATCCGAAGGCTGCGCCGTTGTGGTGAACGATATCAATACGGAGGCTGCCCAGTCAGTGGTGGACGACATCATCGCCACTGGCGGCAAAGCCGTTGTTAACAGCAGCGATATCACGAATTACGACGATAGCCTCAATGCAATTAAGCAGGCCATTGAGAGTTATGGGGATCTGCACATCGTGCTGAATAACGCCGGCGTCAATCGTGATCGCATGTTCGCTTCGATGACCGAGCAAGAGTGGGACACCATCATGGCAGTGCATCTCAAAGGCCATTTTTGCATTAGCTCTCATGCTGTCCACTATTGGCGTGGCCGGTCAAAGGAAGGCAAGCCGGTGGCTGCGCGTATTATTAACACGACGTCTGGTGCAGGCTTGCAGGGCTCCATCGGGCAATCAAACTATGCCGCAGCCAAGGCGGGCATCGCTGCATTGACACTCAATCAAGCCGCAGAGCTTGGCCGTTACAACATCACTGCCAATGCAGTGGCACCCTCTGCTCGAACGGGCATGACCAGCGCTGTGCCGGAGATGGCCGAGCGTATGGCCAAGCCACAGGATGGCAGCTTTGACCATTTCGCGCCTGAGAACGTCTCTAATCTGTTGGCGTGGTTGGCCAGTACCGAGGCCGAGTCTGTTACCGGGCGTGTCTTTGAGGCCGAGGGCGGCCGCATTTGCATCTGTCTCTTATA
>CAJXTK010000117.1 GCA_913061115.1 uncultured Haliea sp.
GATCTACACCTCTCTATTCGTCGGCAGCGTCAGATGTGTATAAGAGACAGCTAACGAACTGTTTCCCAGTACGCAGCACCTCAACGCGAATGTTCAGGTGCAATTGCAGGGCGACGAGGCGACAGGGCGAGTGATGTGCTTTAACCCTATGGAAATGCGCTTAGGGGAGGCGAGTACCCAAACTTTTTTCCTCGGACTTTGGTATGTCGACATCTATCGTCGCACCGATAAGGGCTGGCGTATTGCCAAGCGTGCTGAAGAAAAAAGCTGGGTGTTCAATCTGCCTGACTTTATGAATCTCTAGATAAAAAGTTAGATATTATATTAGGTATCTATAATAAATCATTGATTTATATGAATTTGTATCGATATCCCCTGTAGGCGCTAAGGGTCAGTCCAAGACGCAGGCAGATTGTGCAGATGCAGCTGCTGCACGGCAGAGCGCAGGTTGTGTTTGAGGTCCTCCAGCTGTTGCGCCCCCACTTTGCTCGCGTAGTGATCACAGGTCTGGTCGACAACCTCTAGACTGTCCTGCGCCAGCACCCTACCTCGCGCTGTCAATTGAATCTCCTTAGCGCGTTTGTCGCTGCCATCGATACTGCGCTTAACGTAGTCTAGGCGCTCTAGGTCCCTCAGTATTTTTCCCATGGCCTGCTGGGTCATCTGGGAGTGTCTGGCCAGTTCTGTCACGCGCACATCACCCATCCCGAGATTGCCTAAGACCGTGCTATGCGAGGTTCGAATGCCGATGTGCCCGCGTGCGGCAAGACCCTCGCAGATACGCCTATCAAAATCGCACGAGAGCTCTCGCAATAGGCGAGGCAAATTGTTGGATAACTGAGAGGCTATCGCCTGATTATTCTCGGCGGCAGTCTTGGTCACGGGCATCTCCTTTCTTATAGTTGTTGGGGCCGTCATTGCCGTACACTTCAAAGTGTAGCGCAAAGTTCGCGCCTGTCACCTTGATACCCCTAAATTTCTTGCGGCAATTGATCCTTTCAAGATCCTTCCGGTACACTGCTGATCGGTGTGACTGACGGAATAGGACAATGGCGAAGATAATCACCTGTAACACTAACGGTATCCGCTCGGCAGCGGCAAAGGGCTTTTTCGATTGGTTGCAGGCAGAACAGCCGGACGTGGTTTGTATTCAGGAAACTAAAGCCCAGGTACATCAGCTGAGCGACCCGGTTTTCTCTCCGGCCGGTTACTACTGCTTCTACAACGACGCGATCAAGAAGGGATACAGTGGCACTGCGCTTTACTGCAAGGTCAAACCGCGGAAGGTCATTACCCGGCTGGGCTGGGATCCCGCAGACTCCGAGGGACGATATATCCAGGCAGACTTTAAAGGGTTGAGCGTTATCTCTTTGTATATGCCGTCTGGATCAAGCAGTGATGAAGTCCTACAAAAAAAGCTGCGCTTCATGGATATTTTTATGGAGCATCTAAAAGCGCTGCGGCGCAAGCGTCGTGAACTGATTATTTGCGCTGACTGGAATATCTGCCATCAGGCCATCGACATTAAAAATTGGCGCGGTAACCGCAAGAACTCCGGCTTCCTGCCCGAAGAACGTGCCTGGCTTGATGTGCTTTATGATGAGCTAGGGTATGTGGATTCTTTTCGCGTGATCAATACTGAGCCCGAGCAATATACGTGGTGGTCCAATCGGGGGCAGGCCAGAGCCAATAACGTCGGATGGCGACTGGACTATCAGGTCATAACCCCCAAGCTCGTTGACAAAGTGCGGACAGCGTCAATCTACAGGGATCAGCGATTTTCCGACCATGCGCCGCAAATCATGGAATATGACGTTGACATCCCTGCTTGAATGTCTGGTCAATTGCCGCCGCGGAGAAGCTCTACTCAGGCCAGGATTCATTGCGGGATCGAGTGAAATCCTGTAAATTACATGCTGTTTTCTACGCTACTTTATGAGCTTATCTACGGGAGAAATGTTTAATGAGTTTGTTTATTAACAGTGCCTATGCGCAAGATGCGGGAGTCGGTCCGGTCGGAGGAGATATGTTCCAGATATTGTTTCTGGTAGGTCTTTTTGCCCTTTTCTACTTTATTGCTATCCGTCCACAACGTAAACGTCAGAAAGAACATACAAAAATGGTGTCAGAGTTGAACAAGGGTGATGAGGTTGTCACTACTTCGGGAATTCTGGGCAAGGTGACGGAGCTGGATGATAATTATATGACGCTCAATGTTGCCAATAATGTCGAAATGAAATTCCAGCGTGTCCATCTACATGCTGTACTGCCCAAAGGCACATTAAAGACCATCGGCTGAAAATGGCCCTGGTCTACCCTCGCAAGATAGATCTGGCGCAGTCGCCAACCCCCCTCCAATACCTTGAACGCGCCTCTGAAAAATGGGGGTGCGGTCATCGGATCTGGGTCAAGCGTGATGACTTGACCGGCAGTACCCTGAGCGGAAACAAGGTACGCAAGCTCGAATTCATTACGGCCTTCGCCATCGATAATGGCTATGACACCTTGTTGACCTGTGGCGGATTACAAAGCAACCATTGTCGTGCTACCGCCTTTGCCGGCGCTCAGTTGGGGCTAGCGGTTCATCTGTTGTTGCGCGGCGAAGAGCCACTGGACCCAGAAGGGAATTTTCTGCTGGATCATCTGGCGGGTGCGGCAGTCAGTTGCTACCCATTAAAACAATACGTTAATCACCTTGATGACCTGTTCCGTCAGTGGCAGGAACACTACGCCGTACAGGGTCGCAAGGCATTGGTAGTGCCAACAGGCGGTAGTGACGGTATTGGAGCATGGGGCTATATTGCAGCGTGTGAGGAGCTGGTCCGGGACTTTAAGACATACGGTATTGAACGTGCACATGTCATTACCGCGACTGGGTCCGGTGGGACACAGACGGGATTGACCCTTGGGGCAGCGCTGCATCAGTTGCCGGCTACGGTATGGGGTATTAATGTTTGTGATGATGAAACGTATTTCCTCGATAAGGTTGCCAGTGACGCCGCCGATTGGCGACGGCGATACCCCGAAGCTCCAGATGTCGTGATAGAGGCGCGAGTTCTGGATGGCTATGTGGGTTCAGGCTACGGTGTTGCAGATCCTGAAATTTTTGAGCTTATTGCTGAATTAGGCCGACTAGAAGGTCTCGTTCTCGACCCGGTTTATACCGGCAAGGCCTTCGCCGGTATGCTGGCGGAAATCGGCAATGGGCGATTCGAGGGCAGCCGCGATATTGTATTTGTTCATACTGGCGGTATTTTTGGCGTATTTCCTCAGCGCAGTGGTTTCAATATCGCCATGGCTAACGCCCAATAAAAAGATTTAAAAAAAGGTCGTCACGATGGACATAATTACCACAGTCAATGACTGGGCCTGGGGGCCGCTAATGCTAGCCCTGCTGTTGGGAACAGGCCTTTACCTTACGCTGGGGTTGCGCTTCCTGCCGGTGCGCAAGCTCCCAGCGGGTATACGTTTGCTATTTCGGGGTGGACGGGGTGATGGCTCTGGCGATATTTCCCCCTTCGGTGCGTTGATGACCTCTCTTTCAGCCACTGTAGGCACAGGTAATATAGCGGGTGTGGCGACCGCTATTGCTTTGGGCGGTCCGGGTGCATTGTTCTGGATGTGGATCACAGCGCTGTTGGGGATGGCCATCAAATACGCAGAAGCGCTCTGCGCCGTAAAGTTTCGTGAGACTGATGAGCAGGGCCACTTTAGCGGTGGCCCTATGTACTACATCAAAAATGGTTTACACAAGCGTTGGCACTGGTTGGGCGTGGCATTTGCAATCTTTGGCGGTCTCGCCGGTTTTGGTATTGCCAATACGGTGCAATCAAATTCCGTGTCTGAGGTGTTGCGCGAGTCTTTTTCGGTGCCACCTTTGGTAACAGGGCTTGTGCTGATGGTGCTAGTTGCAACGGTTATACTCGGCGGAATCCGTCGTATTGCTGTGGTCGCGAGTTGGCTGGTGCCGTTTATGGCTGTTGCTTACGTATTGATGGCGATGATTGTCATTGCGCTGAATATATCCGAAGTGCCGAGTGCGATTAACACCATTATCAGCGGCGCTCTGACACCCACTGCTGCGACAGGAGGTTTTGCCGGAGCGACTGTTTGGGCGGCTCTGCGCTTTGGCGTTGCCCGGGGGATTTTTTCCAACGAGGCCGGGCTCGGAAGCGCGCCGATTGCGCATGCGGCAGCGCGCACCAATCAGCCAGTAGAGCAGGGCATGATCGCCATGTTGGGGACCTTCATCGACACACTGTTGATCTGTACCATGACCGGGCTTGTCATCGTCATTATGGATGTATGGCCCACTGGCGTCAGCGGTGCAAACCTTACTGCGATGGCTTTCTCCAATGCCTTGCCGGGCGGTCATTATATTGTCGCCGTAGGTCTATGCATTTTTGCGTTCACTACCATGATCGGCTGGTCATTCTATGGTGAGCGCTGTGTGGTTTTCCTGTTTGGAACAAAAGCCATTATGCCATTTCGGATCGCTTGGGTGCTCGCAATTCCCCTGGGCACGTTAATGGAACTTGAGTTCGTCTGGCTCGTCGCCGATACGCTCAATGCGTTTATGGCACTCCCTAATCTCATAGCGCTTCTTCTGCTTGCGCCATTAGTGTTCAAGCTGACCAAGGATTACTTTGAGCCGGCAGGCGAAAAAGACACTCATTCGGTGTAGAGTTGCCCCCGGCTTAGCCGAGGTTAGTTGGATCTGGGGTACAGAACCACTGGCAGGTGACAGAACAGTTAAGTATGCTATGCCGTATGCCCACTCAATTGAATGACAAGCTCGTTATCGCGATCTCATCCCGGGCACTGTTCAATCTGGATGATAGCCATGAGGTGTTCGAGAAAGAGGGCTTACAGGCCTACTCAAACTATCAGGTTGCGCGCGAGGAACAACCCCTAGAGCCCGGAGAAGCCTTTCCTCTGGTGAATAAACTTTTGCGACTCAATCGCAGCCTCGACGAAGATGCGCAAGTTGAAGTCGTGCTGCTCTCGCGCAATAGTGCTGATACAGGCCTCCGTGTATTCAACTCCATCCAACATTATGAGCTGGATATCAGTCGAGCAGCCTTTTGCGGTGGAGAGAGTCCCTGGCGGTACATTAACGCGTTTGGTTGCACATTATTCTTGTCCAATGAAGCGCAGGATGTTCGTCATGCCTTGGAGTGCGGCGTGGCTGCGGCCACGTTGGTATCGCGCAGAGGCCGAGGTACCGATAGCGAGCAGTTGCGGTTTGCCTTTGACGGGGACGCAGTGCTTTTTTCCGATGAAGCAGAGCAGGTCTACAAGCGTGATGGCCTTGAGGCCTTTACCGCGAGTGAGAAGGCTGCTGCCAAAGAGCCACTCAGGGGAGGGCCGTTCAAGCCTTTCCTGGCCGCTTTACACCGCTTGCAGCAGTCTTTTCCCCCTACCGAGGCTCCTATCAGAACAGCTCTAGTGACTGCCCGGTCGGCGCCCGCCCACGAGCGGGTGATCCGCACTCTGAGGGCGTGGAATATACGTATTGATGAATCTATTTTCCTTGGTGGTCTTAACAAGACTGACTTCTTGAGGGCTTATCAGGCAGATGTGTTTTTTGATGATCAGCAGACGCATTGCGATTCTGCGAGTCCTCATGTGGCGACTGGCCACGTGCCACACGGCATAGCCAACTCCTGATACTCATATTGAAAGCCTTTATTAGTTTAAGTTTGGTAAACTAGGTCACTAATGACTACTGTGCATAAGGCATGGGAGGCGGTCACCGGATTGCCTTCCTTCACCTGGAGGTTGGCATGAAGCTGCAGCAATTGCGTTATATCTGGGAAGTGGCACACCACGATCTTAATGTTTCGGCGACGGCTCAGCGCTTGTACACATCACAACCGGGCATGAGTAAGCAGATTCGCCTGCTGGAAGATGAGTTAGGTGTCGAGATCTTCGCCCGCAGCGGCAAGCATCTTACGCATGTCACGCCGGCCGGGGAGGCTATACTGAAGGCGGCTGAAGAGGTGCTATTTAAGGTCAAAAGTATTCGTCAGGTAGCGGAGGAGTTTGCTGAAGAAAAGAAGGGTAGCCTTTCTATTGCCACAACCCATACCCAAGCCCGCTATGCGCTGCCGCCGGTCATCAAGCGCTTTATTCAGCATTACCCTGACGTCTCTCTGCACATGCATCAGGGGACCCCTGTACAGATTTCCGAAATGGCTTCCGATGGAACAACAGATTTTGCCATTGCCACAGAAGCGTTGGACCATTTTTCCAATCTCATTATGATGCCCTGCTATCGCTGGAACCGTTGCATCCTCGTCCCCAAAGATCATCCCTTGACACAATTATCTAGGCTAACTCTCGAAGATGTTGCCGCACACCCCATCGTGACCTATGTGTTCGGTTTTACCGGGCGCTCCAAGCTTGACGATGCTTTTGTCGCTCAGGGGCTAGTGCCAAAGGTGGTATTCACTGCGACAGATGCCGATGTGATAAAAACCTACGTGCGCCTTGGACTTGGTATCGGCATTATTGCAGGGATGGCTTACGATGCGTCTATCGATTCCGACTTGGTTGCGCTCGACGCCAGCCACCTGTTCGCCAGCAGTATCACCCAAATTGGTTGTCGCCGGGACACGTTTCTGCGCGGCTATATGTATACATTTATTCAAGACTTTGCCCCGCATCTGTCCCGCGATTTGGTGGGGGAAGCTTTCGGGTGTCATACTAAACCGGAACTGGCAGAGTTGTTCTTGGATCTGGAGCTGCCTGTTTACTGACCGCTGACCCGCTTAATATAGGGCAGGGGGCTTGTGTCGACTGGCCCTCAATGTTTAGACTGTGCCGCGCAAAGACCCCCTTTAACCTCATAGGAGATTAACACTTGGAACTCGCCTGTCTTGACCTCGAAGGGGTGCTCGTACCCGAAATATGGATAGCATTTTCCGAACGTACCGGTATAAAAGAACTGCGTGCCACGACACGGGATATACCCGATTACAATGTGCTGATGAAGCAGCGACTTGCCCTGCTCGACCAGCATGGTTTAAAGATTGACGACATTCAGGAGGTCATTGCGACGCTGGAGCCCTTGCCAGGAGCCATTGATTTTGTTGACTGGCTGCGCGAGCGTTTTCAGGTGATTATTCTGTCTGATACTTTCTATGAATTTTCGCAACCCTTAATGCGACAGCTACACTGGCCGACTCTATTGTGCCACCGGCTGATTACGGATGACTCGGGCCGCGTAGTGGATTACAAATTGCGTCAGGAAGATCCAAAGCGAGCGTCGGTAAAAGCGTTGCACAGCCTAAACTATCGTGTATTGGCTGCGGGTGATTCCTACAACGACACCACCATGCTGGCTGAGGCTGATGTGGGCTTTCTGATTCATGCGCCGCAAAATGTGGTCGATGAATTTCCACAGTTTAAATCAGTAGGGACGCTGAGTGAGCTGAAGCTTGCTTTTGTGGACGCGAGTGATCGTCCATTAACGATCTGAAAGCGTTTTTTCCAAGGTGTTTAGAAAGGCCCCAACCTTATCATAGGTTTCTTGATACTCTTGCTGCCAGTTGGAATCGGCCACAATACCGCCGCCGCCCCAGCAGCGCACTTCACCCTGATCACATAACAAGCTGCGGATAGCGATGTTGCTGTCCATGCGGCCATCTGCACTGATGTATAGCACCGACCCGCAGTAGACCAGACGTTCCCGCGTTTCGAGTTCGGCAATAATTTCCATGGCCCGTCGTTTGGGCGCACCGGTAATAGAGCCACCAGGAAAGCTTTCACTAAGTAGGTCCCACGCATTTCGATTAGACTGCAACTCGCCAGTAATAGTACTGATCATATGATGTACTGTAGAGAAACTTTGCACGTCGAAAAGTCGATCAACATGAATGCTACCTGGCACACAGCTGCGTCCGAGGTCATTGCGCAATAGGTCTACAATCATAAGGTTTTCAGCTCGATCTTTCTCCGAGCTACACAATTCCTTTCGCGCCAGGTCATCAGATTGTTTGTTGGCATGTCGCGGTCGGGTACCCTTGATAGGAGAGGTCTCGACACGGTGGCCGTGCAGCGATAGAAATCGCTCTGGAGAAAGACACATTAAGGCAGCATCGTTTTCTAGAGATAGGTACGCAGAGAAAGGGGTGGCAGCTACAGTGCGCAGCTTACGATACGCCTGCCAGGGATCGCCGCTATAGTCGGCGAGGAAGCACTGGGCCAAGTTAACCTGATAACAATCTCCAGCCTGGATGTAAGCCTGTATTGTGTCGAATGCTTCCCGGTATTGGTCAGCGCTGAAATTTGAAGAGAAAGCCTTGTCTAACCTGAAGTCTTTACTGGAACGAGTAGGGGCTTGACGCAGCCTTGCCTGAATATCACTGCGCTCCGCGATACCTACTCTGGGCTGTGTTACTAGGGCGGCGCGCTTTAACAGGTGATCTTGGACGATACACCAGTCATAGGCGCACAGCTGTGCAGCGGGAAACGTGCTCGCGTTCATCCCTGGTTGAATATTGTGTAAAGCTTTTCCGAACTCATACCCCAGATAGCCCAGAATACCGCCGCAAAAAGGGATGTCCGGCGAAACGGGTTGAATCCCGTCGTAGTGTTCTTTGTGAAACAGATCCATTTCGGTAAAAAAGGCTTGGCACTGCTGCTGGGTCGCGCGCGGCGGAAGACAGGGAATCGCGGTGTTCCGGGGCTGCGCAGTGAGAATGTCGTAACGACCCGAGCTGGCATGAGGGAAGCTGCTGTCTAGAAATGCGGCACGTGGTAAATCTGCAATCCGTTCAAACAGCTCGCAGCTATCTTGAAAATAGCGGATTTCCTCGAGATGGACCGACTTGCTCATCTCGGTGTGCCGGCATTGATCATGACATTTTCCTAGGCGCTGAACTTGCGCTGCATTGTTGTTGGGATTTTACGACCTGCGCAACGATCGAACAACAGTTCAAAGTCTTGATCTGCAGCGAAAAAACTAGCATCTGCGCTGAAAAGACTAAGAATGTGGTCGCAAGCTGAATTGACTTTTTCTGGCTGGCAAATTACTGTAAGACCCCCCAAATTTGGCAGGTTTGCATCCTAATCCCGACTGCCACGACTTGCAACCAGCATGCTCACCTCGGGCGAGTTATGCGGACCTTCCATCGTCCTTCGGGAAAAACCTTTGGATCAAGACATATGACGAACAAAAACAGCTACACTC
>CAJXTK010000118.1 GCA_913061115.1 uncultured Haliea sp.
CCTCTCTATTCGTCGGCAGCGTCAGATGTGTATAAGAGACAGAACATAACATGATACTTGACCTCCCTGATTGCAGTCAGTTCGGGCGTCGCCTTTAAAGCATCGTATTTATTTGTAGCGGCTAGGGCGTCTTCTAAAGAGTTAAAACCATTAAAAATGAACATTTGTCCTGGATAATCTTGCCCAGTCTTGGTGACGCAGGCACCAGCCACCGATGATCCGATCGCTTTAAAAGGTGCTGGATTATTCTTTAGCATCGTAATATACGCGTCAGAATCTTTCGCTTGCACCATCAGCGCGACAAATGCGCCGCTGCCGGCAGTCACATCGCCATGATGGTCACTAAATGCCGGAAACGATATAAGGAGTATCAGTACCAAGGTGAACTTTCTCATCATTTACTTCCTTTAAGTTTTGGAGACGATCAAAAAACTAGCTGAATATTTAACTGTAGTCAAAACATTTCTAACGATTAGTCCGCGCCGTTGCCTACCACCTTACTGAGCATTGCGATGGGTTGTTGCATAATAGTTATACTGGCCTTACTACTTGCTTATTATTTTAGGTTTATTTGAGATTATTCCTGTTCGCCTGCAGAACACATCCTAATGAGAGCTTGCATGAAAGTGGAGAAACCTTACCTTTAGCGCCTAACGAAAACGACCTCCCACAGCAGGGCTGGTTTTGGAGCGTGGAGCCGTGTTGCGGGCAACTGCCAGCGCGGGTGCTGCGAGCTTGTGTCTTACAGTGCAGCGGTTGGACTCAACGCTGAATTCCTACGGTATCAATTTAAACTATTGATTAGTATAGATTTATGTTTAAAACCTAGGCTAGCTCCAGAGATACAGTAAGCTCCATGGCAGCAGCAGACAGTGGCACTAGACGAGGATCAGTGGATGGCTTCACGGCTGACAGTGAGGCTCCCTCTGCCAGTGGACCTTCGATATTCGGGTGACTCAGATTGAATCTGTAGTATAGAGCCAAACGGCATAGGCAATGATGTCGGACAGGAAACGTTGAAGGTAAAAAAAGCCTCTTGTCAACGTGGCTACTGCTGGTTATCAGGATCACATTTTGACAATCAAATTTGCGCAAACCGCTGATATAGGTTACAAGTATTCACTTCGCTAGGCGCTTGCGTCGCGATTTCTAACAATAAAAATTACAGGAGCTCAACATGGCATACCCCCATCAATTTCGCCTCGCGCCACTACTTGTCGCTATTTCGTCGGCCTCCGGCTTGTCTTCCTTGGCCTATGCGCAGGAGAAAGAGTCAATGTTGTTGGAAGAAGTGGTAGTTACCGCCCAGCGACAGCAAACCTTGCTGCAGGAAACACCGATTGCGGTGACCGTGTTTAGTGAGGAGCAAATTCAGGATCTGGGTATTTTTACTGTTGCTGACATCAATGCATTGGCACCGAATACCAATATCCAAAAACAACCATCATCTAATTCCAACATGTCAATATTTATCCGCGGTGTAGGCAGCGGTGAAACCGCCCTGATGGTCGACCCGAAGGTGAGTTTCTATATTGATGGCGTCTACATGAGCAAGACTGTTGGCGGCGTCTTCGATATTGTTGACATGCAGAGCATTGAAGTCTTGCGTGGCCCTCAGGGCACACTGTTTGGTCGCAACAGCACCGGCGGTGCGATCAACGTCACCACTGTCAAACCCAAAGGTGAGCTGGCAGTCAAACTGGCGGGCTCCGTTGGTAACGATGGCTACCAGCGCCTAACCGCGTCTGTGGATACGCCAAAAATGTTCGATATGCTGTCAGCGAAAATATCCGGCATCGACATGCAATACGATGGCTGGGCGAATAACGATTATCCTGGCCAGGAGGAAGATCTGGCTTCCCAAGACAACAATGCCTACCGCATCGCCCTGCGGCTGGAGCCCATGGACAACCTGACCATTGATTACACTTACGACAAGACTGACAACGAGGGTGTACCTGCACCGTTCCAGATTACGAAAGTCAAGAGCAGCCTGTACAACGGCATTACCGAGACGCCCTTTCCCTTCACTTATCTAGGAGGTCAGCTCTACCAGGAAATGGCTGCCAACGTGGGAGACCCCAAAGAGCGTCGGGAAGACTTCAGCCTAGACTATGTCAGCACGGAAAAGCTGAAAGTGGATGGCAATACCCTCACCATCGCCTGGGAGCTACAAGACTTCACCCTCAAGTATATTTATGCTGATCGCAGTACTGATTCTACTTATGCAAGGACCGACCTCGACAGCGGGGTGCTGTTTGCCAGCGATCTGTTTTACGGTGGAGGAGCGGTGATACAGTCCCCTGCCTTCCATGCTCAGATTCTGTCAGGCTCGGTCGATATGACCACCAACGAGCTGCAAATGTTCGGTAATCTGTTCGACGACAAGCTGTCCTATACCCTTGGCTACTATCAGTACAAGGAGGACATCGAGCAGGACAACCCGCAGACCTACAGCCTGCCTATTCAGTTTCTGGTAGCTGACCCTAGCCTGGCGGCTGCTTACACCGGCGCCGGCTACTGCAGCGGCAGCGGCAGCGATTTAACCTGTATTGGCAGCCAGCGTATGCCACTCCCGTTTCCCGCACCAGGCGCTGATCCAAACATGAATGGCTTTGTGGACTTTGTTTATGGCCAGACCACCAAATCCTGGGCCGCCTACGGCCAGGCTACCTACAGCCTCACCGATGCTCTAGATGCGACTCTGGGCATTCGCTACACCGAAGATGAGCGCGACGGTTACCTGTTCAATGAAGGCTTGCTCATGGTGTCCATCGCTGACCAACTGACCAACAAGGACGATTGGAACAATACCAGCTACATGGCGACTTTGAACTACGCCGTCAACCCGGACATGAACGTGTACGCTAGTTACTCCACCGGCTATAACGCCGGCGGTTTTAACGCCCGCTCCGCGTCAGTCGCATCCTGGGAGAATCCGGTAGACGAGGAAACCATTGGCGCCTTCGAAATCGGCCTCAAGGCAGATTGGCTAGACAACCGCTTGCGCACCAATATCGCGGTATTCTACAACGAGGTTGATGACATACAGATTGCCCAGTTTGAAGCAGGAAGCGGTGGTGCTTCAAGCGCACTGGTAAATGCCGGCGAGGCAACCTATCAGGGTATTGAACTGGACCTGCTCGCGATTCTCACCGAAGAGCTTAGTCTAGATGTAACATATGGCTATCTGGATGCGGAGTTTGGCACCTACGAAGCCGTAGATCCGGCAACCGACCAGATAGTCAATATAGCAGATATCACTACCGTGCCGCGCGCACCCGAAAATACTGCCGCCATCGGCTTACAGTATGACTTCACGCCGTTCAGCTTTGCCGATGTGTCAGCACGATTCGAGGCTACCTATTTGGATTCAGTCACCTTTTCCGCCATCAATAACCAATACGATACCGCAGAGGCTCGCTGGTTAATGGGAGCACGGGTGAGCCTGAATAATATTCAAGTGGGTGATTCCGGTGCGCTGCGCATATCAGCATGGGGCAAGAATCTGGCCGATGAAGAGTACCGTGAGTGGGGCATCGACTTTGGCTCGCTGGGTTATGCCGGCAACGTCTATGGCATGCCGCGCAGCTACGGTATCGACGTGGTCTACACGTTCGGAGAATAAGCCACTATAAAAATGAGCAGGAGTACGTAATACGCTGCGCTGTGGTGCTGTTGAAGTGGTGGTCATTGGAAGCATCGCCCATGATTTATGCGAGCAATATACCAGCGTAGCTATGAGGATCAATAGCCCGCACTAGGCGGGCTTGAGAGGGCTCAGGCTTTACGTAGCTTCCTGATGCCCACTAGAGACAGCAGTCCTGCCATGACAACAAGTAGCCACAGTGGGCTTACGGGGACGGCTGTTGCTGCGGGTGCTGGAGCCGGAGCCGCACAGTCCACCTCTTCCGCTGCAATGTCTATCCTCCCAGCAGGCGTAAAGGTCTGCGGCCAGCCCGCAGCGCCCTGACAGTAAGTAATACTCGTTAGGTCTACATTTAGTGTAAATATATCAAGGCTAAACGCCCCGAAATCTCCCAAAAAGGCGACGCTGGTAAGGTCGTTGTTGAAGAAAGCACCATCCCCAATTCTCGTAACGCTGTCTAAAACAGTCAGGCTGGTGACGGCGTAGTTGAAGAAAGCAAGTTCCCCAATGCTCGTGACATCGTAGTCTGTCGTGGCATCACTACTAACAGTAGCGGGAATATTAATAGCGGCTCCAGAAGCACTTCCAATCCCAATTATCGTCGCCTTCCCCGAGCTAGGCGCATTGAGAGCAAACTTCAGGCCGCGTGCAGCGACAATATCTGCCAATACCTGAGCCGACAGCATCATCGAAATGAGCAAGCGTGCGAAAGAGCCGAATAGGCAACGCTATCGAGCCGTTGTAGCTCGGGTCATTGGGAACATCATCCGTGATAGGTAGATATGTATGTATAGCAGACTGCTGAGTGACTCTGCGAAAGGGCGCAAAGAAAAGGTCAGTTCTGCTTGGTGTGACAGGGTGCAAGAGCCCCCTCAAAGGAGGTAAATGCCCCTTAAGTCGTGTGTGCTACGTGCTGTGTGAATTCAGTTTCGAACGCAAACCAATCATTGGTCGCCATGAGAAAAGGCATTAGACGATGCCGCACTAGGAGCTGGGCTAAGCCGTGAGCTCGCTGCCCTTCAGGTGTGAGTTTGTCTTTGATCTTTGCTAAGCGTTTTTCCACGCTCTTAACCGATGAATGTGTGCCATCTGCGATAACCTTACGTGGTAAGCCTTGGACAAACATGTTGAGCACCAACAAGTCTGTGCGCGTCAGGTGGTGACCATTGGGTAGCTCCAACACTTCCAAACGCTTGTTTAAGAGCAAGGGCCAACCGTTGTAGTGCGACGATGGGCTGACTACATATGATTTAGAACGGAAGCCACCACCTCGTAACGGTGTTCTATGCGTAAGCGCTTCCATCCAGCCACTGGACGTTGCTGCCCTTACACTGCTACTGATGGGTCGGTGTTTACTGAGCACCTTGTGTTCTAGCTCAAGGAGGTAGTCTTGGTGGCTCTCAGACAGCCCCATACCCTTGGCTAGCTCCATGCGCTCCCACTTCATATCTGGATGATATTCCGCCACGCCAGCCATATCGGTGAACTCCTTATCAATGTGGATGTAGTAGCCCTCTTTATCTTTTTCTATACTGGCGATGAACATGAAGCTCCTTGACTTAAACATATGCCTCGCTGCAGTGCTGCTGAGATAGTTGTCACTGGAGGCGCCACCCGGTGTTGTTTTATGTGAAGTCTACCAGACAACTGGTCGGCGTCAAATGGTCAAAAACTGAAGTTGATGGGGGTACACACTGGTTTTCCTGATCTGTTCCTACCGTGGCCGGTTGGCGATGATCTAGGGTGCGTCATATAAATGAAAAGGCTTATTACCTCCTGACTTTTTCTCAATCTACTACAGGGCCCCGGCTACTGATAAGCGACGGAGGTACTGCTTCTTATCGCCTGTCGCCTCTTCGATGCGCTGCAGGCGGGCGGCCCATTGCGCTATGTGGTAACGGTGGTGCCAAAAAATTCCGGATTAACGACTGCTGCCATGGATCTGTCCAAAAGCGCGTTTAGGGAGGTTGAATCAAAACATCAACGAGATGAAATCCGCGCGGTTAATGATAGCGCAATATCGCCTGCCAATTCTGCCACCCGAACTGCGCTTAAGCGGTTGGCGCTAACGAACCGGGAAGCGGTTCCATCTTCGCTCTGATGCAAGCCAATACTGCGCTGAGTAATCAGGTAAATACTGGTGCTAAATGTGCCGTCGACTAGTTTTAGTCGACCGTCATTGGCCAGATAAAAACCGCCGGTGCCATTGTTTACTCCCAACCCTGAAACAACCAATTGATCCAGCAAGGTTGTGCCGGTGGTCGTAAATGGATTGCGCGCACCGGTACAATTGACCACCGCATCGCAGTGCAACACCCCGCCGTCTTCGAGCTGCGCGGCGAAGCGCCCCTGCTCTTCGCGCAGTTCAATCACCTTATCGTCAATGCGCGCGAACGAGAACGGACTCTCATCAAGCAGTCGCACGCTGTGCCAGTATTCATAGGGTGTGAATTTCAGCCGCGCCTCCAGCCTCCCGTGATAATCAGCGGCAAAGCGCTCAATGTCGGGCAGCCGATCTCTGATCTGTTGCTCTACCGCACCCACGTGACGCAAAAAAAGCATAAAAAGGTGAGGCGAAGCGCGTGTTTCTAATTGCTCAAGTGCGAGGCATATAGCAGCAAAATAACTGGCGGCGGTAAAATCTTTTTCCGGGTCGAGAAATTCCGCCATTAGTCCTTGCAGTAGCTGCTGCTCCTCCACTGTTATCCAGCGCAGCGAATCAGGTGGCTGGTCGCTCGGCAAAGGCTGTAATACTGCGCCAGAGTGCGGCATGGCAGTGGGAGCTAATTGTTTGATCTGTAAACTTCCTCGCTGCATGGCGGTGCGCAATTCACGCTCGTTTGCCAGCCCCCACAAACAATCGAGTGCGCTGGCATTGCCCCCGACTATTAAAAGCTGCAGCGGGTGTGGGCTGCCATGGGAAAGGACTTCTAGTAATTGCCGGTGGTGGCAGTGGCGAGGTTGAGCGTAAAGGTCATGCAGCACCATTGCGTCCTGCTGAAGCCCCTGGCCTAACGGTTGCGGCGGCAAGTCTCCACCGGCATATACCAAGTACTCGCATTGCTGCGAAACGGGGTGCTGACCTTTATCGACGAGGGTCAGCGTATGTTGGCCTGCTGTCGCATTGCTCGCTTGGAGGCGTTGTACATCGGCCTGAATATAACAGAGTGTTAGCCACTGATTGGCTGGAGCGGCCAAGGCATCGGCCGCCAGCTCAGCGAGAAAATCCCCATAAACACAACGCGGAAAATACACCGTCTCATATTGCCCAGTAACCAGCGCATGTTGGTTAAACCTTAGCCATTGAGTGAGCGCCCGTTGTTCCCAAAGCTGGCATTGCTGGTCGGCGGCTTGATGCAGCTGTCCCTCTAGTGACACCAGCCCCAGGCGCTGCTGCCAATCCGTCTGGTGGCGCTGCAGCCAGCCGACAAAATCGCCCTTGGGCCCAATGATGCCCGCTATGCTCATGCGACTAGCCGGGCTATTGAGTAGCTCGGCATGGCTGCCGACCAGCTCTGGTCGCTCGCGCTGCCAAGGAGTGGCATAGGCCCGACCGCGACCAAACTGATCGGGTGCCGCCGGGTCGATAACCAATAACTGAACTGCATGCGTGCTGTCTGCCAATTGCTCGCGCAACTGCTGCACCAGTATCAGCGCAGCCAGGCCGCCGCCGATCACCGCTATGGTGGTGGGTTCAGCCGACATCGCAATCAACTCTCGATGTTGAGCCGTGGTTGTCTGATTTATCCATACTGATCTCCCGCTTGTCGAATAAACGTAAGTGTACTGCCAGGTTAACTCTTTCGGTGTTTGACATGCTCACGCTGAAACGCCTTTGCTTGAGATTAATAGTAGCAGCAGTATCTCTGAGTGAGTCAGGTTATTGCGTACCATTGTGGCTCACTCCATACAATACACCGTATAATTAAAGGGAACTATTGTAAAACTGCTGGTTGTGCAGTGTCACGAAAGCGGGTCTGTTGTGTAAAACTAATGAGGAGCGAGCATGACTCTAACCAAATTCGCGCTGTTGTCGATTGTCTTCATAGACATCATGAGCCAGGGTCTTGTTATCCCCATCTTGAGCACGATTATCATGAGCCCCACAGAGGATTTCCTGTCCAAGGAAACCTCAAATGATACGAGACAGTTTTATTTTGGACTGACTATGGCCGCATTCTTTCTTGCTTGGTTTTTCGGGGCGGCCTATATCTCGAAAGTATCGGACTATATTGGCCGCAAAACAGCGATGCTGATTTGTCTTTTTGGTGCGCTACTTGGCTATATACTGACCATTATCGCCTTGGATGCAAACAGCCTTACACTTCTGCTTATTGCGCGGGTGATTTCCGGATTCACCGCCGGTAACCAGCCAATTGCGCAAGCGGCACTAGTGGATTTAAGCAAGAACGAAGATCAAAAAATTCGATTCATGGGTATGGTCTTAGTTGCCATGAGTATCGGGATGGTGGCTGGCCCGCTCATTAGCGGCCTGACATCAGATCCAGCGATACTGGGCGCGGCGGCCTCCATTGATTTGCCATTTTACATTGTCTCTGCGTTGGTGATTGCAAACATTTTACTGATCATGTTCTATTATAATGAGACGCCGGTTGAGCGCCTGCCGTTTAAGTTTAAGCCGCTAGAAGTTTTTCTGACAATTTGGCAAATAAGGGAACGCCCAGTGGTTGTTAGGCTAGCGCCTGTATTTTTTTTCGCGCAACTAATGGTGTTCGCATTTTATGTATTTATGGATAATTATTTTTTTAGCAAGTTTAAATTTGGCACGCTCGAAAATGCTTTCACCATGGTCGTTATGGGAGTCGCTATGGGGACGGTCAGTGCGTTTTTGGTAGGCCCGATAAGCGCTCGATTTAGAAAGATTACTATACTTTATAGCAGCCTAAGTCTAATGGCTCTTAGCGCAGGCCTCTCTGCTATCAACCCGACACCGGCATTGGCTTATGTGTTAATAGCCTGCTTCTTCATTCCCTTTGCGCTGTACTACACTACGATGCTCACTCTCTTCTCAGGTGCGGTAGACCAAACAGAGCAGGGTTGGGTTATGGGTATATCGGTTGCCCTATTCACGTTAGCCGCCGGCGTCATCTCGTTACTCGGTGGCTGGTTGATGGCTATCGATATTCGTCTACCCTTTATTGTTTCGGTTATTAGCGCGTTGGTTGCCATGGCGTTGATTGCAGTGCTCTGGCGTGGACCCGCCATGCATAAATTGCTCAGCGGGAATTAACAAGCAGATGACTTGGCGAGCAGGTGTCCGAGAGGAACTTCAGGATTCAAAAAGACGTATTGGAGGCACTGACAAGTTAACTTGAGGTCATGGGCTTGGCTCTACAAGAACCAGACTAAGGTGGCCAAGAGTCCATTGCTAGGCTCCACTTTGAACGATATTTGGACTTCCCAGAGTTTGCTAGACACTTTCCAGCCTCGAATAATCGTTTTGTTCAAACTTAACGGGAGACACGCCTCCGGTG
>CAJXTK010000119.1 GCA_913061115.1 uncultured Haliea sp.
TACGAGATCATGCCTAGTCTCGTGGGCTCGGAGATGTGTATAAGAGACAGCCCATGACTCTATTGGTCTTGGAGAAGATGGTCCGACACACCAACCTGTTGAACAGTTAACCGCGCTGCGTGCCACACCCAATATGCAAACCTGGCGTCCTTGTGATGCAGTGGAATCTGCGGTGGCGTGGAAGACAGCGATAGAGCGTCGCGATGGCCCTTGCGCACTGGTTTTTTCTCGTCAGGCACTGCCCCACCAGCTGCGGGATGACGGACAGGTCGCAGATATCAGTCGCGGCGCCTATGTGCTCAAGGATTGCTCTGGTTCACCCGATGCCATTCTGATTGCCACTGGCTCGGAAGTTCAACTGGCCGTAGCGGCAGCCGAGGAACTGGCATCGAAGGGCAAGCAGGTTCGTGTGGTATCCATGCCTTGTGCCGAACTGTTCGAGCAGCAAGATACGGGTTATCGAGAGTCTGTGCTGCCGAGCGACATATTGGCTCGCGTGGCGATTGAAGCGCTACATGCAGACTACTGGTACAAGTATGTTGGCCTGGATGGGCGCGTAGTGGGCATGACGACTTTCGGCGAGTCAGCCCCGGCCGATGAATTGATGCGGCACTTTGGATTCACGACGGACAATGTGGTCGCCGTTGTCGAAGATATCCTCCTCTAGGGCTGACCCGATGTTGCGTCTCGCTATCAATGGTTACGGCAGAATCGGCCGCAGCATCCTGCGCTCCCTCTACGAGAGTCCGCTCAGGCATGAACTGAGTATTGTCGCCATCAACGAATTGGCTGATGCAGGGACGATTTTGCATCTTACTCGTTATGACTCAACGCACGGGCGCTTCCCGAAGTCTCTTGAGGGAGACGTCAATCAATTGTGGGTGGACGGCGATGCGATCACCCTGTTGAATCACTCTGAGATAGATGACCTTCCTTGGGGAAAGTTGGGGGTGGATGTTGTGCTGGAATGCACAGGGGCATTCACTGACCGAGCTACGGCTGAAAAACATCTGCATCAGGGCGCGAGAAAAGTACTGTTTTCTCAGCCAGCGCAGTCCGACGTGGACAAGACGGTCGTCTATGGCCTCAATCACGACGAATTGCGCGCAGAGCATCGTATCGTTTCGAACGCATCCTGTTCCACCAATGGCATTCTACCTTTGATCAAGGCCCTCGACGATGCCGTCGGCATTGAGAACGGCACCATCACTACCATTCATTCTGCGATGAACGACCAGCCCGTACTTGACGCCTACCACCACACGGACTTGCGTAAAACGCGGGCGGCTGCCCAGTCTATTATTCCGGTGGATACGGAGCTGGCACGGGGTATTGAGCGTTTGCTGCCTGACATGGCGGGGCGCTTTAGCGCGCAGGCACTGAGGGTGCCTACACTCAATGTGTCGGCTCTGGATCTGACTGTGCAAACACGCCGGGACACGGATGTGATCGAAATCAATCAAATTCTGCGTGACGCCGCATTGTCTGATTTTAGCGGCGTCCTTGGCTATACTGAGGAGCTTCTGGCGTCCTGCGATTTCAATCACGATTCAAGATCCAGTATTGTGGACGCTAGTCAGACTCGGATTAGTGGGAAACGCTTGGTAAAAGTATTGACCTGGTTTGACAACGAATGGGGTTACGCTAACCGCATGCTGGATGTGGCAAAATTTTGGGGTGGGCTATAGAGATTCACAAGGTGCTGCGAGGCGCGTGTAAGCGGGCACGTGATAGCAGAGGTTAGCGGTATGACATTGGATGTTGATCTAATGCAGGATCAGGAATTGCGCGGTAAGCGCGTGTTAATTCGTGAAGATCTTAACGTACCCATCGAAAATGGCGCCGTGACCAGCGATGCTCGCATCCGTGCAGCAATACCGACAATTGAGATGGCGCTGGCGGCAGGTGCTAGGGTGATTCTGATGTCGCATCTGGGCCGTCCAGCGGAAGGCGAGTACGAGAAGCAATTTTCACTGGCACCGGTCGCGCAGCATTTATCAGTCTTATTGGGAACGTCAGTCGCCTTAGTGGAACATTGGCGCGAGGGTGTGAATCTGGCCGATGGAGAGGTGGTGCTGCTGGAAAATGTGCGCTTTAATTCCGGCGAAAATGCCAATGATGAAGGGCTGTCGCGAGCCTATGCAGCGCTGTGCGATATTTTTGTTATGGACGCTTTCGGCACCGCGCACCGTGCACAGGCGTCTACTCACGGCGTTGCGAGCTACGCCCCTGTCGCATGCGCTGGCCCCTTACTTGAAAGGGAATTGCGCGCATTGAAGCAGGCGCTCACCAACCCTGTGCGCCCATTAGTGGCCATCGTCGGAGGCTCGAAAGTGTCAACCAAGCTGCAGGTGCTGGAGTCGCTATCTGGTGAGGTGGATCAACTGGTGTTGGGCGGGGGTATTGCCAATACCTTTTTGGCAGCCAGCGGCAGTCCAGTAGGAAAATCTCTGTGTGAACATGAGCTGATTCCTATAGCGCAAGCCCTGATGCACAAAACCAATATTCCACTACCCGTTGATGTGGTGACGGGCAAAGCGTTCTCCGAGGATGCTATGGCGTGTTTAAAACCTGCCGATGAAGTGGCGGAAGATGATATGATTTTTGACATCGGGCCTGAGTCAGCGAAGCAGATAGTGAAAATTCTTGAAAGCGCCGGCACGATTCTTTGGAACGGTCCCGTGGGTGTATTTGAGTTCGATCAGTTTGCCGAGGGGACCAAAATCTTGTCTCAGGCCATTGCAGACAGCCCCGCGTTTTCACTGGCAGGGGGTGGTGATACTCTGGCAGCAATCGAGAAATATAATATCGAGGATAAGATTTCTTATATCTCTACCGGCGGAGGTGCCTTTCTGGAATTTGTCGAAGGCAAGACTCTGCCTGCGGTCGAGATACTTGAGCAACGCGCGGGTCAAAAATTAAAATAGGATCGGCTCTCACTTAACGTTATAGGCTAAAGGATTATTTACATGGCATTAATTAGTTTGCGTCAATTGTTGGATCATGCTGCCGAACACGACTACGGTGTGCCGGCATTTAATGTCAATAACCTAGAGCAGACCCGCGCTATTATGGAGGCAGCTGATGCAACCAATTCGCCCGTCATCATGCAGGCCAGTGCCGGTGCTCGTAAATACGCCGGCGCACCCTTTCTGCGAGCTATGATGGAAGCCGCAATGAACGAATTTCCGCACATCCCTGTGGTAGTGCATCAGGATCATGGTGTATCGGTAGGCGTATGCCAGCGTTCAATTCAGTTAGGCTTTAGTTCAGTGATGATGGACGGCTCGTTGGGAGAAGATGGTAAAACGCCGATGGATTATCATTACAACGCGGCAGTGACTCGTCGTGCAGTGGAGATGGCGCACGCCTGCGGCGTTTCGGTTGAGGGTGAGCTGGGTTGTCTGGGCTCGCTGGAAACCGGCGAGGCAGGAGAAGAGGACGGCAGCGGCGCAGAAGGTATATTGACGCTAGAACAAATGCTTACCGATCCGGAGGAAGCGGCTCAGTTCGTCAAGGGCACCGGCGTGGATGCTTTGGCCATCGCGTGCGGCACTAGCCACGGCGCTTACAAATTCACGCGTCCTCCTACCGGCGACATTCTTGCTATCGATCGCATTAAGGAAATCCATGCCCGTATTCCCCATACGCATTTGGTGATGCACGGCTCATCTGCTGTCCCCCAGGAGTGGCTGGCGATCATTAATGAGTTCGGTGGTGAGATCTCAGAAACCTACGGCGTACCCGTCGAGCAGGTTCAGGAGGGTATTCGCCACGGGGTGCGTAAGGTCAATATCGATACGGATTTGCGGTTGGCATCCACCGGGGCGATTCGTCGTTTCATGGCGCAAAACCCCGCAGAGTTTGATCCGCGCAAATATTTGGCTCACACCATCACGGCGATGAAGGATATCTGTATCGCACGCTATGAGGCTTTTGGCACAGCCGGTAATGCAGGCAAGATTAAGGTTCGCTCACTAGACAGCATGCAGGCGGATTATGAATCTGGAGCGCTTACGCCCGTCGTACACTGAATGACATGTCAGTGTTGACACTAGAGGAGCTACAGGCGCTGCGTCATCAGCTTCCTCCTTTTGAGGAGGATGCGATATCGTCCTCGGAACTTCAGTCGTTCTGTCGTTATTACGGGCTTGAATTTGCGGAGCAATTGCCGCACGTCGAGCATCTGGCTGGGCGGGTCCACTCCGGCAAGTACACGCTAGCTGTTCACCATTGGCGCCAGCCCGATGCGACTGCAAACCTGTTGTTGTTGCATGGTTATTTCGACCACACAGGCGTATTCAGCAAGCTGATCGAATGGGGCTTGTTGCACAAGTGCAATGTCCTCATCTTTGACCTGCCTGGACATGGGTTGTCCACTGGCGAGCCCGCAGTGATCGATGATTTTAGTGACTATAGTTGCGCCATTGCAGACGTACTGCGCGCCGTCACCATGCCGCCATTACCACTGTGGGTCATGGCTCAGAGTACCGGCTGCGCGGCCCTAGTTGATTACGCCAGTAAATATGTCTGGCCTTTTGCCGCAACCGTGTTGCTGGCGCCATTGATACGACCGGTGCGATGGAAGAGTGTCAGAGCGATTCGTTTCCTGTTAACCAATATTGCTGACAGTCTGCCACGCAAGTTTTCGCCGAACTCGTCGGATCACACGTTCCAGCATTTTTTAATACATGACCCCCTCCAAAGCCAGCGCATCTCACTGCGCTGGGTGAGTGCTCTGCAGCGCTGGCTAACTGCATTGCGACACAATGATTTGGGTGTGGGTCCGGCGCTGATTATTCAGGGCGATGCCGATGCGACTGTGGACTGGCGCTATAATGTTGGCGTGATTGGACAGCTGTTTCCCGCGAGTCGTGTGGAATACCTGTCCGGAGCAGGACATCAACTGGCAAATGAATCGAATAAAATCCGCAGCGATTATTTGCGCCTTGTGGAGACCTGGCTCGCTGAATCCGGTATCGGCCAGGATAATTCTGCAAAAATAGCGGATCGTTCAAACGTAGAGCCCGGCTGATTTCAGCAGTTCATACAGCGGTTGCATAGCGTCACCGTAAGACTGCCATCGGTTGACAGAGCTGGTGTAAATGCCCTGCCTAACTTGCACGGCGCTGGGAGTTGCCACATTGGTCTTGCGTTGGTGAAAAGACAGGCAGTCTTCTTCCCAGGCTAAATTGCAGTATGTCAGCAATTCTCGTGACACCTGTTCTGGGTTTTCCACGAGTGCCTCATACCTTACCTCATGCACTGCGTCAGGCATGACTTTTTGCCAGTGATGCATCAGCTGATCAAACTGAATGTAGTAGCGCCCGCAGTCGAGTAGATCGAGGTTGTAGCTATAGTGTTTGAAATTTACCGCGAACATCTGGCGATAATTGCTTAAGCAAGTGTCCATGGGGTCTCGGCGCAGGCATACCAGCTTTGCATTGGGTAGTGCGAGTTTAATCAGCCCCAAGAAAAGGAAGTTCAGTGGTAGCTTGTCAATAAAGTATGGCGAGTGCCCAGTTCTTGGTCGGGTACTATTAATATAGCTTGATCCCAATGTCGACTGTGTAAGCTGCAGTGACTCGCCAAGCGCCTTGATGTCCAACAGATCTGCCGCCGATGAGCCGGTTATCCGCTTCACCTGCAACGGGAAGTTCTTCAGCTCGCCTGCAGCATAAACCTGTGAATGGCTGGACAGAATCTGTTCCACCAGCGTGGTGCCGGTACGAGGCATGCCGACAATAAAAATCGGCTCGGGGTTGTCGCAGCCGGTGCGCTGGGTGTCAAATATTGCTTGGCTAAAGAGTTGCCGCACGCCGGCGAATAATGCCTCATCAGACTGTGCGCTATAAGAGCTTGCTGCTGACTGTGCTTGCTTAGCCCAGGTCAGATTTTTGAAAGCATCCTCGTAGTGACCCAGATCTTCCTGCTCTTTAGCGATGGCGTGGCCGAGGTGCAACTGATCTCTGGCGCCAGATACTTTGCTGTGAAGCTCATGCAGTCGCTTAAGGTGATTGTGTGTCGGTGTTTGTCGTCGCAGGGTTGAGAGCGCGGAATGAGCCTTGAATAGTAGTGGCTGTAATTTGATCGCCTTTTCGTAGGACTGCTCTGCTTCTGCAAAGTGCCCGGCGAATTGCATTGAGGCGGCCGTATTGAAATAAAACTCAGCCTGCCATTCTAGAGATAGCATCCTCGCTCCTCCGACACGTCCTTCTAATAAACGGCCAGCTCGCGTAAAGCACTGTAAGGCTTTTTCATGCTCACCAGCATGGCTGAACACTGTTCCCAGCGTGTTGAGGGTGGGCGGTTGTAAAGGGTTTAGTGATAGCGCTGTCTGCGCTTCACGCAAAGCCCATTCAGGCTGATTGGATGCGATGAGCTGTTTCCCCAGCTCGGTACGGTATTCTGGATTGTCCGGCGCAAGCTTGACTGCGTTTCCAATGATTTCGATTGCCTTCGCCAGCCGCCTATTTTGCGCCGCAATAATACCGCACAAAAACCAGGCATCTGCAAAGGTCTGATCTCTTTGGAGGATTGCTAGGCAGTGCTTGTGGGCCTCTCGCAACAGGCCCTTCTGCATCGCTTGTTTTGCAGCAGCGTGATCTTTGGCGATCGCTTTTTCGTCAGTTGTCATGGCGTGAAAAAGGGCGCCGCAGCGCTCTGTGTTTTACCTGGTCTGTCTTTAGCCCTCAAAGTTGTAGATAAACTTGAGGCCAACCTGTCGTGGGCGAACCATGTTCTCGTAGTAGCGCCGCATGGTGAAAAGCCCTGAGTCACCGATGAAGCTGGTATCCGAACGAACACCAGTCTGGGCATATTCATCAAACACGTTGTCAGCGTAAAGAGATACCCTCCAAGCATCGTTCAGCCAGGTTGCGGAAACATTATTTAGGTAAAAGCTGGACAGGCGTTGCCCGAAATCGCGCTCGCCAACTTTGGTAAGCACGTCGCTTTGGTAGGACATCGACCAGTCGAAAGCCAAATCTGAACCATCGCTGAGTGGTATTTCATAGTGCGCCGCGACGTAAGCTTGGTATTCCGGAGTGCCCGGTAGTCGATCGCCATCAAAAGCCCCGACACCTGGAGCAAACAAGTTATCCACATCCTGAGTCAGCTTGGCATCGGTCCAGGCAAACGCGCCACTGAGCGAAAAGTTTGTCATGATGAAGTACTGGGTTGATAGCTCAATGCCGGTGCTTTTTGCAGCGCCGCCATTAGACAGAATGGGGATGTCCCCATTTTGGGTTATAGAGTCCAGCTGCACATCATCCCACTCGATGTAGTAGACCGAGCCATTGAGGCGTAAGGAATCGCCAAACTGCGAGTGCACTCCAAGCTCATAGTTTGTGGTTTTATCGGGCTCGTAGGTGGTCTCATCTGACAGGGCACACACATTTTGTCCCGGCTCCAGCGGTTGTAAGCACGGCGGCACTGAGTTTACACCGCCCAGCCTGTAACCTTCACTGACAGTCAGGTAGGCCATGACGTCATCGCTGAAGCTATAGGACGTATTGAACTTGTAAATGACATCATCGTCATCCACATCGCTGGATTCTGAGTTGACATCGATTGAGTCTTGCGGGGCGCCATCAAAAACGGTGTCCAATAAAGGCAGCGCAAAGCCGGTGGTGATCTTACTCTCATATTTGAACCAACGAGCGCCAACCGTCACCTGCCAGGCGTCTGTAACGTCGTAACCAAGCTCACCAAAGGCTGCAGTTTCCTTTTGGTTGCCATGGAGCTCTTCGTAGTACTCCAGGGAGTCGGGGCGTAACTGCACCCCACCCAGCTCATCTATTGCAAACTGGTCGAACCCGGGGGTGAATTCCTGGCTCAGCGAATTTGACCCATAGTCATAGTAGAAGCCACCGATAATCCAGTTGAAGGGGCCGTCGCTAGTCGATACAAGTCTTAGCTCCTGAGTAAAGGTGTCTTCATCACCATCTTCGCGAGTATAGGCCGAGAAGCTGGGAAACAACTCATATCCATATTCAAAGGTGAGCAACAGGTCGGTTTGATCCCGCTGACCCTTTTCGGTGTATTCTGAGTAGCCAGTGGCCGAGGTCAGCGCCGCAAACCCGAGATCCATAACCACTTCTAGTGCGAATAATTCGTTCTTACGACTGTTGGGTTCCAGAAAGCGATGTGCGGACTCGTACTCGCCAGTGCCAAAGGCTGCTTGGTGGTTGACCTGGCGCGCACCGATATCCTGATCCTGATAGTAGTAGGAGAGCGTGCCATCCAATTGGTCATCGGTGTAACGCAAGGCAGCGCGCCCGGACCAGGTTTCCTCGGTATTAGCATCTTTTTCCTGTGTCAGATTGGCACTAACGTCGGCCGGATCACTGAAATTCGGCTGAGGATTGGAAACACCTGGTTCACGCACTAGGTAGTTGTAATCAATAAAGCCTGAGTCATTGAGATAGTCCGCAGAGGCCCGGAAAGCCAATGTGTCTTTAATAATGGGCACATTGATGGTGCCTCCGCCCTCGTAGCCCACATCGCTAGACTCGCTGAGGTCGTAGACGTCGCCACGCACTTGGTAAGTAAGCTGATCGGCTTGTGGTCGATTAGGTATATAGAGTACAGCGCCGCCCATGGTGCCGGCACCATAGAGCGTGCCTTGCGGCCCCATTAGGATCTCCACTCGGTCCATGTCATTGAGCTTGAAATCAATATATAACGGAATTTCCCCGACATAGGTGCCGACGGTATTTCCACCATTGTTGGAGCCATCGTTAGCCGAGATTGAACTTACGTTCAAACCACGTACTGTGAGCGTGTTGCTGTCGCGTGGCCCCTGGTCCACTACTGTCATGCCGGGCACCATGCGGGCGATATCAACCAAATCAGTAAGGCGGTCACGCTCGATGATTTTGCCGCTCAGGGAAGTGATATTGATTGGGATGTCTTGCAGCGACGCCGAACGGCGGGTGGCGGTTACGATGACTTCTTCCAGAATCGAATCTTGCGCCGTTGCATAGCCCGAAATGAGCGTTGAGGCAATTGCCGCTGACAATACGCTGAGTTGGAATCTATCTTTTTTGTGCATGTTCATCTCGATTAATTCTGTCTCTTATACACATCTGACGCTGCCGACGAATAGAGAGGTG
>CAJXTK010000120.1 GCA_913061115.1 uncultured Haliea sp.
TCTACACCTCTCTATTCGTCGGCAGCGTCAGATGTGTATAAGAGACAGTTCTAGCGCGATCGCTTTATCTTGTGATTGCAACGTAAACGTGTTTCCACCCGGGCCGCGCAGAGTCACCTGGCGAGTCTTCAGATCAATGGCGGTGATTTCGGCCTCGGCTTCCATTGCGACTGCACGACCACCGGTTTGAACTTTGGCCTGAGTTTCGGCTTTAGGCTTGGCTTGGGCTTCTTCATGGTGCGCTGCTTGTGCCAGCATCGGTAAGGTCAGTGCTACGAGTGCAATCAGGCCTGCTCGAGCGGCGCGAGAGAGAGTCTTCATTGTATGGCTCATAAACGTGTTCCTTTTCAAGTTTTGAGATCATCTTGATGCTCTAATGCAACAAGGGGGATGACAAGATACTCGCAAGACCCCGCACAATGCAACCTCCGAATGGAGGCGCTGAGATCACGATTTTTGTGCCAATACTATGTTGAATTGGGCGTTGCTGGCGAACTTCTCCACTCGGTCAAATGTGCGCCGCAGAGTCGGTAGGTAGTCGAGATGCCTGTTGGCAACTAAGTAGAGTCGCCCGCCAGATTGTAGGTGCTGGCTGCACTGTTGAAGCAAGTGCCGACCGGCAAAATCATCCACGGTATGCTGCAGATGGAAGGGTGGATTGCACAGGATGATTTGCGCGGGCTTTTCGCGGTATTCGAGGAGGCCGTCACCTTGAAGGAAGCTTACGTTTCTGGCCTGTTGCGGGAAGATTCGACTTGCGTTAAGGCTAGCAGAGCGCACCGCCATTGCCGATTCATCACAGAAAGCAATGTTAGAAGCCACGCCTTGCCTTAAAGCGACTAGACCCAAAATGCCATTGCCGCAGGCGAGGTCAATGAGTGTCTCGGCGGGCGCCAATGTATGCAGTTGCTCCAGCAGGAAGCGAGTACCCATGTCCAGCTTCTCTCTGCTGAAAACATTGGCTAGGCCGCACAGTTCTGCACTCAACGCTTCACTGTGATAAGTCGCTATCCCGGTATATTCTGGAGCGCTCCGCTCATCCCGTATTGCGCTAAAGAGACGCGCTTTATGCTGGCCTCGGTGACGTTGTGCGGGGCCTATATAGCGCTCTAAAATGGCTGCCGTATGAGGTGACAAGTGCTTGTCCATGCCGGCGGCCAATACGGTTGTCTGCTCTGGCAATAAGCGTGCGAGTCGGGACAGCTGATACTCGAACAGCGGCCGCTGTTTGGGAATTCGCAGTACCACCAACTCGGGCGCAGCGGGAGGCACCTCGGTGCTCCAGACAATGCGGGTCTGCGTTCGCCTATTCGCGCGTTCATTGTGTCTTAGCGCGAGCACAGCCAACGCCGAATCCGTCCATAAAGCGTGAGGTTCTAGTGCGACACAGAGCGCACCGTAGATATCGTTGACTACCAGTATTCCTGAGCCGAGAATGCCGCGGCGGTGGGTTTCCTCCAGTAGTAAGGTGTCGGCACTGCACCACGCGACCAGCCGTTCATTGGCGCGGGCAGGGTAGCAGTTCAGTTGGAACGCCCCGTAGGGTGTTTCATGGCGAGCCGCGCGTGCTGCGGCCGTCATGAAGCGTGCACCTCAATGTTTGCATTAGCCATCGGCGGCGTAAAGCGTCAGTTGTTGGCCGGGGCGTATATATGCCGTCGGATCCAGCGTATTCCAGATCACAATATCACTGACCGAAATGTTAAATTTGTCCGCGATACGGTGAAGAGAGTCTCCTTTGCGGACCCGGTAGTCTTGGGCAAATGCTTGTTCACTGGATCCGGTAATACTCATGGGTATATTAAGGGTATCGCCAGCCCGGATTTCAGTGCCTTGCATGCCATTAAGTTGCTGTAGCACTATGACACGAGTATTAAATTGTGCGGCGATATGCCCTAGGCTATCTCCAGGTTGTATTTGATAGCTCTCCCACCGCATAAGTTCCTCAGGATCCGCTTGAGCTATGCTGGCTTCAAACTGGCCCAGAGTGCCAATAGGCAGCAATAACTCCGATGTTCCGTTAGCAGAGACAGCCCCTCGTAGTCTGCCCGGATTAAGGGCGCGAAGCGTCTCAATATCCACGCCTGCCATTTGCGCCGCATTGACAAAGTGCATGGGTCTTTTAATTTCGACAACTTCGAAGGAGGGCGAGTTGTTGACGGCAGGAATTATGACGTTAAATTTTTGAGGGTCAGCTACGATCTGGGCTAGGGCGAGAAGCTTCGGCACATAGTTGAGAGTCTCCGAGGGTAGGTCTAGCGACCAGTAATCTGTGTCCAATCCCTTTGCTTTGTTGCTGCGCTGCGCTCGACTCACGTTTGAAGCGCCACAGTTATAGGCGGCAAGCGCCAGAAGCCAATCGTTATCGAACCGCGTGTGCAATTTTTCGAGGTAGTCCAGCGCGCCGGTGGTCGAGTCACGCACAGCCTGGCGTCCGTCGTACCACGAGTCCTGTGCCAGACCCAGGTGCTTGCCAGTCCTGGGCATAATTTGCCACAGCCCTGCGGCACCAGCGTGGGAGGCCGCGAAAGGATCGAGGTTGCTTTCAATCATTGGCAGCAGTGTGATTTCCATTGGCATATCGCGCTTGTCCACCTCTTCGACAATGTGATGAAGGTAATAATCAGCTCGATCTTGCGCTGCGGGCACGTAGTTGTGCTGTCGTAAAAGCCTCTCTCTCTCCTTGTCGACCCGCGCATGATCGATCTCCTGCCAATTAAGGCCAAGGCGGATTCGCTCCCATACATCATCAGGCTGCTCATCAGTGACTAGCGCTGGTATTGGAGCGGGCGGCATAAGCGCTGGGGATGCCGCAGAGTCAGCGAGTGACCGGTCTGTTGGCGCAGATTGACAAGCTGTCAAAATCAATATAGAAATGACTATATATAGTATTTGTAAGCACTTGAAATATATGATTTTTAAGTCCCTTTATAGCCGTAGAATAAGGTGGCGCGAGGTCTGCAAAGTGGATTGCTAATGTCTCGGGTTATAGTCTAAAAGCTGTCCTTCCATGCTCTTACGGCGGTAAACGTCTCTAATGTGCTGTGCCCTGCAGATTTGCCCTGCTCCTGCAGCGAGGCCTGAAGTCGTGCGTTATTACAGCGCAGGAAGGGGTTTGTGGCAAGCTCGAGTGCAATGTCTGAGGGGACAGTTGGTTCTCCGCGCGATCGGGTGGCCTGGGCCACAGTGATGCGATCTGACAGGGGTTCGTTGTGCGGCTCCACTGCCTGCGCAAACGCGAGGTTTGCAAGTGTATACTCGTGTGCACAATAGACCCGCGTTGCTGGCGGTAATGCGGCCAGCGACTCCAGCGACCGCAGCATCATTGGTGGGTTGCCCTCAAAGAGTCGGCCGCAGCCGCCGGCAAACAGAGTGTCACCACAAAAAACGACGGGGGTTGCTCCGTCATGAAAATAGGCTATGTGGTCCAGCGTATGGCCTGGGACCTCAATAACGCTGAACGCCATCCCCAACACATCGACGGTGTCACTTGCCGAGACGCGCTTGGTAACACCCTCGATACTGGGGTTGACTGGACCGTAGACGACGGGTTCGAAACGGTCACACAGCGTCTGCACACCACCAACATGGTCGAAATGATGATGTGTAATAAGGATGCCTGTGAGCTCCAGCTGTAAAGATTGTAAGGTGCGTATTACCGGCTCAGCATCGCCAGGGTCTACAACAAAGGCCTGTCGCGTCGCGTCATCGTAGAGTAGCCAGATATAGTTATCGGTGAAAGCGGTAATGGGTTGGATATTCAACATGGGATAGCATTCCAAAGCGGCGAAAATACAGTAGAATCAATACAATTATTTAAAGGCCTGCGGCCTGAGCAGCCCATAACGCGATACTCGGAGAAGCAGCACCGTAATGCAGATGCATTGTAACGATATTTACGAACAACTGGAATCCTGGTATTCCAAAGACAATGGACAGTACCTGATGGGGGCTGCTCGCGCTGCCACGCAAGATCTGCTCGACACTTCGTTCGGCTATCACATATTACAATTGGGCGTAACGGGTGGACGCCCCCTGTGTCAGGGTAGCCCCATCAATCACCGAGTGTATTGTGCAGACAACCCACGGGACGGCATTGGATTAGTGGCAGATCCCAGCGAGCTGCCCCTTGAGAGTGACAGTGTTGATGCTATTGTCGCGCATCACTGCTTGGAGTTTGCCGACAATCCACATCAGGTGCTGCGTGAGATACAGCGTGTATTGACCCCTCAGGGCCAGTTGCTGATTATTGGCTTCAACCCCTATAGTCTGCTTGGCTGTAGCACGCGCGCACGTGGGATATTACGCGATCCACTTTGGTCACGGCATCGACCGCTAAGTGAGCGCCGTCTGCGAGATTGGTTGAATCTACTGGGCTGTGAAGTGCTCGATATTTTCCGGTTATATGCACTTCCTCCCATTGGTAGCGGACGCCTACGACAGTTGACCGCTCGTGCTGATGCATGGACAGCGCGGCATGATCTACTATTAGGTGGTGTCTATATCGTGCATGCCACCAAACAGGTTGCCGGGGCGCACCGTCCTCGCCGCACGCTGCGGTCGCGTCGTGGTAGCCTTATTGGTTTGGTGCCGAAGTCGGCTCCTGTGCCTGTGCCACAGACGCCCTACCCACGAAAGAAACCGAATAAAGTCAAAGGGAACGTGACCGCTTGAAAAAAGTTGAAATTTTTACCGATGGGGCCTGCCGCGGTAATCCTGGCCCAGGCGGTTGGGGTGCACTACTGCGCTGCGGCGATGTTGAACGGGAGCTGTACGGTGGCGCGCTGGACACCACGAATAATCGTATGGAATTACAAGCTGCGATAGAGGCATTGAAAGCACTTTCACAACGCTGCAGCGTCGACCTCACTACCGATTCGGTCTATGTGAAAGATGGCATCACCAGGTGGTTAGAAGGGTGGAAGGAAAAAGGCTGGAAGACCGCTGCGCGCAAGCCGGTCAAAAATGTAGACTTGTGGCAGGCCCTCGACGAAGAGAATCAACGTCATGATGTAAGGTGGCATTGGGTAAAAGGACACAGCGGTCATGCTGAGAATGAACGAGCAGACCTGCTGGCCAATCTCGGTATCGATGCGTTGCAGAAATAAGTACCCTGTTCCACAAAAAAGGACTGAACCGACGTGAGACAAATTGTACTCGATACCGAAACAACTGGACTGGAAGTTGCGCAGGGGCACCGCATTATCGAAATCGGCTGCGTCGAGTTAGTGAATCGTAAGTTGACGGGCAATCACTACCATCAATACATCAATCCCCACCGCGCAATTGACCAAGGTGCGCTTGAGGTGCATGGGATTACCAGTGAGTTCCTCGCTGATAAGCCTGCATTTGAATCCATATCAGCCGCATTTATGGAATTCGTACAGGGTGCAGAACTAATTATTCATAACGCGCCGTTCGATCTCGGATTTCTAGACAGTGAATTGCAGCGTCTGTCACCTAGTAGAGGCAGCGTGGTGGATGGGTGCACTGTTATCGATACGCTGGTAATGGCCCGATCAAAACACCCAGGGCAGCGCAACAGTCTTGATGCGCTATGCCAGCGCTATGAAGTGGACAACTCACAACGAGACTTGCACGGGGCTTTGCTGGACGCTGAAATACTCGCCGATGTCTATTTGGCCATTACAGGCGGCCAGACAGCGTTGCAGCTCTCTGGGTCAGGCAACGATCAGAATGGCCAGTCCCGCATGGAACCCATTGTTCGGCTGTCCGGCAACCGCGAATCACTGCTTGTTATTAAGGCGACTCCGACCGAACTCACCGCTCATGAAAACCAGCTGGAGGCCATTGCCGCGGTCAGTGGCGGAAAGGTACTGTGGAGAGGCACCGCCGCGGAAGCGCTGGCAAAACCATAACACTCCACCCCGAACGCTCAATCAGATAAAAAGGGCTACACAGGCTAGTCCAACGCCGCCTAACACCACCGTATAGGGCAGGGCCATAATTACCATACGTCCGTAAGACAAGCGGATCAACGGGGCTAAGCCAGAGGTAAGGAGAAACAGGAATGCGGCCTGACCATTAGGCGTTGCCACACTTGGCAAATTAGTGCCTGTATTAATTGCTATCGCCAATTGATCAAACTCTGGCCGTGTAATCGCACCTGAATCCAGAGCAGTCTTCACCTCGTTGATATACACGGTAGCGACAAATACATTATCGCTAATCATAGACAAAATACCGTTGGCCAAGAAAAACATCGAGGGTCTCACCTCCGGTTGCATACTTAACACAGCCTCAATAACAGGAGTGAACAAGTGCTGGTCATGAATCATCGCGACAATGGCAAAGAAAACTACCAGCAGCGATGTAAAGGGTAGGGCCTCTTCGAACGCTTTTCCCAGTTGGTGCTCTTCTATCACCCCGTTAAAGGCTGTTAGCAATACGATAACCATCAGACCGACAAGTCCCACCGCAGCCCAATGAAACGCCAGTGCCAGCGCCAGAATCAGAGCAACCAGTGCCTGTACCAGCAGACGCCCATTACTGCGTGCGTTTCGAAGCCCTTCTTGCTCTTTTTGATACTCTTCTAGTTCGTGACGTACATTCTCGGGCAGGCTTGCTCCGTAACCAAATTTTCCGGTGGCCTCCAACGCCGCACAGGTGGCGAGTCCCGCTACCAAGGCCGGTATACTGACCGGCGCCATAATCAGCGCAAATTCAATGAAACTCCACCCTGCCACCTTCGCTATCAGTAAATTTTGTGGCTCTCCCACCATCGTCGATACGCCGCCCAAAGCAGTGCCCACTACGCCGTGCATCAGTAAGCTGCGTAAAAATGCTCGGAACTGGTCCAGTTCTTCCCTATGTTGTTCCTGAACCGCGTCGTCTACCGAGTGGTCATGCTCGCCACTATGGTGCTTTTGGCCAGAGGCTACCTTATGATAGACAGCATAAAATCCTACGCCGACACTGATCAACACGGCGGTCACTGTCAGGGCATCCAAGAATGCGGACAGAACAGCGGCAACCAGTGAAAACAATAGCGAAAGACGAATTTTAGAGCGGACATTCAGTAATATTCTGGTAAAAACAAACAGCAGCAACTCTTTCATGAAGTAGATGCCGGCAACCATAAACATCAACAGCAAAATGACTTCAAAATTGTTTATTGTTTCCTGGTAGACCATCTCTGGAGACGTCATTCCGAGTAACACTGCCTGTATTGCAAGCAGTCCACCCGGTTGTAGTGGATAGCAGCGCAGCGCGAGAGCGAGTGTGAAGATGAACTCAGCGATGAATAGCCAGCCAGTGACAAAGGGCCCTAGGAAATATAAGGCTATGGGATTGATGACCAGAAATGCTACCAGCGTTCTTTTATACCACTCGGGGGCGTTGCCGAGGAAATTTTTCCAAAGCGCATAGGAGAGATGTTCATTCATGATAGGCGTTACGTTTATCTGCAGAATCGAAGGTGGACAGTCTACGTTATTCGCAAAGACTTTCCTAAACTTTGGCGATTTATATTTGCTCAACGAAGAGCGAGTGGAGGAGGTGTCCTTGCGTCGTCGGCCTTGCTCCCGGAGACGGGCAGACATACTATAGCGGGCCATTTGATGATTCCTGCTGGAGAAGCGATGTTTCGATCCGACAATACGACACCCCAGTCCTGTGATGACGAATTGCATATCGTATTTCAGCAGGGTCAGTTGCTTAGTGATATGCGTTCTCGGACGGGATGTCTGATCGCCCTAGATCAGCTTAGATTGAGTGGCTGGACAGAGCTGAGCCGCCAGTTTCTGGGCTATTGGGAAGATAAGCCTTGCTATGTGCTAGAGATAGATGCGGTGGATCAGCCTGATCCCGCTCGGTATCAGAAGGGCAATCTTTACCATATCCTTGGCAGAGTCGATGAGCAGCTGTTTGCGCTCGCGGGGCGTGCTTCTCAGCTACTGGATTGGGAGCGCGATCACCGGCACTGCGGGCGCTGCGGCAACCAGATGACGCTGGACGTTAAGGAAAGAGCCATGCGTTGCGACCCGTGCCGGGTGATTAATTATCCCCGTATCGCCCCGTGTGTTATCGTACTCGTCGCGCGGGGTGAAGAATTGCTGCTAGCACGTAACGCTAACTTCCCTCAGCCCATGTACAGCACACTGGCAGGGTTTATTGAGGCAGGTGAAACAGCCGAAGAGACACTTGTGCGTGAAGTGCGCGAAGAGGTCGGCGTGGAAGTGTGCAACCTTCGTTACTTTCAGTCGCAGTCTTGGCCTTTCCCTAACCAACTGATGCTGGGATTTTTTGCCGATTATGCCGGAGGAGAGATCGTTTGCGATCTCACGGAAATCGCAGATGCTGACTGGTTTCATTACAGTCAACTGCCTATGATCCCCCCAATATCTTCAATTTCCGGACAATTGATCCAGCAGTATATTAAAACCTTAAGCTAGATACCCTGAACTAAAACCCCTGGAGTAAATCTGTGGAATTTATTTATGAATATGGACTTTTCCTTGCTCAGGCGGTCACCTTTGTCGCGGCAGTTTTAATAGTTGTCGCAGGTATTTTATCTCTTAGCGTGAGACAGCGGGGAGAGAGTCAGGGTGGCCAGATAGAATTACTCAATCTAAATGAGAAATATCGCCACATTGGTGAAACTTTTCGCGAGGTTATTGATGAGCCGGAGGCCCTAAAGTCACGTAAGAAGTCGGCTAAAAAAGATGAAAAAGCGAAGACGAAAATAGCGAAGAAGAAGCACAAAAAAGGTACAGATGAGCTGCCTGAGGAGCGCCGTAAGCGCTTGTACGTGCTTGGTTTTGACGGTGACGTCAAAGCAAGTGCCACTGAGAGTTTGCGCGAAGAAATCTCTGCGGTCCTTCCCCAGATTGAGAAAGGTGATAAGCGCATACTGATGATCAATGGAGAACCTATACCCTATTGTCTGGCCCGTATTCCGCTGGCAGGCGAGACCCGAGGCAATCTGGCTGCGGGCGGGACCGGCCAGCCCCAACCGCTTTCAGAGCGTGACCAGTGGATTGCTGCACAGGTTGGGCCCAGCCTACGCGAGAAGGGTCTCCTGTTTGTCGGCCTCGATGTGATTGGCGACTACCTCACAGAAATCAACGTCACCAGCCCCACCTGCATTCGGGAAA
>CAJXTK010000121.1 GCA_913061115.1 uncultured Haliea sp.
CTACACCTCTCTATTCGTCGGCAGCGTCAGATGTGTATAAGAGACAGATACAAAGCCGGCCTAGTGCCGGTTAACAGTAGCGATGGGCCAGAAACCATTCGATTTCTAGCCGTTTACCGGATGCAACCTTAAGCTAGTTGCTGGTTCCATCCAGGTATCTTGTTAACGCCAACCACGCAGTTTCTTGTGGTCGTTTCAGCGTCAGGCAGTAAAGTTTTGTGGTGCTGCCTCGGCCTTTTTGCTAGTGTCGCAGCACCTACATGGCCCACAATGACGCTGATAGTTCTTTGGTAACTAAATCTGTGTCCCGGCAGTACGTACTGCGCGGTTCATAATATTGTCGGCTTGACCTACTCGTGTGCGTGGCTTGTATCGCTCTCGCACTCTGTCATAAAGTCGACATCCATTTGGTTTGTGTGGTTCGTCTGGCGGCGCCGTGCGTCTCACTCGCAGGCTCAATCAATCGCCAGAGGGTTGTGCCAACACCGGCACCGGCTTGAAGCCGAGAGCGGGAGCAACCACAACGGGGATAATAGCAGTATATGGAAAAAAATGACATGGCTTGTACCACTTATGTCTGACAGCCCAGACATTACCCCTGCTCGGCATACGCGCCATCTCACCGTAGATGAGGATACGGCAGGGCAACGCTTGGATAATTTTCTGATACGAGAGTTGAAGGGCGTCCCTCGAACCCGCTTGTATCGCGCCTTGCGTAAAGGTGAAGTGCGGGTAAATAAAGGTAGGGTGCGTGCGGATTATCGACTTGTCATTGGTGATTTGGTGCGGCTCCCCCCCCTTCACCAGCCGGCAGCTTCGGCCCCGCCCAGTATTCCACTGAAGCAGGTTGATCAGCTTTCGAGACAGATTGTGTACGAGGATGATGACCTATTAGTGATAGATAAGCCGTCTGGACTGGCTGTTCATGGCGGCAGCGGTCTCAGTTTTGGGCTGATAGAGTGTTTGCGCAAAATGCGCCCCGAAGCACGTTATCTAGAATTGGTGCACAGATTGGACCGCGACACATCTGGGCTAATCTTGATCGCAAAGCGGGCAGCTATCTTGAGAGAATTACATCGACAATTACGAGAAAAGCATATTGATAAGCGGTATCTCGCGCTAGTTGCAGGGAAATGGCCGAGAGCGATGCGCGTTGTAGACGCCCCACTGGAGAAAAACTTCTTACAATCGGGCGAGCGCATGGTGCGGGTCAGTGGAGGGGGCAAGAGGGCGATAACCGAATTCCGTGTTGTGGAGCGGCTAGAGGGCGCTACGTTATTGGAGGCCCGCCCAATTACTGGGCGTACACACCAGATCCGGGTTCACGCTCAGCATGCTGGATTTCCTTTATTAGGTGATGATAAGTATAGCGATGACCGAACGGAGAGTTTTGCCCGACAAATCCGCCTCAAGCGGCTGTTTCTTCATGCTGCCTCCTTGCGCTTTTGTCTGCCTGATAAAGTTGAGATGAATCTACAGGCTCCTTTGGATCCTTCTCTAGAAATAATATTAGAAAATATCCGTAAGTGACTGTTAAATAACATTTTATTTTAGAAAACTATTTTAGTTATGTAAAATATCTACGCCGAGCTCGCCTAATAACCTGGTCAGCTTGATCAGAGGTAACCCCTCCAGGCTCGTTGGGTCATCGCCTATCAAGCTCTCGAAGAGCGCAATACCTAGGCCTTCAACCTTGAAGCTGCCTGCGCAGTCATAGGGCTGCTCTCGATGGAGGTAGTTGGCGATCTGGCTGTCGCTGAGAGCTCGAAAGCGTACACAAAATCGTTCTACGTGGAACCGCTCCTGATCGCGGTTTGGTGCAATTAACGCAATTGCCGTGTAAAACACTACTTCCCGGCCGGAGCTGCTGCGTAGTTGGGCTGAAGCGTTATTGAAGTTACCTGGCTTGCCCATGATGCTGCCCTCTATCGAGGCGACCTGATCGCTACCAATAACCAGCGCACCGGGTTGCAGCCTGGCGATAGACTCGGCTTTTGCTCGCGCCAAACGCACAGCCAGAGCCGCGGGTGCCTCGTCAGGTAATGGAGTTTCGTCGGTTTCAGGCGAAACGCAGCGAAAGGGCAATTGCAAGCGTTCAAGCAAACGACGGCGATAGGGTGATGTTGTTGCCAGAATAATGTTCATATGCCATGCCAGAATAAGGTGGAGTGAGGAGAACTGTTTGTATTCTAAAGATATTTTTGACAAAGGGGCAATGCACACCTATTATGCGCGCCTATGTTGACCGAGTCCCTTCTGACCATGCTGGATGTCCGCAAGGCCGCGGTCCGAGGCGCATTGATGGGCGGTGTATTAGAGCCGCTGGATTTAGAGCGTTTTCGACCACTTTTAGCGGGTGACGAAGGAACTGTTGCAGTGAAAATGGCCTTTTCTCGGGACGAGGAAAGTAGGTATGTGATTGATGTGGCGATAGAAGCAGATATCCTGGCAGTGTGTCAGCGTTGTCTTGAGCCCATGCCAGAGCACCTGTCCAGTGAAAGTAAACTGGCCGTTGTCTGGACCGATGAAGAGGCTGTGAGTCTTCCCCGATACCTAGACCCATTAATACTGAAGGAGGATTCCTGTAACCTCTGGGAGCTGGTCGAGGATGAATTGATATTGGCCATGAAGCCGTTTAATTATCACGAGACAGGAACATGTAAAAGGAAGACTGTATCTTTCTTCGATCCCCTGATAAAAGAAGATGTTTTAGAAGACAAGCCCAACCCGTTTAATGTGCTGGAGCAATTGAAGCCCGGCAACAAGCACTAGGAGTTTTAGTCATGGCTGTTCAGAAAAGTAAAAAGACGCGGTCGCGGCGCGGTATGCGGCGCTCGCATGATGCGTTGGCCGGACCGACATTATCTGTAGATCAAACGTCAGGAGAGACTCATCGTCGTCATCATGTTACGGCCGACGGTTTTTACCGTGGCAAGAAAGTGATCGACAGCGGTAGCGACGACTGAAGCTTTCGGCCTGAACGGAAGCAAACCGGCTCTGTGCTGCGCGCACTGGCTATGATAGCTCGTCAAACCTGCGGGGACGTGAGTCTCCGTCTGCGCTTTCGAGCATTGCTGTGAGCACCGTCAACAGTTCAACACTACCCGCATGATCTACCAACGATATCTTTCTCCGGCACCTTCGTGCCGCTATAGACGTTATAGTAGCGTTAACGCTAAAGTGCAAATCCAACGCCATTATTGTCCCTTTCAGCGCACAGGTGCACACCTTGGTGCGGGAGGATCAATGATAGCATCCCGATTTTCGACAAAAGACGATACCTGCTATGCATGAGAATACGATTGCATTCGTTTTTCCGGGCCAAGGTTCCCAGCAGGTAGGAATGTTGGCTGCGGCGCACGAGAAGTTCGCCGTGGTCAGGGATACCTTTGAGGAAGCTTCTCAAGCGCTTGACGTTAATATATGGTCTCTGGTGATGAACGGGCCGCAAGAAGCACTAAACCTTACGGAAACGACACAACCGGTTCTGCTGACGTGCAGCGTGGCACTCTGGCGAGCATGGGAGGAGGCGTCAGGTGCACCACCTTGTATTATGGCCGGTCACAGCCTGGGGGAATTCTCTGCATTGGTCTGTGCTGGCGCATTGGGGTTTGCTGACGCCGTTAAATTGGTGCGCAAGCGAGGGCAGTTTATGCAAACGGCTGTGCCTGCAGGCCAGGGCGCTATGGCAGCGATCATCGGCGTTGAAGACTCTGAGGTTATCCGTATTTGTCAGCAGGTTGCTCAGGAGGAGAACAGTGTTGTCTCTGCGGTGAACTTTAACTCACCCGGCCAGGTTGTTATCGCCGGAGACGTTGCTGCCGTAGATATCGCTATTAGTGCGTTGAAAGAAGCGGGCGCAAAAAGAGCGTTGCCTCTCCCGGTAAGTGCGCCGTTTCATACGCAGCTGATGAAGCCGGCAGGGGAGCATCTGGCTGAGGTGATGGCAGGAATTATGATTGCGTCGCCCAAGATACCTGTAGTGCACAATGTGAATGCAACTGTTGAGCCTGACCCGGAAAAAATACGCACATTATTGGTAGAACAGATCTATAGTCCGGTGCAGTGGACAGCCTGTATGCGGAGAGTGATTGAGGCAGGAGCGCAGCATATTGTTGAGTGCGGCCCGGGCAAGGTATTAAGCGGTCTTAGCCGGCGGATTGAAAAAACCTTGCACTGTTATTCCTTAGAAGAACCGGAAGCGTTGTTGACCACTGCAGCCGAACTAAAATAGAGCACAGGAGGTTCAGTATGGCGGAAGAAAAAAAGGTGGCTCTTGTTACTGGCGCTAGTCGCGGGATTGGTGAAGCGATCGCAAGATCGCTGGCTGCTGACGGTTTTACCGTCGTGGGAACCGCTACCAGTAATAGGGGCGCTGACGCCATTTCCTCTTACCTTGCAGAAGAAAACAATCCCGGGTGCGGCATCAAATTGAATGTCGCCGACCAAGACAGTGTAACGATGTCGGTTAAGGCCATTGCCGAACAGTTTGAACCTCCTCTGGTACTGGTGAATAACGCCGGCATTACCCGGGACAATATTTTAATGCGCATGAAGGAAGCGGAATGGCAAGATGTTATGGACACTAACCTCAGCGGTCTCTACCGCGTCAGTAAGGCCTGCCTGCGGGGTATGACCAAGGCGCGCTGGGGTCGCATTGTGAATATTACATCGGTAGTTGGCTCTATGGGGAACATGGGCCAGAGTAATTATGCGGCGACAAAAGCTGGCGCAGAGGGTTTTTCCCGCGCACTTGCCCGTGAATTAGGGTCTCGTTCTGTCACCGTTAATTGCGTCGCGCCGGGCTTTATTGATACAGACATGACTCGGGACCTACCCGAAGCACAGCGTGACTTGTTGTTACAGCAAATACCCCTTGGGCGACTTGGAAGCACTGCAGAAATTGCTGCTTTGGTGAGCTTTTTGTGTAGTGATATGGCGAGCTATATTACAGGCGAAACAGTCCATATAAATGGCGGTATGCACATGGGATAAATGACTGATAAATATAGGTTAAATATAAGATTATCGACCGGGTTAAAAAAAATTTATTACTCGTTGGAAAAACAGAGTAAACTGTGCCCGCAGACCGTGTAGTTGTGTAGATTTAGAACTAAATACATTAGGAGTAGCAGATAAAATGAGTAGCATTGAAGAGCGCGTGAAGAAGATTGTAGCGGAGCAACTTGGCGTCAAAGAAGAAGAGGTGCAAACTGAAGCATCGTTTGTCGAAGATCTTGGTGCAGACTCCCTCGACACCGTCGAATTGGTCATGGCCCTGGAAGAAGAATTTGAAACTGAAATTCCAGATGAAGAAGCGGAAAAAATCACGACTGTGGCTTTGGCGATTGCATACATCAACTCTAATCTGGCCTGATCTATCAATACCGTTTCCATGCGAGAAACCGTTTCTATCTAGATAGAGCGGTTTTTCTTTTTTTGCACCTCCCAGAAAGTGCGCTTTAGAGGAGTTATATTTTTGATTGGCAGAAGAGTTGTCGTTACTGGAATGGGGATGGTGAGCCCCATCGGTCATACGGTGGATGAAACTTGGGGCAATATCTTGGAAGGCAGGAGTGGTGCGGCGCTGATTGAAAGCTTCGATACTTCGGCCTACAGCACCCGATTTAGTGCTAGCGTTAAAGAGTTCGATATTTCCCCCTATCTAGCCGAAAAGGAAGCACGGAAGCAGGATGTGTTCGTGCAGTACGGCATGGTGGCCGGGATGCAGGCCATGCAAGACAGTGGACTTGAGGTGACTGAAGAAAATGCGCCACGCATCGGCTGCTCTATTGGTTCAGGGATCGGTGGTATTGGTCAGATAGAGAAGAACACTGAAATCATTCGAACTTCAGGGCCACGTCGCGTCTCGCCGTTTTTTGTACCTGGTTCTATCATCAACATGATATCCGGCAATCTTTCAGTGAAATATAATCTCCAAGGACCCAATCTTGCGGTAGTGACCGCATGTACTTCCGGTACACACAATATTGGTTTGGGTGCTCGATTAATCGCATTAGGCGATGCCGATGCAATGTTGGTTGGCGGCGCAGAAATGGCGACCACGCCTGTTGGTTTAGGCGGCTTCGCGGCGGCTAGAGCGCTCTCTACACGCAATGATGATCCTGCTCGAGCGTCCCGACCCTGGGACAAGGACCGTGATGGCTTTGTTCTGGGAGATGGGGCCGGCGTGATTATGATTGAAGAGTATGAATCTGCGAAGGCCAGAGGCGCGAAAATTTATGCTGAACTTCGAGGCTTCGGTATGAGTGGCGATGCTCACCATATGACGCTGCCTCCCGAGAACGGCAGAGGCGCCGCAGCCTCCATGTCCAACGCTATTAAAGATGCGGGTATTGCGCTTGATAAAATTAGTTACATCAACGCCCACGGAACCTCGACTCACGCTGGTGACCTTGCTGAAAGTCGCGCCATTGAGTCCGTATTTGGCAGTACTGCGCCGGAAGTAGCTGTAAGCTCAACCAAGTCCATGATAGGCCATCTATTGGGTGCCGCTGGCGCCGTGGAGGCCATTTTTTCAATCTTGGCTTTGCGCGACCAGGTAGCACCGCCGACCATAAATCTTGATCAGCCTGACGAGGGCTGCACATTGAATTACGTCCCCCATACTGCGCAGGAACGTGTCATCCATAGCACTCTGTCTAACTCTTTCGGGTTTGGTGGAACCAATGGATCATTGCTGTTCTGCAAAGCTGACTGACCGGATTGCCGGTGTCCCAGCGCTCTGAGATCTGGCTTGATGGCACTCCAACAATCACGTTGCCGCTACCGGACCGGGGGTTTGACTACGGTGACGGTGTATTTGAAACGATTCTGATGCACCAGGGAGCACCGCTCTTTGCAGATTTACATTTAGAACGACTGTCGCTTGGGTTACAAGCCCTCGCCATTCCTGATTGCATCGCAGCCGCACGGGAGCAGCTGGATAGTGTTGCTAGCATTACTCGTTGGCGTTGGGCCGTATTACGTCTGAGTGTAAGCAGGGGGAGTGGCCAGCGAGGCTACACACCGTCCGATAATGCCGTCCCACGGATTCTGATCAGTGTCAGTCAACTCGATCGCGATTGCGGCCAAATGATGACGGCTGCGACGTTATGTTTCGCCAAGATTCGTCTCGCCACGCAACCTTTTCTTGCTGGGATCAAACATCTTAATCGACTGGAGCAAGTTCTAGCATCGGCTCAGGCGAAAGCGGAGGGAGTCGATGAGGCCATCGTTCTGGATCAAAGTGGACACCTTGTTTCGGTGGTCGCAGGCAACCTGTTTCTGGTCCATCAAGGTAAGTTGCTGACCCCGAAACTGGACAATTGCGGGGTCCTGGGCACTCGACGCAGGCTCGTCATCGAGAGATGGGCTCGCGCTATAGGATTGACGGTTCGCGAGTCCACTCTGACACTGTCAGACTTGCAGGCGGCTGAGGAGGTTTTTTATAGCAATAGCCTGCAAACTGTCCGGCCTATTGCGAGAATTGGCCAACAGAGCTGGAATGCTCACGGAGTGTGTGAGGCAATATTTCGGTGTTATCAGGAAGAGCTAATATGATGCGAAAGCTACTCATATCGACGCTGGTACTGGTGATACTGGTGGCATTAGGCGGTGTAGCTTTCAGAGAATTACGACAACGCTGGGATGCTCCGCTACTCATTTCTGAAGAGGGATTTGTGCTTACGATCGCACAGGGCGACTCGTTGCGATCGGTTGCTGATACGCTGCACAGTGCTGGCGTTTTAGTGCATCCGCGTTTATTGATACTTTATGGTAGATGGACCGGAATGGACCAAACAATAAAGCGTGGGGAATATCGACTACTTCCAGGATTAACCGCTGAGGCCATGCTAGCGCTTTTGAATGACGGCGATGTGATCCACTATCAAGTAACCTTCCCCGAGGGTATAACGCTCGCTAAAGCCCTGGACATTCTTTCGCAGCAGGCGGCGCTGGAAACGATTCTAGCGGGGCCGTCGGACCCGCAACTGATGGCGTTAATCAAGCCATACTCACACTCGGAGGGACTCTTTTTCCCTGATAGTTATCGGTATTTACGAGGAGACTCCGACTTGAGTGTTTTACAGCGCGCACATTCGGCCTTAATCAACGTGTTACAAACAGAATGGCGTGATAGAGCATCGGGGTTGCCCTATGAAACGCCTTATGAAGCGCTAATTATGGCGTCGATTATTGAACGAGAAACGGGTCTTGCCGAAGAAAGAGAACAGATTTCAGGTGTATTTGTGCGACGATTACAGCAGCGAATGCTTCTCCAGACTGACCCTACCGTGATTTACGGCATGGGTGCCGAGTTTGAGGGGAACCTCCGGCGCCGACATCTCAAGGACGATAGCAATACGTATAACACTTATCGTCATTCTGGTTTACCTCCGACCCCAATTGCCTTATCGGGTCGTGCGGCAATTCATGCAGCGCTGCATCCCGACGAGGGTAGCGCTATGTACTTTGTCGCTAGAGGCGATGGTGGACATACATTTAGCGCAACCTTGGCAGAACACAATCGTGCCGTTGGTAAATTTCAATTGCAGCGGCGAAAAAATTACACATCATCACCACAGGGGCCACAGTAAAGTGAGCATGAGAGGTCTTTTTATTACTATGGAGGGTGGGGAGGGTGTAGGTAAATCCACTAACTTGGCATTTCTTGAAACATTTTTACGTAATAACGGGGTCGACGTTGTCTGTACCAGAGAGCCTGGCGGCACACGTATTGGCGAAGATATCAGAAAGTTGTTGCTACAGATTCGCCAAGAGAAAGTGAGTGCGATGACAGAATTGTTATTGATATTTGCCGCGCGTGCGCAGCACGTTAGTGAGTTTATTGAGCCCGCCCTCGCAATGGGACAGGTGGTGCTATGCGATCGGTTCACAGATGCAACGTATGCTTATCAATGTGGTGGAAGGGGTGTCGCATGGGACACGGTAAAACAGCTTGAGGAAATGGTGCAAGACAAATTGCGCCCCGATGTGACTCTTTTGCTCGATGCGCCAACGTCTGTCGGCATGTTGCGGGCGCGCGGCAGAGGGCAACTGGATCGATTTGAACAGG
>CAJXTK010000122.1 GCA_913061115.1 uncultured Haliea sp.
CTACAGTATGGTGCGGCCGCAGTCATTTTTGCGCATAACCACCCTTCCGGCGTTGCTGAGCCCAGCAGCGCCGACCGCAGGATTACCGAGCGGCTGTGTTCTGCGCTGTCGTTATTGGATATCCGAGTGCTGGATCATATCATCGTCGGTTGTGGCCGAGAGTATTCCTTTGCAGAGCAGGGACTGCTGTGAGGCGAAGTGTCTACAATTCTCTGTGCAGTATGCCCTCTCGCCGGCTCTGAAGCACTTGCTATGGCTGGGGTGTTCTGGTATAAAGTCGCGCTCTGCGCGGCCTGTGTTTCGTTTGAGTCGTTAAATCACACTCATTTTTACTGGAAATCCCGCGTCTATTTTGGGAGAGAAAAATCATGGCTAGAGTCTGTCAGGTTACTGGGAAGCGTCCGGTATCGGGGAACAACGTATCACATGCAAAGAATCGCACCCGCCGCCGTTTTTTGCCCAACCTGCACCAGCATCGCTTCTGGTTGCCGTCACAGAAGCGCTTTGTGAGCTTGCGGGTATCAACCAAAGGCATGCGTATCATTGACAAGTTGGGGATCGAGAAAGTGCTGGAAGATCTCCGCGCTCGCGGCGAAAAAGTTTAAAGGAGAATTGCGATGAGAGATAAAGTCAGAATGAATTCATCTGCTGGTACCGGGCACTTCTATACCACAGACAAGAATAAGCGGACTACGCCCGACAAACTTGAAATGAAAAAATATGATCCGGTAGTGCGCAAGCACGTTATGTATAAGGAAGGTAAAATTAAGTAAGCTACCTTTTTAGGATCGATGACTGAAACCCTGGCTATCGCTGGGGTTTTTTGTTTGAGGGCCCGCTGCGCATTAGCATAGAAAAGATATCAACCCGCCATGCCTGAACTGCCAGAAGTTGAAACCACCCGCCGGGGAGTCGAGCCGTACTGTGTTGGTCGGGTGGTCACTCGGGTACTTGTGCGGGAGCCGCGGTTGCGCTGGCCGGTGCCGGACCAATTGGCGACTTTGCTGACTGGGCAGGCTATCGAAGCGGTAGAACGTCGCGCCAAATACCTGCTCTTTCGAACACAGGCAGGCTCGCTATTGGTTCATTTGGGCATGTCCGGGTCTCTGCGGTTGGTCGACTTCGATGCTCCCCCCGGCCGCCATGATCATATCGATGTTCTGCTCGACGATGGGGCCTGCCTGCGCTACCACGACCCGCGGCGCTTCGGCTGCTTTCTTTGGTTGGCTGCTGGCGAGATCCACCCTTTACTGGCTCACCTTGGGCCGGAGCCCCTTTCCTCGGAGTTTGACGGACAGGTTTTGTATCGGCGCTCCCGGGGCCGCAAGAGCCCCATAAAGAATTTCATCATGGACGGAAAGGTGGTGGTTGGTGTGGGTAATATTTATGCTAACGAGGCCCTGTTTATATCCGGAATTCGTCCAGATCGCGCTGCTGGAAGGGTCTCAGCAGCCCGCTACCAGCGGCTGGCAGAAAATATTAAGCGGGTACTTACTTTTGCCATAGAGCAGGGTGGAACTACCCTAAGAGATTTTGTGGGGGGTGATGGCAGGCCCGGATACTTCGCCCAGCGACTTTTGGTTTATGGGCGAGCGGGTCAATCCTGCAAGCGTTGCGAGGCTACGTTACGGGAAGTACGTCTGGGCCAGCGCAGTAGTGTCTACTGCGCGACCTGTCAGCGCTGAGATTCGCTAGCAGGCCTTCCTGCTTGCTATGCACTGGCAAACCGTTGTTTCAGCGCCGCGGCAACCCCGGGCGGAACAAACGGACTGATGTCGCCGTTGAGGGCTGCTATTTCTCTTACCAGGGAAGAGGAAATATACGACAAGTGCTCTGAGGGAGTCAGAAAGATACTCTCAAACTCGGGGTATATCGCTCTGTTCATATTGGCCAGTTGAAACTCGTACTCGAAATCTGACACAGCCCTTAGGCCACGCAGGACGCATCGGGCGTTCTGGCTTATGGCGAAATCTGTAAGCAGGTTACTAAACCCAACAACTTCAACGTTATCCAGGTGTGTGAGTGCGGACTGACTCATAGCGACTCGCTCCTCTAGAGTAAACAGGGGCGTCTTTTTTTCGCTGTGGGCAATGCCTACCACGACTCTATCAAACAGGCGTGCAGCGCGCTCGGTCAGGTCCACGTGGCCATTGGTGATTGGGTCGAAGGTTCCCGGGTAAATGACGGTATTGGTTCTCATGTTGGTGGCCGATTGTGGAGGCGGGACTGCGGATGGTAAACAATTTGTCGGGGAGCGACAACGCATCCGTTAGGAAAGGTCGCCGGAGGGGCCGGTTTGTTTGATCAATCAACGCTGAACAGGCGGTACGCCACGGCACCTGCAACCTTTTCTCGGTGTATTTTCCAGCCTAACGGAACTTTGGCTGGCGGCTCCATCGCCCCCGTCTCAACATAAACTAGCGCATCGTTGCTCAACAATTGTTTCTTAGTCAATGCCTCGCAGATAGGCCCCACTAATTGCTGCATGAAGGGTGGATCAATAAATACGATGTCATACGCCTTAGTAGCCATGTGTAGAAACTGCTGCGCTGAGACGGGGTGACAGCGACTCCGATTAACGGCCACAAGTGTTTTCAGATGATCGCTCACCTGGCTCAATGTTGCATTTGAGCTGTCGACAAAGTCGCAGTGGATCGCCCCTCTCGAAAGCGCCTCCAGTCCGAGCGCTCCGCTTCCTGTAAATAGGTCAACACATCGAGCGCCCTCAATAGTGGGCGCCAACCAGTTGAACAGCGTTTCCCTTATCCTGTCGCCCGTTGGGCGCAACCCGTCTACGGGCGTAAAGGAAAGTTTACGACCACGCCACTGCCCTCCAATGATTCGTACCTGATGAAGCTTTCGAGTGTCTTTCCCTGATCTTGTCATTTCTCCGCCGAATCCAAGGGTGGTAAGATAGGTGTCTTTTTAGACTTTCATTTGCACCAACACACTCTAGCACGGCCTATATGAAATTTTTTAAACGCAAAAACCCGGTAGACCTCGAACAAGCGTTAGCTGATAACAGCTCCGCAGTTGTAGAAGATGAATTGATTCAAGCACAGAAAAGTGCAGCTGAGGTTGCGGTGTGCGAGCCAGAACCAGCGTCATCGGCAAAAGCCAGTCTTTTATCCCGACTACGCCTTGGATTGGGCCGCACTAGCGATACTCTGTTGCATGGACTGGGCACCTTGTTTCTAGGCCGCAAAGAAATTGATGCTGAGCTTTTTGAGGAGCTGGAGACCCGCCTGCTGCTGGCAGATGTCGGCGTTGATGCCACGGTAGAAATTATTGATCGGCTTATGCAGCGTGTCTCACGCAATGAGCTGATGCGGCCGGACGCACTGCAAGGTGCCTTGCAGGAGGAGCTGCTGGCGCTGCTTCGGCCCTGTGAAGTTCCACTGGAGATTCATGGGCACCAGCCATTTGTCATTCTGATGGTAGGCGTCAATGGTGTTGGCAAGACGACCACTATCGGCAAGTTAGCGAAGCACTATATGAGCGCGGGACATTCGGTCATGCTGGCAGCGGGAGATACGTTTCGGGCGGCGGCAGTTGAGCAACTTGAGGTATGGGGAGCGCGTAACGACGTACCTGTTATAGCTCAACATACGGGAGCAGACAGTGCGTCTGTCATTTTTGACGCATTGCAAGCAGCTCGCGCACGGAAGGTAGATATTCTGATTGCCGATACGGCGGGTCGCCTGCACAACAAGGATAATCTTATGGAAGAACTGGAAAAAGTGGTTCGGGTCATGAGCAAAATCGACGCTTCTGCGCCGCATGAAATCATGTTGGTTCTGGACGCGGGTACGGGGCAGAATGCATTGTCCCAAGCGGAACATTTTCAGCGCTGGGTAGGGGTGTCAGGCCTGACTTTGACCAAATTGGATGGAACTGCCAAAGGCGGAGTTATCTTTGCGATCGCAAAAAAACTGGGACTCCCGATCCGATTTATCGGGGTTGGGGAGGCCGTCGATGACCTACGCCCTTTCGAGGCGGTGCCGTTTATTGAGGCCTTGTTCGATGGGGGTGACGCCTCTGCATGATTAGCTTTGACCGAGTTAGCAAGCGTTATGATGAAGGGCACGATGCTTTGCGGGAAATCAGCATCGAGATCGCCCAGGACGAACTCGTTTTCCTAACGGGCCACTCGGGGGCCGGCAAAAGCACACTGCTGCGCCTTATCATGCTGATGGATAGACCCAGCCGTGGACAGGTCGTCGTCAATGGTCAGAACTTGGCTGGGGTCCGTCCCCGGAATATTGCACAACATCGCCGCAACATAGGCGTCGTGTTTCAGAATCACCAACTGCTGTTTGACCGAACGGTATTCGATAATGTGGCGCTGCCGCTGATTATAGCCGGCTATGACACCCGAGAGGTCGGACGACGAGTGCGCGCCGCTCTGGATAAAGTGGGGTTGCTCAATCGAGAGCGAGCCATGCCCATCGCGCTGTCCGGTGGAGAACAGCAGCGCGTGGGTATTGCTAGGGCGGTGGTGGGCAAGCCAAAAATCTTATTGGCGGATGAGCCTACCGGCAACCTCGACCCGACACTGTCGGCTGAAATTATGAACCTGTTTGAGGCGTTCAATCAGGTAGGCGTCACTGTATTGATCGCCAGCCATGACTTGGTCCTGATTTCACGTTTGCGGCACCGTATTATCACGTTAAGCCAAGGCTGTCTGGTCAGTGGGAGGGCGCAGTGATAGGCCGACAAGAAACGGTTCGACGCAAAGAGGGCGCTAGCTTAAGTCGCACGGACCTGCGCGGGCATGCCAAAGCTTGGATACAGCACCACCGTCTATCGGCTGCGGACAGTCTAATGCGAGTACTCGACAGTCCGGGCTCCAGTGTGTTGACGTGGCTGGTGATCGGTATCGCACTCGCTCTGCCGGTTGGGTTGAATGTTGCATTGGATAATGTAAGCCAGGTAAGCGCTGGCTGGGATAGCCCGACACAAATTTCCCTTTTTCTGCAGGGGGAAGTCTCCCCCGACAGACTACGAGAACTCGAAGGTGAGATGGACGCGCGACAGGACGTTAGCAAGACGCGCGTTATTTCACGTGATGAGGCTTTGGATGAGTTCCGCATGTTATCCGGTTTTGCAGATGTATTGGCCAGCCTGCCGAAAAATCCGTTACCGGATCTGATTCTGGTTACGCCTGATGTCGCCCTCGATGGACCGGCAGTGTCGGCACTGCGCGAGGAGTTGCAGGGCAATTCAGATGTGGCGGAGGCGGTGTTGGACATGGAGTGGCTGCAACGGCTGAACAGCCTAATGGCGCTCAGTCGCCGTCTAGTCCTGGCGATAGGATGTATGCTGGTTGTTGGAGTAATGCTAATCCTGGGCAATACCATACGTCTTGCGATTGAGGGCCGTCGGGATGAGATTGTTATCGTTAAGTTGGTAGGCGGAAGTAACGGCTTTGTGCGGAGGCCATTTTTGTATACCGGGCTCTGGTATGGCGTTGGCGGAGGTGTGCTGGCCGCTCTACTGGTATCAGCGGCACTGTGGTCCCTCGAAAAGCCAATAAGTGACCTGGCAATGCTCTACGAGAGCGCGTTTCAACTGAGTGGGCTGGGGGTGATGGGCAGCTTGAATCTCGTGATTCTAGGCGGCTTACTCGGCCTTGCAGGTGCCTGGCTTGCAGTCTCGCGCCATTTGGCCCGTATTCAGCCACGCTAGAACGGCCGCACGCTAAGTAACAATTTATCCTGCAACTCCTTGAATTTAATACAATATAAATTTTATTTGTTTGATGTTGTGGAACTATTCTAATATTAGCACTCTAACTGATTGAGTGCTAAAATTGACCAAGGAACAGATAGGGGGTCGTAACAATGAAAAAGAGCCTACAACCAGTTGATCAGATGGTTCCCGGAGGCAGTTTGTCCGCGTATGTGCAGGCTGTTAGCCGCATTCCGGTGCTGAGTATAGAGCGCGAGCGCGAGCTGGGCGAAGATCTGTATTACAACGAAAACGTGCAGGCTGCACGCGAGCTGGTGATGTCGCATTTACGCTTTGTGGTGCACATTGCGCGCAGCTATTCAGGTTATGGTCTCGCCGAGGCCGACTTGATCCAGGAAGGTAATGCGGGTCTGATGAAAGCGGTCAAACGCTACAATCCTGAGAAGGGTGTTCGCTTAGTGTCTTTTGCGGTGCACTGGATCAAGGCTGAAATGCACGAATTTATTCTGCGCAACTGGCGCATCGTTAAGGTTGCCACTACCAAGGCACAGCGAAAATTATTTTTTAACCTGCGCAGTGCCAAAAAAACCCTGTCTTGGTTGAGCGCAGATGAGGCAAAGGCCATCGCAGATGATCTGGGTGTGGGGGTGCATGAAGTGCAACGCATGGAGGGTCGCTTGAGTAGTCGTGACCTCGGCTACGACCAGCCGGTTGATGCGGATGATGATGACAGTTGGCAGGCCCCTCAGTATTATCTCGAGGATCACAGCGGAGATCCTGCTCAGTTACTGGAATCCAGTGAGTGGCAGGACAATAGTGAAGCAGAGCTTCACCATGCCTTGGCTGACCTGGATGAACGCAGCCGTGACATACTGTCGCAGCGCTGGTTGGCGGAAAAGAAGGCCACCCTGCATGAGCTGGCAGCACAGTACGGTGTCTCTGCGGAGCGCATCAGACAACTTGAGCAGAGTGCGATGAAAAAGCTGCGTGTGGCCATCCCAGCTTAGACAGTCTAACAACAGAGGCGGTTTCACCGCCTCTGAGTTATACTGCTTAAATGGCAAAATTATTTATTACCCTAGCTTCTCTCAGCGGCATGTTAGCCGTTGTCTTCGGTGCGTTTGGAGCGCATGCCCTCAAGGGCAAATTGGATGACCAGGCCCTCAAGGTATTTGAAACCGCCGTGCAGTACCATTTCTATCATACCTTCGCTCTTTTGGTGGTGGGGGTGATAGCCTTAAGCCAGCCTCAGACTGTGTTGCTCAAAAGCAGTGGGTGGTTATTCGTCATCGGAATTCTAGTGTTCTCTGGCAGTCTCTACCTGTTGAGTCTCACCGGGGTGCGCTGGTTGGGGGCTATTACTCCATTGGGTGGATTGGCATTGATTGCTGGCTGGGCCTGTCTGGCCGCAACGGGCTGGAAGCTGCTGGTCTGATTCTGGAGTAATGGCGAGGATTCTCATGACGGATCTCGACAAGAGACAGCGCATCCGCAGTTATGTGTTGCGCACCGGTCGCATGACACAAGTTCAAAAACGTTCCCTTGAAGAGAACTGGCAGCGCTGGGGCCTTGAGTATGATGGCCGTGAAATAGCATTTGATGCAGTATTTGGTCGCTCCGGTCCACGGACGCTGGAGATCGGCTTTGGGATGGGCCAGTCGCTGGTGGTCATGGCGGAGGCTAGCCCGGGCACAAATTTTATAGGCATTGAAGTGCACTCACCTGGTGTTGGCAAGTTGCTACACAGTATGGAAGAGCGCGGCGTCGATAATATTCGGGTGTATTGCCATGACGCTGTGGAAATTTTATGCGACTGCATTCCTGTTGGGTCGCTGGATGCTATACAGATTTTTTTCCCCGACCCCTGGCACAAGAGACGTCACAGCAAACGCCGACTTATTCAGTCGCCTTTTGTCGCGCAACTGACAAGCAAGCTTAAGCCGGGCGGCATTTTGCATTTAGCGACCGACTGGGAAGATTATGCTAGACAGATGATGGCTGTCCTCGGCAGTGCCGACGGACTGTCCAATACCTGCGGTAAGGATCAGTTCGCTCCCCGCCCCGAATATCGCCCTCTTACCAAGTTTGAGGCGCGGGGTGAGCGGCTTGGACATGGTGTGTGGGATCTGGTCTTCTCTCGTGTTACACGTCCAGAGCCGCGGGTCAGTCAGGGAAAAACTCCGCAATAACGCTATCCAAAAAGCGCCGGCCTGTGTCCGTAGCTCTGACAGTATTTCTATCGCGCACAAGCAATTCGCGCTGACAGAGTAATTCTAGCTGCGGTTCTAACTGTGCGTAGTCCAGTCCTGTTCGAGACGCAAACTGCGGCAAGGTAAAACCGCCATTCAGGCGCAGCGCATTCATCATAAATTCGCCGGCGATTTCATCGCGATGCAGTGTTCGAGTGCTAGCGACAAACGCTTGTGAGGTAACAGACATATACTCTTGCGGCTGACGTCGTTTGTTATAGCGTTTGATGCGGCCATCGGGAAAACTGATTTTGCCGTGAGCACCCGCACCGATACCCAGATAATCCCCAAAGGACCAGTAATTACTATTATGGCGGCAGTTAAAGCCCTCTTGACTGTAGGCCGACACTTCGTATTGCGCGTAACCGTTGTCGGCAAGAAGTTGCTCGCCGCATTGTTGGATGTCCGCTAGTTCATCTTCAACCGGTAGTTGCGGCGGACGTTTGTGAAACACCGTATTCGGCTCGATGGTCAGTTGATACCACGAAAGATGCGAAGGCTTGCAGGCGATAGCCGCAAGCAGGTCCGTTTTGGCGCTGAGCAAGGTTTGAGCTGGCAGACCGTGCATCAGGTCCAGATTGAAACTGTCGAAGCCAGCCTGACGCGCGAAATCAATCGCGGCATAGGCTTGATCGCTGGTGTGTATGCGTCCTAGCGTCTGCAGCTGAGCATTGTCGAAGCTCTGGATGCCAATTGACAAACGATTAATGCCTGCGTCTTTGAAAGCGTAAAATTTGTCTGCATCTGCGCTTCCAGGGTTGGCTTCCATGGTGGCTTCTAGTGTTGGAGCAAACGGGATCAGCTGCGCAATACCTCGCATCAGTTTTTGAATCGCTTCAGCGGAAAAAAGACTGGGCGTACCGCCGCCGATAAACAGGGTTTCTAATGCCCGCCCCTGAATCATCGGCGAGTCCTCGCGCAAATCCTGCAACAAACTGCGGATGTAGTGATCCTCGGGGACATCTTCTGTTTCGTGGGAGTTGAAGTCGCAATAAGGGCACTTGCGTTCGCACCAGGGCAAGTGAATATACCTGTCTCTTATACACATCTCCGAGCCCACGAGACTAGGCATGATCTCG
>CAJXTK010000123.1 GCA_913061115.1 uncultured Haliea sp.
AGATAGAGGTCCAGGTAGCCGTCGTTATTCAGATCTGCTGCGGTAGCCGACTGCACCTGCTTGATCATGTCGAGAGCAGAAGGACGGTTTACAAACAGCCCCTCCTGATTTTCATAGAGCTTTACCCGTGTTTGGCCGAGCCTAAGAAAGTCTGAATCTCCGTCTCTATCAAAATCGAAAAACGGAGGCTCCCGACAGAAACACCAGCACACACTGTCCAGCTCCAGATAAGGAATAAGTTCGGCAGTGCCGAACTTATTGTATAGACTTCACTTAAAAAAATTTTTGTTTAGGTGATGGCGCCTGTCTCTGGCCCTTTCTTTACAATGTTAGTTGCCAGTGCAATCATAGATGCGATATCAGAGAGGTTAGCAGGTACAACCAGCGTGTTGGCTTCTTTCGCCAGATTGCCGAACTGCTCGATGTAGTCTTCGGCAACGCGAAGTTGCATGGCATTTTCACCACCGGGTTCGCTGACGGCAGAAGCTACCTGGCGCAGTCCTTGCGCAGTGGCGGTTGCAATCGCAAGAATAGCAGCAGCCTGACCGTCAGCCTCATTGATCTGCTGCTCTTTTACGGCTTCTGACTGTTTAATCACGCGTATTTTGTCACCCTCGGCCTCATTGATCTTTGCATCGCGCTCGCCTTCAGACGTTAGTACTACGGCGCGCTTCTCGCGCTCTGCACGCATCTGTTTCTCCATTGCGCTGAGAACATCAGCGGGCGGGTTAATATTTTTGATCTCATAACGCAGTACTTTTACCCCCCAAGGGTCAGAGGCTTTATCCAGTTCGGATACAACGTTGGAATTTATCGACCCTCTTTCTTCAAAAGTCCGATCTAGATCGATCTTACCAATTTCGCTGCGCAGTGTGGTTTGCGCGAGCTGTGAAATAGCGAACACATAATCGGTAATGCCATAAGAAGCACGATCCGGCTCGAGAATCTGCAAGTAAAGCACGCCGTCCACTCCAACCTGCACGTTATCTTTCGTGATACAGACCTGTTCAGCAATATCGATCGCTAATTCTTTTAAGCTGTGCTTATAGGCCGCCCGTTCGATAAACGGAATCAGTATATGAAATCCCGCGCGTAGTGTACGACTATATTTACCAAGACTTTCGATGACGAAAGCATTTTGCTGCGGCACGATAACAGTCGTTTTTGCGAGAATAATAATAACGACAAAAACTACTGCCAATGCGACGATAAAAGTATTTTCAAGCATTTTCTGTCTCCTCCTAGTTTTAGATTGGGTTTTATTTAATGATTAGATTGAGGCCGCTTACTTCTGAAATTTTTGCTTCAGTGTCGCCAGTAATATCGGTTGCACTGCGGTTGACTACCGTCCATGTGCTACCACGGTACTCTTGACGGCAACTTGCACCCGCAGCCAGCGGCGCTTTTAAACGAATAAATTCACCGACAGGCCCATCCTGATAGTCCGTGCCACGGCTGCGTAATTTCTCGTAGAGTCGGCCGCGAAAAGCGAGCATGGTGACGAGCGATAACGAACCGAAAATTAGCCATTGCACCCAAGCCTCTAGAGTCACGCCACTTAGCAGCACCAGACCTGTTATTGCCGCAGCGATACCAAGAAACACTAGATAAAAGGCAGCATCTAAGAACGTCAGTTCCGATCCCAGTAGCACGGCACCTAAAATCATCCATCCCCACCACTCCATTATCTGCTCCTCAAAAGGTGTGAGTGTCAATTTACTCGCTTATCCCTGCCCGTTATATTGCAGCCGGGCAGTAATCACCATCATCTTGCATGCAGTATAGTCGAAATAAAGACGATGTGTTATGTTGGCGGGTCAAGGCTGGAATCGTCAGGTCGCTCCGATCGGTCTAGGGAGCCCGAGATCAAATAGCGCGAGATAAGATGACGGCTTCCCGATGGGGAAGCTAGATGGGCCGATCCCCAATGATGGTGACACGATCCATCTGACGGCGTTGTGGCCAATAGTCGTTGGTAGCGTAATGCTGAACGACCCGATTATCCCAAAATGCAATACTATCCGTCTGCCATTTGAAGCGGCACTGGTATTCAGGCACGCGGGCTTCTAGGAAGAGCCGACCAAGAAGTTCATCGCTTTCATCACTGTCCATTCCTACAATGTGGCTGGTGAAAGGGGCATTTGCGTAGAGGGACCGCGCGCCTGTTTCTGGGCTTGTGCGAACCAGTGGATGTTCGACCGCAGGAAATTTCTTTTGCTGCTCGGCAAGTTCCGCCGGAGCCAAGAAGCTGCCGAAGCTTTGCGTGAAATCGTTGACCGCACGCTTGCCCTCCAGTAGTTTTTTTGTTTCATCATCTAAACATTCGTAGGCTGCGACCATGTCGGAAAACAGTGTGTCGCCACCAATGTCTGGCACCACATGTGCACGTAAAACTGAACCCAAAGACGGAATCTCACGCCAGCTCACATCGCTATGCCAGACGTTTTCGACGCCCACCATCTTCTCATCTTTATCAAACCGGATAACCTCGGCATCAGGGGCGTCGGACGGAATGAAGGGGTGTTCTTCGAGTTCACCAAAGCCCTTGGCGAACGCCATATGTTGCTGCGAGGAGATGTTTTGGTCACGAAAGAAAATGACGCGGTAGGCGAGAAGTGCTGCATAAACTTCATCGAAGGTCTCTAAATCAAGTGGCTGGCACAGGTCTACTCCCCCGATCTCTGCACCAATGCATGGACTGAGCCGTTTCACGTTGATTTTCTTCCACTTGAGTTGGCCGAGCTGGTCGTTTCTTTCTTTGAGATAGTGACGAGGCCCTGGCGTGATGTTGTGTTGAGATTTCATTTTCGGTTCCATCGTGTTGAACGAGAGCTTTGGCTGACAGAGCCATTGAGAGCTCAATGTACCCAAACTTTAGAGAGTATCCAAAGCCAATTGATTGATTATTTTATACGCCTTAGATTGAGTGGTATTAGCAATATAAAAGACAACCCTAATACGGCGATAAAGAAATAGAAGCTATTAGTATAATCACCGTAAATATCAAATAGTTTAGCGCCTAATATAGGGCCCGGCATTACTGACAATGCAATCACCGGCATCATTGCGCCCATTGCACGTCCATAACTTTTCATTCCGAAAACCACTGCAATCATCGCACCCCACACGGGCAACATACCACCTGTCGCTAACCCCAGAAACAACGCAGCAACGAGCATAGTAGGATAACTAGGTTCGCTCGCCAAAATGGCGACACCGGTAGCCGCTAATGAGATAGCTGTCCATAGCCCATATTTTAGATTAATGCGGTCAGCTGCATAGCCAAATAATAATTTCCCAATCAACCCCATCCCAGCCAGGGTAAATATTAAGGTCTTGGTTTTATCTCCCACACCAGCGCCTTGCATATAAGCGCCGATGTTAGTCAGCACGCCCGTCTGGCTCATAAATAACAATCCCAAAGTTAAACCAATAAACCAAAACGCCGGCGTTGTAAGAATTTGTTTCACATTCAGATCCGGCCCATCAGCCATTAGCTCGGCACTACTGAGGACAGCGCTCGTGTTTGGAAGATTGGATTCTCCCACTAGACCTTTATCCGCAGGAAAGTTGCGCATTGTTAGGTAGAGGTAAGGCAATAGTAATAACAATACGGTTATGCCGAAATAGAACATCATCTCGCGCCAACCTAGTTCAGTAATACCGCGATCGACTAAATAAGGAATAACCATTCCACCCAGAGAGGTCCCAACTGCGGCAATGCCCAGTGCACGCCCACGCGATGCCGAAAACCAACGGGCGACGACAGTCGAACCCGTTAGCGGTCCTAACAGGTTATTTGCTAAACAAATAAATACAGCAAACAATAATGAAAACTGTAATATATTTTGGCTTTTTGACAGTAAAATTAAACCGAAACCGAAAGCAGCAGCACCCACTACCATTAATCCACGAATAGACCATTTGTCCGCTAGCATGCCGATTAGTGGCGACACCAGTAACCCCAACCCAGTAGCCCAGGTAATGCCATACATCACTTCGGTTCGGCTTACGCCAAACTCGGCTTCAACTGGCATCACCATTAGCGGGAAACCATAAGTGAAAAAACCCGTGACAAAAAATTGCGCTGTAAAGGCGCCCGCGACTATCAGCCAACCGTAATACATTTATCTATCTACCTTTTATTATAATGATGAGTCTTCAGCCTACTCGACGCATTCTGTTTTTACTTTTTATACGTGTGGTCCTAGGAGACCATGGCGCGCCCCTTTTGTGCCAGAAATATTGTGTGCCGACTGCCCTTCTTAGGGCGCGCCCTTACCGTCCGGGCAACAGCGTGAAATCCACTTTTTTTCAATCGAATAAGAAATAGTGGGTCCGAGCCAGCTGACCAAATAGCCAATGTGCCCTCAGGACCAAGTGATCGATAAAGGGCGCTTAATCCGTCGACTGAATACAGCCAGCTGTTTTCAGAATGAGTGAGACCCTCAGGGCCATTATCCACATCTAGTAAAATCGCATCAAACGATTGGCTATTTTGGGTCAATAGTTGCGCCACATCGCCGATGTACAGTCGCGTACGCTCATCTTGTAATGGCTGTCCTGCACATTCCCCCAGCGGCCCACGATTCCATTCTATGACGGCAGGTATTAACTCCGCCACGATGACCTGTGCTGAGGGCAGAAGTGACTTGAGTGCGGCGGCGAGTGTAAACCCCATGCCCAGACCGCCTACTAACACGCGAGCACGATCAACGGCACACAGACGGGCGCAGCCCAGTTCGGCAAGGGCTTCCTCCGAACCATGCTCACGGCTATTCATCAGATCGCCCCGTATACCCGAAAGCCGGATGGTGAAGTCTTGACCTCTCTGCGACAATTTCAGTTGCCCGCCGTTATTGGGTATGTCTGCAGTGCCTAGAACGGCCCACTGGTTCATGCGGTCTCGCTGACTGTTGTTGAGTAATCAATAACCAACTTTACCATGAATTGACAAAAAGGAAATTGACCCCGGACCACGTATCAAGACCGGACGGCGATAGCTTCCAATGCGGACGTGGAAGCTCTCTAGCTGGGCCAACCCCAAGCCGATTGTCGGTCATACTGGTTATACGTGCGCTCAGTACCGCTACAACGCTTCCTGTGGCTCGAGGAGTTTGACCAACGTAGTCGCGTCCCCGCCGCAAAGCAAATGACGCGGTCGGTGGAATCCGGCTGACAGCGAGGACCGTCCGGGCTGATGTCACTCTGAAACCCTGCCCCTTCGATAGCGCGAAGAGGCGCTGGCCCCCGGTGCTTTAAAGAGTCCGAAAATTGACACATTTCGGTCATTTATTAGCTTGCAATGTAACTCGGTATGCTGTCGAATGAGGGCAAATAATTAAACCGGAGCAACACCATGTCTACACTCTTCAAAAATACCCCTATTATCGCAGCGCTAGCACTGGCCACAGCCAGCCAGGTGGCAAGCGCCCAGCAGCTAGAAGAAGTCATCGTCACTGCGCAAAAGAAGGTTGAAAGCCTGCAGGACGTCCCTATTTCGGTCGTCGCGATGCAAGGTGAACAAATTCAGCAAGCGGGCATCCAAAATATGATGCAGCTGTCTGATTACGTGCCCAACCTGCATATCGCCATAGCCCCGGTAAACACCAACATCTACATGCGTGGCGTCGGCTCTGGCAATAATCAGGGCTTCGAGCAATCGGTAGGTATGTATGTCGATGGCATCTACATGGGACGTGGTCGTCAGTATCGTAACGCTTTTTTAGATTTAGAGCGTGTGGAAGTCCTTCGCGGCCCGCAGGGCACCTTGTTTGGCCGCAATACGGTGGCCGGTGCCGTTAGTGTTATTACCGCCTCGCCCACGTTAGGCGAAGAGCTCAATGGCGCGATCTCCGTAGCCGCCGAGAGCAACAACGGATTTATCACCGAAGGCAACATTGGTAGCGACATCACCGATACGCTAGCCATGCGTTTTGCCTTCAAATATCGCGAAACCGATGGCTGGGTCGATAACAAGTACCTGAACGAAGACGAGCCTAATCTTGAGGACACGACGTATCGCCTGACCACCGTGTGGCAACCTATCGACGAACTAGATATTAACTTTAAGTATGGCCACTCTGACGAAAAACGCACGGGCTCTACCGCTGCAACCTGGTTATATCTGACGCCAGCTCAGCGGGATGAACTAGTGCCTAATCGCGGCGCATTTGCCATCGCTGCTTACGCCTTAAACGATGAGAACTTTCCGGAACTCGCTGAGGAGGCTGGCCAAGATTTCACTGCCTACCGGGATAATAACTACGGCAGCCTGGATTACGTTGGCCTAGGCCGCAACCCCGACGGTGATAAAGGTGATGTCAATAACGTCGCCATGGCGATTAACTACGACCTTGACGGTTATACGATTACCTCCATAAGCGGTTATACAGACTATCATGTCACCAGCGGCGCAGACGTTGACTGGCTGCCGCTGCGGTTCATTGCTCGCGACGACGATGAGAAGTTTGACCAGTGGAGCCAGGAATTGCGCATACAGTCTCCTGGCGGGGATTTTATAGACTACACCGCCGGGTTGTATTACGACACCAGCACGCTCGATAACAGTCGCTTGGTTCCGGTAGACGGTTCTTTCCAGGGCCTGTTCGGCTCGATCCCAACCTGCTTGCTTGTCCCCACTTTGCCATGCGTTCCAATCGGAACGGTTTTGGGCGCCGAATCTCTGGTCCCGGTGGTGACGGATCCTCTATTAGTGGGCTATACCAGCAATCAGCTCGGCCGTAATCACAGGTATATATTGGACTCAGAGTCTTATGCGGCGTTCGCACAAGGTATGATTAACATCACCGATGAAATCACTCTGACGCTGGGCCTGCGCTATACCAAGGAAACAAAGGACGTGCAGAGCACCCAGTTTTTAATAGACGATGACAGTGGTTACGACGCCCCGAGCGATAGTTTCTATCTAGCACAAATTCAGGCTATTACATTCAACACTTACGCCTATGACTACAAGCAAAATAGAGAAACCGAGGATTGGATTCCGTCAGCTGTTCTGCAGTGGAACTACTCCGATGACAGCATGCTTTACGCCAGCTTCTCTCAGGGCTTCAAAAGCGGCGGCTTCACTGGCGCGGACGATGGACAGCCCGACAACTTAGATGTAGCCGCGTTCCCTTGTGCCAATGGGAATGTCCCAGCACAGCCGGCGGACGCCACCCTTGATGTTGCGACCTGCTACGATCCGACACAACCCAGTGACGACTTTCAGTTTGAGGACGAAACTGTGGATGCCTTCGAAATCGGTGGCAAGCACCGATTGCTAGACGGCGGTATGACCCTTAACTGGGCCGCCTTCTACAGTAAGTATGACAACCTGCAAACGGCAATCTTTAAGGGCGTTGGATTCGGCGTAACCAACGCGGGTTCTGTCGACATTCAAGGTATTGAGATTGAATCACGCTGGGCCGCTACCGACAATCTGACACTGGGTGCGAACCTTGCTTACTTAGATGCCACCTACGGCGAGTTCAAAGAAGCGCCTTGCACCGCGGTGCAGCTCGATGCTAATCCACAGTGTGGCGTTGACGGCCCGACCAATGTGTTGAACACGTTCAACGATCTGGATGGCGAAAATACGCTGTATGCTTCGGATTACAGCGCCTCAGTGACGTGGGACTTTGTCTACCCGCTAAGCAGTATGGATGCGTTCGTCAGTGGCGAAGCCAATTACCGCAGTAAGTTTTTCTCCAACGGAGACAACGATCCCTTTGACCAGATCGACAGTTTTACCAAGGTGAACCTGCGTGTGGGTGTGCGGACAGAAAACTGGGAGCTAACCGCTTATTCCCGTAACGTGTTTGATGAGGCCGCCCTATCACAGAGCTTCGATGTACCGGTGCTGGCTGGCTCACATGCGCACGTGATGGACGAAGGGCGCGTTTTAGGCTTACGTGCGGCCTATATGTTCTAGGTAGTAGCCTTGCGCAGTATTCGTAAACTGAAGGGCGTGTTGCGAGTAGATTCTCTTTCGATGGTTGTTAATAGATCTGAGAATCTCGCAACGAGCCTGGCTAGCGATCAACTCCTCAAAATTACCCCCTGAATATCACCCCCTAAAGAATGGACTTCACCGTCCATTCTTCCTATTTTTTCAGCGCTATTGAGCCGTGTAATATCCCCTGATCAGCGGCAGGTCGGCGTAAGTTCGAATACCTGCCTTCGCCTCGCATACGGCTGAAATAGCATTGACTACCGGCATCGCCGTTACGACATTGGCCAGATCAGCGGGGCGACCGCCTTGCAGTTGTGCCTTCGAGGGTGCGAATTTCACCCGCGTGTGAATACCGGGGTCACCTTGCACTTCCATCGTATAGCCGTGGCTTACCGGCCATTCGGGCTGCAGTCCCTTGCCGGCATTCCATACCACCTCCAATTCAATCACCGCTTCTTGCCCTACCATACCGGTCCACAGACATTTTTGTCCGGCGATGGTACCAGCGGGAATCGAGTAGCCGTGAAATTCTCTATCATCTGTGGCAGTTGCTGACTCATAGTCAAAACGGATCTCAGTGATTGGAATGCGCAGTAGGTCAGCAATCAAATCAATGCACTCGGCATAGGTTCCCAGCACACTCTCATTGGTGGCACGCCATTTCTCGTCTGGCGGCTGCCCCCAACCCAGGTTGGCGTAATTGGCGATCGCCTCATAGTGTGTTAAATCCACCGATTCCAAAAAACGTCTGTCTCTTATACACATCTGACGCTGCCG
>CAJXTK010000124.1 GCA_913061115.1 uncultured Haliea sp.
TCGGAGATGTGTATAAGAGACAGGTCCATGCGTAATGGTGAGTGTAGTGTTGGCTAGGGCCAAACCGCTAAAAAATAGCATAGAGATGACATACAAAAAAATTCTTTTCATTGTAAATTCCTGATCAAAGTCTTACGCATTTATCGTGGCTCCGTGCAAATAGAGCCTCCTTGGATTGAAAAGACTACGCGCTCACCGCAATCATTAGGTCCGATCCATTGATCCTAGCATGCGACTAATACAAGTCAACGCCCGAACCACCGGTAAAAGGCGATCATCATCCTATTTTCTGAGAATAATGGGGTAATCGCGCTTTTATTCGTTTCTTCTGGAAGATTTCTGTCAACAGGTTCAAACTTAAGCGCGTCTGGAGGTTCGAGGGTCGAAGCTCTATGATGGTCGGATTGGCGACATCGGATTCTCGACTAAAAAACTACCTGAAGAACGAAGGACTTACCTTATGACTCTAGATATCAATAAATACAAGCCTCTGGGTGACAAAAAGAATTCTGAGTATTTTCATGATTATCTCGCGCGCATCTACGAGCGACGCCACAGTAGCGGCCTAGAGGACCTCCTGGGAGGCATCTGTGCGTTAGTCGTGCAAGTCGACACAGGCGACGCGGTCGCTTACATGGAAGAACTCTACCTAATGACGCCCTATCGGCTAAGTGACGTCTATCAAAATGCAACGCACAAATTTTACTTTTTGAACGGGCATCCCGGACGCCCGAAATTTGTCATTCTCGAACCCCTTCATGCCGCGTTTGAAGACGACCTCACCCGCTTGAATATGCTCTACCCAATGTCACGGGGAAAGCCGAATGCGCGCTATATTGGTGAAATATTTTCAACTAAAGATCTGAAAGCAACTCGCGAAATACTGGAATCGCATAGCATCAGATTCCACTATCCTGCAGAAACGGAAAACGAATTTTTTTCTAATAAACATTTTAACTTTACCTTCCCTTCAGCCATGACCGGAAATCGTATTGGCTATACACCGCACGACGCCTTCAGCCTGGAAGAACTCGAGCACGGCAAGCGAATCCAACTTTCTGGCGCCGATCAATCCACTCTGGAGCAGGCAGCTGAAAAGGCTGCAAGCTTGAATATCTCTGAGCTGGTATTAGGAGTTGATCACATGGCCACGCGAATACTTGCCGGAGAACGCGAAGATGCGATTCTGGAATTTTTGACGATGAGTAATTACTATTTTTGGGGGGCCTACAATATAAAAGATCAGAACTCATCTACCAACGTGAATAGAAACCCTCAGGTTGACAATGACAAACAATCGCCCGCGAAAGTTTTTACAGCAAACAATATACCGTCGTTCATCAACTCATTCGAGAATGCGCCGATGCCGACGGAAGACTTTGTGCGCAATTATGGTCGCCGAATGCACCATATAGCCTATGAAATAATGGATGGCGATCATTCGAGTGGCGAGAAAAATATCGATTTCGTTGTCGATGCTTTAAAGAAAGAAGGCATCGACTTTCTGGCACAGGTAGTAGGTGAATGCAGTGACACACCCAACCTTAAGCAGATTTTTTCCAAGCACTCAAAGTATTCTCTGCTGATCACAGAGTATGTAGAGCGTTGTCATGGCTATGAGGGGTTCTTCACGAAATCGAATGTTGCAGCGCTGACTCAAGCCGCGGGTGAAGACGAGCGTTACCAACATGGCAATGTGTTCGACTGAGCTATGCGTTAACTGACGAAACAAAAAGGGTTGAAAGAAAAGCTGAGGGTTCACCCGCAGCTTTTCTTATGCACTAGTTCTTAACCTCGAGCATATACTGCGCTGCTGCCATTCGCGTCTCTTCATCGAGATAATTCTGCGGTGGCATCTCAGGATAGTCGTCCCGCCTCTTGATCGGGCTGGCGATATAGTCTGCAATACCTTGAGGGTCATCCATATAAAGCGCCTGAATAATCTGCACGGGTGGACCGATCAGGCGACCGGTGTACGCATGGCATCCTGCGCAGATACCCAAGTAAGCGATCTTGCCTCTATCCTCGCTTTTTATTTCACGCGGCGGAACCGGTGGCAGCAAATAATTACCGATACTGTTGGTGTTAGTGAAATCACATTCAGAAAACCCCTTAATCCCTGCGGTGACATATCGATGACGATTGATGATGCAACTGTCGTCCGAAGGTCCAATACTGGCGATATCGGGATTGCCCATGTTCAGCTCACTCAACATAAAGGCTTTGATCTCCGGAATGGGATCGGTTCCATTGTTGATCATGGTGTTATTTAGAATTTTTACGCCGTCTGAGTATGGGTCAGAATCCGGATCAAAAGTAATATTCGCCGCATGCGCATGATCGGTTATTAGAATACCGATATTTTTATTGTCCCTGATGATATTGCCTTCAATCACGACATCGTCAGCTGCCATCACCAGTATCCCGGTCCCAGCTGGCACCCCTGCCACCGTGGATCCTGGCGCAGCAAAATTAGGGTGATTATTGCTAATAATAAAGTTGTTGCGAATGATAACGTCGTAAGTCGTTTTAATGGGAAGACCGGGGGTAATAAAGGCGAGAATACCGCCGGTGTTATTGTAAACATAGTTTGCCTCCACAATTGCGTGACGGCTGTTTTCGATTTCAATACCCGCGACGCTGTCAAATACATCATTGTAGGCAACGTGTACGTTGTCGCTCATACCAACGTAAATAGCTGCATCTTCTATGCCAGAGACTACATTGTGCTCAATAACACCGTTCTGACCAAGTTGCGGAAAGATGCCATAAACACCCGTGTCTATAATGATGTTGTTACGAATCTCCCAGTTGTTGCCAGCCTGACTCATGATACCATTACCCTTGTATCGCGTAATGGTGAAGTTTTCGACCACAATGTTGTTTCCGGAATAAAGAATGGCATCATTCAATTTTCCTTCACCATCCAGCACGGCGCGATTGCCCTCGTTGATAACACCAATCAGGCGAATACCGTCTTTATCTATATAGACTGTTTCTTTATACGTTCCGGGCATGACCTGAATCGTTGTACCCGGCTCAGCCTTCTGCACCGCTGCCTGAATAGATTCGCCATCATTGACAACAACTACCACATCCGTCATCGGTGGTCCTGCAACAGACTTCGAGTTCCCACTGAGCGTCAACTCGTTATCCTTAGCGCTAAAGCCGCTCTCGTAGGAGGCCCCTCCGCTGCCGGCGGTGATGATCGGTGCAACTGCGGAGCTCTTGTTTTTTCCAACAACCACTCCAGCTGCGAACGCAGAAAAAATCAAGATCAGACCGAGTATTTTCCCTGCATTCATAACGACTCTCCCGATTTCGTAGTTATTATGGCTGTGTGTGTGGTCGATTTATGACTGATCGGCGTCAATCCGGATGGCAACCACTGTGGTATTTGAGGCTTTAAACTCTCGTCCGTCAAGGTTCCCATAAAATCGACCAATCGGTCTAGCTCGTAGTCAGTCAACTCCGGCGAAGAAATATGCCAGTGCAGTTGAAGATCAACACCCTCAGGCACTGCATGACCTCGGCCTCCATTATAAAACTCAGCAACAGCATGCAAGCTGTCAAACCGACCCGAGTGCATATAGGGCGCGGTCCTATCTATATTACGCAAGGTAGGCACCTTGAACCCCGCCTTAAGCCGAGGCTCTTCGAACGTTTTCTGTGCGCCGACATCGATAGCCATTCCCTCTGGTTCTGGCACGCCAATCACGGCTATCTGCTGATTAGTGAATAGTGGAGGGGTATGGCATTCGGCGCAGCGTGCAACAAATGAACGAAAAATGTTAAGCCCCTGAACTTCATTCTCTGACAGAGCAGCGTGGAATCCATGCGCATAGCGATCGTAGCGGCTGTTCAAGGAAATAAGCGAGGCTTGAAATCCGGCAAGCGACTGGTAAATCTCATCGAGTACAATGCTCTCTCCTTTTCGCTGCGGATACGCTTCTTTAAATAGTACGCGATAAGCGGGAATACTGTTGAGAGAGGCCAGTAAGCCATTGGGCGTGTTGCCCATTTCATTAGGCGCATACAATGGGCCAAGCATCTGTGCCTCAAGGGTGTCAGCATGGGCGTCCCAGAAAAACTTTTTCAGAAATGCCACGTTCCACAGAGAAGGTGCGGCGCGGTGAAGCTCTTCACCACCCATGCCGATTGAGCGCGGCAGGTCATCGCTGAACCCTCGATCCGGGTGATGGCAGCTGGCACAAGAAATAGAACCGTCTTTTGAGAGTACCGGATCGAAAAAAAGATAGCGTCCAAGGTCAATTTGCTGTGGCGTAAAACCATCGCGATGCTGCGGCAAGGATGTTTGTGTTCCACCCAGTCCAGCCCCCTGTACGGAATCATAGAATCCATACAGCGTAACGAGGTTACAGGTCCCATCAGGCATTTTCTCAAAGCTGGGCGGGCAGCTCTCTCGCAACACAATACTCACTGGCGGGGAAGCGCTCGCGCTGACAGGAAAAATCAGTGCAAGGGATACCAATGTGAGTAAGCGGGTTATCATTTACGTAAAAAATTACAGTGGTTTAGCCATAGACTGAATATAGGCGATGACATCATCCAAGTCTTGATCAGTGGGCAGACTGGTGGACATCATTTTCATTTGTCGCCCGTACTTATCGTCTGGATGTGTCCCTCGCAATCCCTGCTGAAAGCTCTGGAACTGCTGCTTTAAATAGATGCCATTCAGTATAGCCAGGGCAGGTGAATTCAGGCCAGAATTGCCTTGCGCTTGACCACCGTGACAGGCTCCGCATTTGGACTGGTAATAATTATTCCCATTTTTCAGATCTCCCTTTGGCACAGCGGTTGGAACCGCCGGAGGGAGGCCAGACAGGTAAGCCGCGACAACAGGGATGTCCTCGTCTGCCAACGCACCAGCCATCGCTTGCATTTGTAGGCCCTGCATATCACGTGGGTCGGTACCACGAACGCCTGACTTAAAATACTGCAGCTGCCTCTCCAGATACTGCGCTCCCTGCCCTGCTAATGCCGGTGCGCCCAATTCAATGTTGCCCTGCCCTCTCTCACCGTGGCAAACGGCACAGGACTGATATTTTGCTGCGGCATCGGGATCGGCCTGCACCAGCACAGACACCCATAGGAGACTCATGACAAGCGTTAGCCTAGCGAGATTTTTTATGGTCCAACTCCTATGTGCAGGATAGGGTTCGGCAAGTAAGGGGCAAGTAGATCACGAAATATTCATTATAACTATTATTTTAGTCGCAGCATGGGTCTGCATTACTCACTGCGAAGGGGATCCGACCGAGCTCCCAGGCTCTGTTCCATATTGGCAGCGATTTTTTTAGCCACCTGCTTCGCGCGCTCAGTCCGCTTACCGGCAAAGTGTGCGTCCGCTGTAGTACTAAAAAAATCCAGCCATCGCTGGAAGTCTTCTGCTCGAAGAGCGCGCTTGCCGTGGAGTTTCCGGTGGATATTCATAGTATGTCGCTGGTATTTTTTTTCTCCCAGTAGCAACTTGCACCAGTAGTTCTTGATATGGGGCAGATGTATTGCAAGGTCGACCTCTGCGACATCAACAAAAATCGGCGACAACTGCTCATCAGCGAGCACACGCTCGTAGAAGCAGTCCACAAAGAAATCGATGCTGTCCCTTGAATCCATATCTGGCCTGTCATCACCAGCAATCATGGCGCTATTTATTCTTTTTACTTTTCTTCGACTTGGTAACATGTGCCATTAGGCGCCGCTTGCGCTGCACCTGACGCTGCGTCAACTTGTTGCGCCTGTCGGCGAAGGGGTTTTCACTGGTGCGAAATTCAATGCGAATCGGCGTTCCCGTTAGGTCAAGCTCCCGACAATACACTTTTTCCAGATAACGCTTATAACTCTTAGGGACGTCACCAGTCTGGTTGCCGTGGATTACAATGAGAGGCGGGTTTTGTCCCCCGGCGTGCGCATAGCGCATTTTGATGCGTCGACCATTGACCATCGGCGGGGCATGATCGAACACTGCGCCTTCTAGGATCCGCGTCAACACGTTGGTATTAAGCTTGCGAGTGGCAGACGCATACGCGCTATTAACTGATTTATAGAGATGCCCTACCCCAGTCCCATGCAGCGCTGAAATGAAGTGCGTATCGGCATAGTCGGCAAAGCGCAATCGACGGTCTAGCTCACTCTTGATCCAGTCCCGCTCATCGGAATCAAGACCGTCCCACTTATTGACTGCCAGCACCAGAGCGCGACCTTTGTCTACGCAGTGCCCTAGCAGATGCATATCCTGATCCACAATGCCCTCATGGGCATCCATGACCAATACCACCACATGGGCATCTTCTATTGCCTTGAGCGTTTTTACGATAGAAAACTTCTCCACTACCATCTTTATATTCTTGCGTCGCCGTACACCAGCGGTATCGATTAGTGTATATTTTTGATCTTCACGCTCGTAATCGATGTATATACTGTCACGGGTGGTTCCGGGTTGATCGAATACGACAACGCGCTCTTCTCCCAACAGACGGTTCACCAATGTAGACTTGCCGACATTGGGGCGTCCGACAATAGCGACCCGAATGCTGTCCGGATAGCGCTCCCGCTCCAACTCCTCTTCAATGTCTAAGAATTTGGACAGCACCTTCTCTATCATGCTGCTCACACCACGGCCATGGGAAGCCGCAATAGCGAACATAGCATCCACGCCAAGAGCATAAAAATCGCTGGTAGCAATATCCTCGTTGAGGCCATCGATCTTGTTTACCACCAAGTGAAAAGCTTTATTCCCCTGTCGCAATTTAACGGCTAACGCTTGATCTACAGCGTTTAGTCCTTCGCGGCCGTCCACCATAAACAATACTACATCTGATTCTTCTATCGCGGTGAGGGCCTGCTGAGCCATAGGAGAATCAACGCCCTCTTCCTCGCCGGTAATCCCGCCAGTATCTATGACGATAAAAGGAAGTGTGCCAATTTTTGACTCGCCGTATTTTCTATCTCGCGTCAGGCCGGGATAATTAGCAACGAGCGCATCCCTGCTGCGCGTCAGCTGATTGAAGAGTGTCGATTTTCCTACGTTGGGGCGACCTACAATGGCGATTACCGGTATCATTCGCTTTTCGCTGTGATCTCATATGCGACGAGTTCACCGTCATTAGCGAACACGTAAAGAATACCATCTTCGCTTAACATGTCAGCGCGCACCCCATCACTATCTACCCTGACCCGACCGACAAAATCACCATCAACCTGAGAAAGAACATGCAGATAACCTTCGAAATCTCCTACCGTTACATAACTTCCAACCGGCGTTGGCCTAGATAACTGACGATAACCCAACGCTCCCTGACTCCAGCGCACACCTTCGCCATTGCGCATAAATGCGTTCAAAGTGCCGTCTTCATCAGCGGCATAAACGTTGCCAAATCCCAGAGAGACGCCGGAGAAGGAAGACGCCTTCTGCTGCCAAATTTTACGCCCACTTTCGATATCAATCGCTACGACGCTGCCTTGGTAGCTGACTGCATACAGTTCATTTCCCGCTAACTCCATGGTCCCATCAACATCGACAATCCGCTCAATTTCAGAACGGCCCTGAGGAATAGCCACGCGCCCATCCCAAACAATGGAACCAGTCTGAGCATCGAACGCCAGTACTCGGCCACTGGCAAACCCCGCATAAACCCGATTATTTTCCATTATGGGTACGCTAGTACCGCGAAGGGTCAACACCGGAACTTTGCTGTTATAGGTCCAGAGCAGCTGTCCTGTAGCGAAATCAAGACCTTGTAATTTACCGTTATAGGTCTGGGCAACAACCACCTTGCCATTAGCCTGTGGCGGTGACAAAATTTCTCCCGTCAGCATCGTCGTCCAAAGCTGCTCGCCAGTGTTGGCATCCAACTTCAGGACAAGGCCCTCACTACTCCCGAGCAATAGGACATCGTTGTACACCCCCACTCCACCGGACAGAGAAATATCGAGGTCCACCTCCCACAGTGTCTTACCTCGCTTGCGGTCCACGGCCACGACTTCGCCATCGGCGGACGCCGCGTAAATAACCTCACCGCTAATAGCAGGCTGCAAACGATAAAATCCATCGCCTTGCCCATCACCAACTCCGACTGACCAAAGCTCTTTAATCTTTACCGTTTCGGTAATATCTGACAGTGCCATCGGTGCCATTGGGTCATCATCATCTGAGTCGAACCACCCTGAAATAGTGCTGCAACCGGCGATGCTAAACATCATAGTGAACAAGAGTAGGTACCGGGATATTTGCCGCATGATGTTATTGCTCCAAGGTTTCGACAGGGTCGGTTATAGCAGGTGCCTGTTCAGACATATCCAACTGCCCACTCACGGTCTCTTTGAGATCACGAGCAGCTACGGGCGTAAGGCTTTGCAGCTTTTGTTGCAATACCGAAAAGTTCAGTCCTTCCTGGTTACTGTCTGCTTGCGCTAATGCTTGCATGTAGGCATCCCGCGCTTCGTCCGCACGGCCGGTAGACTGCAGGATATCGCCACGAGCAGCAGCGTAGGAGGCCCCATAGGGCCCTGGCGCGGCATCGTCTAGAATAGCCAGCGCCTGAGCAGTATCGCCCGACGAAGCCAACACACGGGCTAGTCTCAACTGTGCAACCTGCTCAGCATCACTTCCCTTTGCAGCCTTACCTAGAACCCAGCGGAGCTCGTCCTCTGCTTCCGGAAGCTCGCCTCGATTAACTGCCAACGCGGCGAGATGCAGCGC
>CAJXTK010000125.1 GCA_913061115.1 uncultured Haliea sp.
GCCCTGATCGGCAACCGTTTTTAACGCGTTTACCGCGGTTTTAAGGTCGTCCATCTTGTTTTGGAAGTCTGGCTTGTTCTGCCATATTTCAGGCTTGGCCCGTGTTGTGCCCTTGTCGGATCCGTCGGCGAAGCCACGCATGACATCCAGCGTAGTGAGGGCTGCCAATTGGTCCGCATAGCCGGCCATTTGCATCTCCTGCCAGGGTATCTCGCCCTTGACCATGGAAACCATCGGGCCAAAGTTCGCAGCGACCAGCGCAAACCATGACTGCCGGTAGGACTGGGGCCCTTCTTTATCATTGTAGTGGGAGATGGCCAGTGGTGAGATGGCGAGTCCCGCGACCACAATGATTGCGAGGGCTGTTTGACGTCGAAAATGGGGCATATTCAGTTCCTTATTACGATTTTTCTGATGCTTATCAGGGCAAGCAGGCATTGTATTAAGGGATGGAAGCTGCTGACAAGACAAATTTCTTGAGACCTTTAAACGCCACGTGGGGCCGTGACGACCAATTTTTTAAACCTTTTGGTCATTACGGCCATTCTAGGGCTGTAATGCGCGGTGATTACGCTACCATGTACTCGATATTTGTGGAGTGCAGACGATGAGTGCAGGGCAGCAGTGGGATTACAGTTTCGATGTGGTGGTGGTCGGATCCGGCAACGGTGGGATGACGGCGGCTCTGTGCAGCTATGAGATGGGTGCGAAGGATGTGCTGGTCATAGAGAAATCGAATCTTTACGGTGGCACCAGCTCTATCTCCGGCGGTGGCGTGTGGATCCCTTGTAATCGCTATGCCAATGAAGCCGGTGCTGGTGACACATTAGAGAGCGCCAAAACGTATCTGCGTCAACTGATCACAGAAGAGGAGGTGTCGGAACATCAGCTAGATGCCTATCTGGAGAACGGTCCGAAGATGGTGGATTTTCTCCACGAACGCACGCGTATGCGCTATGTGACGCTGGAACACTATCCGGATTACTACACCGATCTCGACGGCGCCATGCAAGGCCATCGCTCGATGGAACCGGAAACCTTTAATGCAGATGAGCTCGGGGAAGAATGGCGACGACTCCGGCGTACTCATCCGATGATGCATTTGGCTGGGGTAATTGGCTTTACTCAGGTAGAGGCTGGACTACTGATTGGCCAGCAGCCGGGCTGGTGGAAAACAGCGATCAAGCTGGTCGTGGACTATGCCGTGGATATTCCTTGGCGCCTGAAGGATAAATTCCACCGTCGTCTAGCCACGGGTTGTGCCGGGGTTGCTCGTCTGCGGGCATCAATGCAGGACCGAGATATTCCGCTCTGGCAAAATACCGTGATGACGAAAGTCGTGGATGTTGACGGCAAGGTGCTGGGTGTTGAAGTGATGCGCGAGGGTAAACCGGTGAGAATTCAGGCTCGCAAGGCGGTTGTTCTGGCCGCAGGTGGGTTTGAACATAATCAGGAAATGCGTGAAAAATATCTCCCGCAGCCTACCGATCATCACTGGAGTGCCGGCACAAAAGACAATACGGGCGATGCCATCCTCGAAGGAATGCGACTGGGCGCAAAAATGCACCGTCTTGACGAAGCTTGGTGGTGCAATACGATTTCAGTGCCTGGAGAGGATATTCCCCGCTTGAGCATTATGGAAAAGTCTTACCCGGGTTCCATTATGGTGAATCCGGCGGGGCAGCGATTCAGTAATGAATCACAAAACTATATGGCGTTTCAGCAGGAAACGTTCGCAAGACACACCGAGGAAAACCCACTCAATCCGAGCTGGCACATATTCGATGCTAATTTTCGGGCAACGTATTTCGTCGGGCCTCTGTATAACAGTAAATTTCTGCCAGATTGGGCAGTGCCGAAGCGCTATGAAGAAGAAGGCTTTTTTGCCAAGGCGGATTCAATTGCTGAACTCGCTCGAAAAATCGATGTGGACGCGGCGGGTCTAGAAGAGACGGTCACTAAGATGAATGAATTTGCTCGCAACGGTGAAGATCTGGATTTTCAGCGTGGCGACTCGGCCTACGATCGCTATTACGGCGACCCTCGTGTGACGCCTAATCCCTGTTTAGGACCTATCAATAAGGCGCCTTACTATGCCATGAAGGTTGATCCGGGTGACTTTGGAACTCAGGGCGGTATGGTGACCAATGCTGATGCGCAGGTTATGCATGAGAACGGCACTGTGATTGAAGGTCTTTATGCGATTGGCAACTGTAGCGCGCCAACGTTGCCCTGTTACCCTGGGCCGGGCTCAACCCTTGGCCCAGCTATGACGTTTGCCTACCAAGCGGCTAAGTCGATTACCGGTTACCAGGATTAGCGTTTAGAGCTACGTCAGTCTGCCTGCTTAGTTGGCGTGGACAGCACCGCTCCAGGGTGCGGCTTTTTATATGCCCTACACTCTGTTCGAGCCCCGCGCCTGTGTGGAGATAGAGGTTGACGAGTGGTAGGGGTCGCAGGTTCCAGCAGAACAACCCCCTTACCGTCAGAATTACGAGTTTTGTTTGTAAAAAAGCGTCGCTTGCACTACTTTGTCGGGCTTACCAATGGCGTGGCAACTCTGTATGTATATCAACGGCGAATGGCTTAAAACAGATCAACAATTCAGTGTGACTAACCCTGCGACAGGTGACGTTATTGAGATGGTGCCCGATGGCGACCACAGTCACGCCAAGCTTGCTATCGATGCCGCATCTGCCGCTTATAAATCATGGTCCAGCGCTACTGCCTATGCAAGAGCTGAGGTGCTGCAAAAAGCCTACAGTCTAATGATAGCGCGCAAGCAAGTGCTGGCCGAGTTGCTGACTAGCGAGCAGGGTAAGCCATTAAAAGCGGCGCTTAATGAAGTTCAGTATGCCGCTGACTTCCTGAGATGGTTTGCCGAGGAGGCGAAGCGTTCTTACGGCGAGACAATTCCCTCGGCCAGAGCTGATCAGCGTTTTATTGTGCGTTATCAGCCAATTGGTGTGGTAGCAGCCGTGACACCATGGAACTACCCCATCTCGATGGTGACACGTAAAGTCGCGCCAGCCTTGGCAGCCGGCTGTACGATCGTGTTGAAACCGGCTGAGGCAACGCCTTTATGCGCCATAGCGGTTTTTGACATTTTACATGAAGCGGGCTTACCTGCGGGCGTTGCAAACTTAGTCACCACGTTAGACCCAGCTCCAGTAGGGAAAGAGTTTTGCACCAATCCCAAAGTGAAAAAATTGACGTTCACGGGATCTACGGCCGTTGGCAAAAAGCTTTCTCAAGATGCTGCGCCGCAACTTAAGCGCGTATCACTGGAGCTAGGTGGTCATGCCCCGTTTATCGTGTTTGATGATGCGGATCCAATACACGCGGCTAAAGGTGCTTCACTGGTTAAATTTTTAAACGCTGGGCAGACTTGTATTAGCCCAAACAGGATTTTCGTGCAGCGCGGCATTTTAGACTCGTTTATTCAAACCTTCATGGAGAGAGTCGCCAAGATGAAAGCGGGTAATGGTTTAGAGCCTGAGGTGTCTATCGGGCCACTAGTGAATCATGCAGCGGTGGAAAAAGTATCTCGGCAAGTTGAAGACGCGCTAAAAAAAGGCGCTATCTTGCACAGTGGAGGGAAGCCGTTGTCTGGAGGCCAGTATTCGTCAGGACATTTTTACGCACCAACAGTGCTGAGTAATGTGAGCGAGGATATGTTGATCTACCGACAAGAAACATTTGGCCCTGTAGCAGCCATCATCTCTTTTGACAGTTATGACCAAGTTATCAAAATGGCAAATGATACACACTATGGTTTAGCGGCTTATGTTTATACTGAAAACTTATCGCGTGCGATGCATGCGTTTGAGGCTCTTGACTTTGGCATTATTGGAATCAATGATATTAACCCGACTAGCGCAGCAGCCCCATTTGGAGGTATGAGTGAGAGCGGCTTAGGGCGCGAAGGAGCACGTGAAGGATTAGCTGAATATTTAGAGACTAAACTAGGTGGGTTTTCGATCTAACTAAAAGTCGTAATAAGGTAGAGCGGTAAACATTGCCGCTGGTGGGCTATGAAGATCTACTAGGGGCGCGTCCATGAACTCAAAAATGCTTTCTTTTAACCGTCGCGTGCGCACCACGCCATACTCTAACCGTGTTGAAGAGGCAGGCGTAACAGCCTATACGGTTTATAATCATATGCTATTGCCCACATTGTTTGACACGCCCGAGAGTGACTATTGGCATTTGTGTCAGCATGTTCAGGTATGGGACGTTTCGGGGGAACGTCAAGTCGAACTGAACGGGCCTGATGCGGCCAAACTAGCTCAGATGATGACGCCACGTGATTTATCTAACATTGAGCTACTGCAAGGAAAGTACGGCCCCATTTGCAATGCGGAAGGCTTTATTTTGAATGATCCCATTGTGATCAAGTTGGCCGAGGATAGATTTTGGTTGTCAGTCTCTGATAGCGACGTTAAATTTTTCGCTCAAGGCCTAGCACAGGGCTATGGGCTAAATGTAAAAGTATTCGAGCCAGACATTTTCCCCTTGGCAGTGCAAGGCCCAAAGTCCGATGACTTAATGGCAAGAGTATTTGGTGAAACCGTTCGAAAAATCCGTTTTTTTAGAGGTGAAATGCTTCAGTTTCGGGGCGTTGAAATGTACGTGGCTCGTTCCGGCTGGAGCAAGCAACGTGGCTTTGAAATATACATGCCTGATTGGTCGCTAGGCGAGGCATTGTGGGACGAATTATTTGCCAATGGAGAAGACCTTTTTGTGCGGGCTGGTTGCCCGCAGGGGAATGAGCGACTCGAGTCTGGCCTGTTATCCTATGGCAACGATATGGACGAATTTGATACGCCATTTGAGTGTGGTTTAGATTCATATTTAGACTTCGATGCAGATATTGAAAGCTTAAGCCTGCCGGCTCTTAAAGCGATGGTCGGAAAGCAGACCCGGAAACTTGTCGGACTAGCATTCAATAGATCGCCACATATGCAGCCTAGTCGCCTAGGTGGTAGTGATATCGAGATCGATGGTGAGATCATTGGTGAGATTCGATCACAGGCATGGTCATTTAGATACAACAAAAACCTTGCTCTTGCTATGTTGCCACTTTCTTATATGGACAATAACGACAGCATCACCATTGACGGGCAGACCAGTATTTTTCATCCAATTCCTTTTAATTTAGATCTATTAGTTTAACGCTAGCGGAGCATTCGTATGGGCCGATCTTCTTATTACCACCCCGATACCATGGCGCTGCACAGCGGTTATGTCCCTGAAAGCGATTACGGGTCGCGAGCTGTACCCATCTATCAAACTACCTCGTATGTATTTGACAGTGTAGACGATGCCTCGTCGCTGTTTAACGTAGAGCAAGGCGGGCATATTTATAGCCGTATCTCTAATCCAACAGTTGCGGTGTTGGAACAACGTCTCGCTGCACTAGAAGGGGGCAGTGGGGCAATTTGCACAGCGTCAGGTATGAGTGCTTTGTTCACGACGTTTATTACGCTTTGTTCGGCAGGTGATCACATCGTTTCGTCGGGACAAATCTATGGCTCGACCGCGACTCTTTTGCGCCACACATTGAAACGCTTGGGTATAGAAACGACGTTCGTCTCAATTAACGATCAGGGGGCATTAGAGGGAGCGATCCGTGCAAATACTAAAATGGTGTTTTGCGAATCAATTGGGAACCCCGGCCTGGAAGTGGCTAACCTCCCTCAAATTAACAGCATTGCAAGTCAATATGGGCTGCCCGTTGTAGTCGATGCCACCTTTGCTCCACCGGGGCTATGCAACACTATCGAATCTGGCGCTAATGTGGTCGTGCATTCTGCCACTAAATGGATAGGCGGACATGGTGCAGCGGTTGGAGGCGTGGTTATTGACGGCGGCAATTTTGATTGGGAGGCTAGCGGCCGCTTTCCAGAATTAACTGAACCGTATGAGCCATTTCACGGCATTAAATTTTGGGAAGAATTTGGCCCTAATGCCTTGGCAATGAAGATTCGTGCAGAATCCATGCGCGACATTGGCGCGTGCATGAGTCCAAACAATGCATTTCTACTGCTGCAAGGTATTGAAACACTGAATATGCGCATGAAGCAGCATATCGCCAATACTAAGGACATGGTTCAATGGCTGCAATCTCAAGAGCAAGTCACATGGGTTAATCACCCTGATTTGCCGAGCAATCCGAGCAACGTCATCGCCAGAGAGTTGTTTCCAAATGGCGCGGGGTCAATGCTTTGCTTCGGCGTGGTCGGTGGTCGAGCAGGAGGGGGCGCGTTTATCGACTCGTTGAAACTTGCCTCAAACCTAGCCAATGTCGGAGATTCTAGAACACTTGTCCTGCACCCCGGCAGTACTACGCATTCGCGGCTCACCCATGATGCGATGGTGGCTGCCGGTATTAGCGAAGACCTGATTCGTGTGTCGGTTGGCATTGAAGGGATTAAAGATATCCAAGCAGACTTCGCGAATGGTTTGAGAGCTGCCCAGCATGTGGCCGAGTCTCAATCATGAAACTAATGGTCAACGGCTATGAAGCTCATGTCGCTACCGGAGGCAAAAAGTTCGAAAAAAACTTACCAACCGTGCTGTTTTTACATGGCAGTGGTTTAGACCACCGAAGCTGGGCCTTGCAGACGCGTTGGTTTGCCTATAACGGGTTCGGTGTATTGGCGCCAGACTTTCCAGGGCACTCTCTGTCTAAAGGCGCCCCCTGTGTAACAATCGAAGACTCTGGGAAATGGTTAGCTGATTTTCTCGATGCCATGGGTGTTCGGGAAGCGCATGTCGTTGGCCACTCGCAAGGTTTTTTAAGTGCGTTAGAGCTGTCTAAACTCAGGCCAACTGCATTGAAGTCCCTAATCGGTGTTGGCACTGCCGCTGCCATCCCGGTCAATCCAATGCTAATTGAGACGGCAGGGCGGTCACCCATGAAGGCGGCTGACCTAATGTTACAGTGGGGTTTCGGGCATCAAACGCAAATGGGGGTCAGCGCGACACCGGGTATGCAGCCGATTGCCATTGGGCGACAAATCATGGGCAACAATCCTCTGGCAATCGATCTGCAATGTTGCGCCGATTACTGGGGTGGAGTCGACGCTGTGGGGCTTGTAACCGCGCCGTCTGCGATGATATTGGCAGGACAAGATAAAATGACGCCAATCAAAGCTGGCTTGGCAATTGCCGACCATTTACAGGCCAAACTGGTCGTATTGAAAGACTATGGCCACATGCTTCCCATTGAGGCGCCCAAACAGGTATTAGTGGCTTTGCGTGAATTTATCCTCAGCGTTGAAAAACAGATAGGAGCAAGCTCTAGCAGTTAGGTGGGTTGCAAATGACCCTCTAAGTTGACCTTGCTGTAGCCGACACGTCGCCCTATATCATTGGCCCCACCGATGTAAACCGGTGAGCAATCGCCGAGAGCTGCTAATGCCGGGGGTTACGAGTATTGTTGCGCGTGACAAACCAATTCGCCTGGATCTGCTTGCACGTGACGCTGTCTGCGCCGCCGAGGCGCCAGCGTCAGCACGCGGCTCTATACGATAAATTCATCAATGGATGCGCATAAGATCCTCGTCGCTTGTCTAGCGGCAAACTTTGGCTACATTCAACGGTTTATAGTGCTGGAAACCTATTACCGATAACACCCTCAATCGAGAGGCGCTTGAAGCCTTCTGGATGCGGATGCGATAAGGCGCGCTGAGTACAAAGCCACTGCTAGTGGCAAACTTAATGGCAAACTATCTCGAGAAAAACGCTTCAACAACCTTCATTCGTTACACTGTCCCTCGGGGTCTCTTAGCTTCCTGTACGATCAAGCAGCTCCGCTGTAAACTCCCTCTCTCTAGCTCGATAAACACTCGAAGCGATTAGCTCGGCAAGTGTGCGACAGGCTCACTAAGGACCTTCAAAGCAATCAAAGGAAAGGCAAGATATTGTACAGAGCATCGATGAAGCAGGCGATTAGGGAGTACGCTAATCTTAGGTCGTCGCTATCTCTTAGTTTGAGGACCCTCTAGATCCACAGTGGATAGAGGGCGAATATGGCGCCGACAGTGCTGCGGTGTGAGTGCTAGCCTTGCGACTTGTGAACGGTGAGGGTGAGGGCTCCTGACAGCGAAACGGCCCCCGAAGGAGCCGCTGTGTATTATAGTGATCAAGCTTAATTCGCCTTTTAAATCATGCTCGCCAGCTCCTAAAAGTCTGTGGGTAGACTCTTTGGGGGAGGGAATCGGTCATTGAAATAATTCTCCATCTCTCGGATCGTGGCTGGCCTTCGTATTTCCCTTTTCCACAAGACCCCAAATCCTTCAAGGGCAAGACTCCCCAGCCGAGTTGTTCCGACTTGGTGCCTGGCAGGGGGCTGTGCTAAATACATTCATCACCTTTTTTATATACCCAGGCGCAGCAGGATATGAGCCTTTATAGTTCGGCTTATTTTTCCATTGGCACAGGGTCATATCTAACTTGTAGAAGTCGGAATATGAAGTCTCCCCGGGACTAAATGCGCTATCCCAGCCAACGAAGGTCGTTCCATACTCATTTTCGACACACGAACCCTCGCCATACTTGAGAGTCATTTCCCCGATACACTGGAGCTGTCTCTTATACACATCTCCGAGCCCACGAGAC
>CAJXTK010000126.1 GCA_913061115.1 uncultured Haliea sp.
ACTGCTCCGGGTTGAGGTACATCAACTGCAGCGTCGTCCCTCCTCCCTCCTGAGCGGTGTCTACAGCTAGCACCATCACATTGGGTTTGTCGTCTTCATGCGTAACAGCGGTGATCCCAAAAATCATCGCGTTGCCACCATTCAGAGCATTAAACACCCTGAGTTCCTTTTCCTCACTCAGCGCCTTGGAAATATTGCCTATCAAGGTAGTCAGACTGGCACGAAAAGCTCCATAATTAAGGCTATCCCGATACTCGCCATGTGCCAGAGACAAATCGAAACGGGCGATCGAATCATCGGCCAATTTCACACTCGTCAGGTGCACAATACTGCCCTGAGAGATCTCGTTATACAATTTTTTAGCCTCGGTGCGTGCGGCCTCGACAAAGGCAGTATGCAATAAATTGACCGCCACCAAGAGAAATTTTTCCTGGGGCATCGCCTGAATTTGAGCGCTCGTCATAGCAACCTCGAGTATTAAAGAGGCGTCAGTTTAATACCCGCAGATGCTGTGATCAACGAATTCAAGCACAGTAAACGACAGTTATCGTCATTTCTAGATAGCTAGAATGTAATACAGGCCTCAATAAAATGCAGCAAGTTCGTTTGCCGGCCGTCTGATCTGCTATTATTCGTGACCAACTCCTGCGAATTCGCGCAGGACACATCAGCTGTGTTATTCATGCATTATCGAACCGACAACGACAGCGACTCTCACAAACTCACTATCAGTGACATAGTGCTATGCGCGTTCGCATAAACACTGCAGCGCAATGAATCGCGACAATTCGCCCTGGCGAGGCGTCACGCCAGCCGCTTTGCATTGGAGCGAGAGCGGATCACCCTTGTCTGACACTTTCGACGACATATACTATTCGCAAGATAATGGCGTGGAGGAAAGTCGGCATGTTTATCTGCATGGCAATGGACTTCCTCAACGGTGGCAACGCCACTCAAGGAATCATTTTTGTATTGGTGAGACAGGATTTGGCACCGGCCTCAATTTTCTGGTGACCTGGCAAGCCTGGCGAGAATCACCGGAACCACGCCCCGACTTGCATTACCTCTCGATCGAAAAGCACCCGCTCACGAGGCAGGACCTCGCCAGAGCCCTAAGTGGCTGGCCGGCTCTCGCACCACTGGCCCAAACCCTATTGGCCGCCTATCCAGCTCTACTGGCCGGACAACATAGGGTGCTGCTAGACGATGGTCGGGTAAGACTGGATCTATGGTGGGAGGATGCCGCTACCGCTCTTCCAGATCTGGCCAGTCGTGCACAACCGTTAGTCGATGCATGGTATCTAGATGGGTTTTCGCCCTCATGCAACCCCAGCATGTGGACCACCCAACTATTCCAGGCAGCGGCGACTCTGTGTCAGCCCGGGGCCAGTTTTGGGACATTCACTGCGGCAGGAGACGTTCGTCGCAAGCTCACCGATGCAGGGTTCACGGTGGACAAGGTGGCCGGCTACGGTCGCAAACGAGACTGTTTGCGTGGCGTAATAGACGTGAAAGCGGCATTGCCATCAGACACCAAGCGCTCGCCCTGGGACATTCCTGACAAAACACTGGTGCGACCGAAACACGTTATCGTACTCGGTGGTGGCTTGGCCGGCTGTGCAACGGCAGCTGCATTGGCGAGGCGTGGAATGTCCGTCACGCTGCTCGAACGGAGCACACTGGCCGGCGCAGGATCCGGTAATGATCAGGGTGTTTTATATACCCGGCTATCCCGTAAACATTCCGCTCTGGCGGACTTCGCCTTGCAAAGTTTTCAATTTGCTTCGACGTTTTATCGTCGCATGTTTTTAATGGGAGAACTCATACCGCAGCGCGATGGAGACCTCTGTGGCAGCTTTCAACAAAGTGACGATGCAAAAGAGATGGCAGCACTGCGTGACGCACTGACAGGACTGGAAGAACTGGCGCAGATACTGGACGCTACCGAAGCGAGCGGCCTGTTAGGCATTGATCAGCCGAGTGCAGGCTACTGGTATCCTGGTTCTGGCTGGCTGCGTCCGGGCGCCGTGTGCAGGTCCCTGCTTATGCACGACAATATTGAGGTAATGGAGAATTGCGGTGAAGTCACACTGCACCGCGAAGGAGGCCAGTGGCTGGCGTTAGCCAAAGGGCAAACGCTTGCCAGTGCCAGTTGCGCTGTCGTGGCTGCCGGCACAGAGACAACCTCAATGCCACAGCTTAATTGGCTGCCCTTGCAAATCATTAGAGGGCAGATTACTCAACTGCCGACAGCGCGAGCTTTTAGCACTTTGCGCGCCGCTCTGTGCCATCAAGGCTATATCGCGCCTGCCTGGGAAGGCACCCACAGTATTGGCGCGACGTTTAATATTGGCGACGACGATCCTGCGCTGCGCACCAGCGACCATAGCGACAACCTAGCCAAGCTGGCCGATGCTGTGCCAAGCTGTCGAGACGAGTTGCAGTCATTTGATACAGGCGCATTGAAAGGCCGCGTTGGATTTCGCTGCGCCAGTCCTGACTACCTACCGACTGTCGGCCCAGCACCCGATGCAGACCAGTTCCTCAACGATTTTGGCGCCCTGCGAAAAAATGCCAAGCATCTTATCGAAAGGCGAGGAAGCTATTTACCGGGCCTCTATCTCAACGCTGCACATGGCTCACGAGGATTGACCTCCACACCGATTGCAGCAGAACTATTAGCCAGCATGATCTGTCAAGAACCACTTCCTTTCAGCCGAACACTGTCTCGTGCACTCTCGCCCGCGCGTTTTATTATTCGTGACCTTTCACGTAATCGGATATAACGATGAGACAGCTGCGTATAATATTTTTTCTCATCGCCTACCTCCCCATGACGGCTTGGTCTCTGCAGCACTATACGGTGCGGGTCATCGACCAAAAACCTCAGCCACGGGAGAATTTCGTACAAGGACTGGAAATTCTTGATGGCTACCTTTACGTCAGTGCGGGCAACTATGGCGCGTCTCATTTGCTACGTTACCGTTTCGCGGATGGCACATTGGACGAGAGTCGAAAACTGGATGTGCGAATTTTCGCCGAGGGCCTCACGGTACTTGGCGACAACATTTACCAGCTTTCCTGGCAGAATAGGGTCATGTTGGTTTATCGTAAATCCGACCTTACGCTTGTGCGTACGCTTCCTCTCAAAGGCGAGGGTTGGGGGCTCACGCATAACCGTACAGAATTGATTTACGGCGACGGCAGTGACAATCTGTACTTTATGTCGCCAGACACAGCACGTATCACACGTACCATCGCGGTAACACAGCAGGGCCGACCGGTTAAACGACTCAACGAACTTGAATGGGTAGACGGGGCTATCTGGGCCAACGTCTGGCAAAGCCATCGCATCGTGGTTATCAACCCTGCCAACGGTGAGGTCACGGCCAGTATCGATCTACAGGGGTTACTTCCTCCCCAAGAGTATCGCCGGGGTACCGATGTACTCAATGGCATCGCGCAAGATCCAGCCGACGGCTCTATCTGGGTCACGGGAAAGCGCTGGCCCTGGCTCTACCAGATTGAGCTGGTGCCGACAGCTGATGACCGAGAAACACAGAAAAACACCACCGATTCACGCTAGAATAGCGTCCCTTACTATTTCCAACGTCTATAGAGATTCACTATGAGTAATAGCAACACCTCGTTTTCCAGCGCCCACCCCGCCTTCGAGGCCATCAGGCAACAAACCATCGAGTCTCTCAATATTCGAGTGGAACACTACGAACACAAGAAAACCGGCGCTGTGCACTACCATCTCGCCTCAGACAATACCGAAAACGTCTTTCTTGTCGCCTTGCGTACTGTTCCCCACGACTCAACGGGCGTTGCACATATTCTGGAACACACGGCGTTGTGCGGCAGTGAGCACTATCCGGTGCGCGATCCATTCTTCATGATGCTTCGTCGCTCGCTGAATACTTTCATGAACGCATTTACCAGCTCTGACTGGACCGCCTACCCCTTCGCCAGTCAGAACCGTAAGGATTTCAATAATCTGCTGCAGGTCTATCTTGATGCGGTATTTTTCTCTCGATTAGATCCGCTGGACTTTGCGCAGGAAGGACACCGAGTAGAATTTTCTGAACCGGAAAACCCCGACAGTGATTTAGTCTTTAAGGGGGTCGTGTTCAACGAAATGAAAGGCGCGATGAGTTCCATTAGCAGTACACTGTGGAGCACACTGTGCGAAAACCTTTTCCCGACCAGCACCTACCACTACAACAGTGGCGGCGATCCACAGCATATTCCAGATCTGACTTACGCACAATTGCAGGCGTTCTACCGCAGCCACTATCACCCTACCAATGCTATCTTTATGACGTTTGGCGATATTGAGGCAAGTGTGCATCAGAGCGTGTTTGAAGAAAAAGCACTGTGTCATTTTGAAAAATTATCGGAAAAAATTCAGGTCCAACCCGAACAGCGCCTATTAAAGCCGCAACGTGTGCAAAGCCCTTACATTTTCGACGAAAATGACACCACAGATCACAAAACACACCTGGTTGTAGGCTGGATGCTGGGAGAAAGCTCAGATCTGAAGCAGTTGCTGGAAGCGCAGCTGCTGTCCAGCGTGCTGCTAGACAACAGCGCGTCTCCTTTGCAACACGCGCTGGAAACCACTGAGCTGGGCCGCGCACCATCGCCCTTGTGCGGCCTGGAAGACTCCATGCGCGAACTGGTGTTCTGTTGCGGCATTGAAGGCAGTGAAGCGGAACACGCCGATGCCCTCGAGGACATGGTGCTGGCTGTATTAGAGCGAGTCGCTCTCGAGGGTGTCAGCCAACAGCGTCTCGAGGCGGTGCTCCATCAGCTGGAACTACACCAGCGTGAAGTGACGGGTGACGGATACCCCTTCGGTCTACAACTTATTTTACAGGCACTGGGCTGCGCCACACATTACAGCGATCCCATCGCGGTGCTCAACCTGGAGCCGGTGATTGTTGATCTGCAGCAGAAAATTCAGGATCCGGATTATATCCGCCAACTTGCACGCCGACTATTGCTGGACAACCCGCATCGCGTGACACTCGTTATGACACCGGATACGGAGTTGTCAGCGCACCGGCTGGCACAGGAAACAGCACGCTTAGCCGACATCAAAGCTGCAATGAGCGACGCGCAGCGCAGCGCTACCGTGCAGCTGGCAGCGGACCTGAGTGCCCGTCAAGCGCAGGTCGACGATGACAGCATTCTCCCGAAAGTCGAGCTGAGCGATGTCCCAGCCACGCTCCCCGAACCCACATTTACAAAGACTGAGCTGCACGGCATGCCATTTACCACCTATGGCCAGGGCACTAACGGTATCGTCTACCAACAGGGCACTGCCCCCTTGCCCGCCCTAAGTGCGGAACAATTGCAGATACTACCCTTGTACACCAACATCCTGACGGATGTGGGCCTGGGAGACCAATCCTATATGGAGGTGCAAGAGCGTCAGGCAGCGACCGTGGGATCGATAGCGGGCTTTGTCTCCATGCGCGGCCATGCCGATGACGAGCAGCGTGTGAGCGCAAATTTCACCCTCTCTTCCAAAGCACTGCTGCGCAACGCTCGCGATCAAGCGCACCTGATGAGCGACACCTTACATCGGGTAAAATTCTCCGAAACCAGCAGAATTCGCGATCTGGTCAATCAACAGCGCGCACGGCGTGATCAGTCGATCACCGGCAGTGGCCACAGCCTCGCAATGGCTGCGGCCTCCGCCGGCATGAGCCCACTGGCTAGCATGCATCACCACCAATCAGGCTTAGCAGGCATCCGCCAGCTGCGTATTCTTGATGACAGTCTGGCAGACGATACGCGGCTCGAAGCCTTTGCTCTGGAAGTCCAAAAACTCCATGAAACCCTTATCAGTACACCTATGCAATTTCTTGTAATAGCTGAAGACCATAAGGTTACGGACGTTGCTCGCGACATCAGCACCCTCTGGTCACAGGTCAGCACCGGAGAGGACCGTCCGCGCTTTGAGATGACCCCTATCCGAGAGCAACGCGGCGAAATATGGCTAACGAATACGCAGGTAAACTTCTGCGCGCGCGCCTATCCCACAGTGACAGAACAGCATCCTGACGCGGCAGCCCTGACGGTACTGGGAGGATTTTTACGCAACGGATTTCTGCACCGTGCAATACGTGAACAGGGTGGCGCTTACGGCGGTGGCGCCTCACATGATTCGGGCATTGCAGCCTTTCGTTTCTACTCCTACAGGGATCCGCGCCTCGTAGAGACGCTGCAAGACTTTGACGCATCAGTATCTTGGCTATTGGACACACCTCATGACGATCGATCACTCGAAGAAGCGATCCTCGGTGTCATCGGCAGCATGGACAAGCCAGGGTCGCCGGCAGGAGAAGCCAAACAGCACTTCCATAACCGCTTGTTCGGCCGCAACCATGAAACACGCGAAAGGTTTCGCGAAAACATATTGGGCGTCAGTCTGGATGACTTGCGCCGAGTCACAGAAACGTATCTCAGACCCGATCTGGCGAGTACCGCGATTGTCACAAACTCTGGGCAGCTAGAGGCTACGGCATCGCTAAGAGAGGAGTTGAATCTAAGCGTCCAGGAGCTGTAGCGGATCCGACGTGTCGCTATGTGAACAAGCCAATGGTAAGAAACTTTAAGGAAGTGTGGCTGCTCGCTGCGATCAATGCTATTGCCATGTGCAGTGTGCCCATGATGATGCTAATCGGCAGCATAATAGGCGCAGAGCTGGCACCGGGCGAAGAGTGGGCGACCTTGCCCATTGCAATGATGGTCATCGGCACCGCACTCGGGGTAATACCGGCAACGCGCAGCATGCAACACTTGGGCAGAAAGCGGGCCCTACTACTGTTCGTGCTACTGGGCATATGCGCCTGCCTCACCCTGGGCGAAGCAATGGTTCGCAGCAGCTTTTCCTTATTCTGTTTTGGCGCTGGCGTGCTGGGTGCCACGATCGCCGCGCTGCAACAAATTCGCTTCGCAGCAATGGAATGCGTACCGCAGACAGATGGCCCGACCGCCGCATCCATCATTATGTGCGCTGGTATTGTGGCAGCGTTTCTCGGACCTGAGTTAGCACTGGCGGGGCAGCATCTAACATCGGTTGACTACCAGGGATCCTTCTGGCTCGGTGCCGGCTGTCTATTGGCTGGCGGAATTCTGCTGCTTTTTTATGTACCGGCTGCACAGCACCCAACACATTCCGCTTCGGGAGGTCGCTCTACTCTGGCGCTATTGCGCAGCCCCACCCTCTTGCTTGCCATTATTGCGGGCGCCAGCGCCTTCATGGTGATGTCATTTATAATGACAGCTACACCCATCAGTATGTATTTACATCAGGGATATAGCCTGACTGACACCAAGTGGGTCATTCAATCGCATATTGCGGCGATGTACCTGCCATCACTGTTTACGCCCTGGCTATTTCGCTTCCTTAATATCCGCGGACTTATGCTGGCTGGCCTGGCCTGCTACTGCATCACAATAGTGATCGGCTTGGTGGATGCGTCGGTGATGGGCTATTGGGGACAATTAGTGCTGTTAGGCATTGGCTGGAACTTCCTGTTTGTATCGGGCACCGCACTGTTACCGATGGCCTATAAGGATGGCGAGCAGTTCAGGGCTCAGGCGCTGAATGATACTGTGATTTTTTCAAGTCAGGCCATCGCCTCTCTTTCTGCGGGTCTGGCGATCAGCACGGTGAGTTGGCATGCGCTGCTTTTGTTTTGCTTGCTGCCGATGGGGATTCTGCTTGCCCTGCTGGCATGGCAGCGTGTTGTACCGAAAAGAGTCTCAGGTCACATTTAACAGCAACGCTGGCGCCCAAAGTGACTAGGCCGGCGCGAAATTGAACATAGCTTGTGGGTAACGCCTGCTTTAGGGTGTGTCCAATCTTGCTGAGAGACTGGATATAGGCCACCGTTGTAAAAAAACATTGGTGCTATGGCAATACACTACCTATACTTCAGTAGCGTTTTAGTGAAACCCGTCTCCAGATAGACGGCTCAGGCGTGCAGTGTCCAATCTGCTGAGAGCGAGCCGAAAAGACCCATGAAGCAAGAATCACTTGGCCGCTGCCAGATACCACACACGGAGAAAAAATATGAATAAAGTCCCCAAGATTGTGGTGGCCTTACTAGCCAGCCTATTTGTGACGACCGCATTTTCCCAGCCAGATGAGCCTGCCATCGACCCAGGGGCGATAGCAGCGGCCGTGACCGCCATTGTAGTCGGTTCAATAGTGCATTCACTGCCGCCGTCTTGCCAGACGGTGATTTCGAATGGCTTTGCTTCTCAGCAATGTGGTGGTACCTGGTATCAGCCTCAGATATCGGGGTCATCGACTACCTATATAGTGGTCAATGCGCCCTAGCCTGCTTTAATTGTTTGAGATATTGCCCCGTGGATACACAGCCTAAGGCAAGCCACTTCATTCATGGTGCTTACGTCGAAGACAATAATGGCGCACCCATTGATGTGATTTATCCCGCTACTGGCGCGGTTATCGGGCGAGTATATTCCGCCACGCCTGAGATTATTGAGCAAGCCATAGTCAGCGCTAAGAGTGCACAAAGCTGTCTCTTATACACATCTGACGCTGCCGACGAATAG
>CAJXTK010000127.1 GCA_913061115.1 uncultured Haliea sp.
TCTCTATTCGTCGGCAGCGTCAGATGTGTATAAGAGACAGCCTCAAGCAGCAGGCTCGCGCGGCTGGGCAAGACATTATCGACTTCGGTATGGGCAATCCTGATCAGCCCACGCCTGAACATATTGTGGATAAACTGGTGGAAACAGCCCGCCGTGGCGATACCCACGGTTATTCGCAGTCCAAAGGTATACCCCGCTTGCGCAAGGCAATCTGCGACTGGTATCAGCGGCGCTTTGACGTCTTACTGGATCCTAACACTGAAGCAATAGTGACGCTCGGGTCGAAGGAAGGGTTGGCCCATCTGGCATTGGCCACGACTGGCCCGGGTGATGCCATATTAGTGCCGAATCCGTCTTACCCCATTCATCCCTATGGCTTTGTGATTTCTGGTGCAGATATCCGTCATGTGCCTATGGGTGAGAATGAGGAAGAATTCTTCGCTGAGCTGGAAAAGGCGATATTCACCAGTTGGCCGCGTCCCAAGATGCTGGTGCTGAACTTTCCTTCCAATCCTACTGCACAGTGTGTGGAGTTGGAATTCTATGAAAGAGTGATCAAAATTGCGCGGGAGCATTCGATCTGGGTGGTCCAAGACTTGGCGTATGCCGATCTGTGTTATGACGGCTATGTGGCTCCTTCAATTATGCAAGTGGAAGGCGCGCGGGATATCGCTGTTGAGTTTTTTAGCATGTCCAAAAGCTACAACATGCCGGGTTGGCGCGTCGGTTTTTGTGTTGGAAACAAAGTACTGATCAGTGCTCTGGCGCGGATGAAGTCCTATCTTGATTACGGCATGTTCACGCCCATTCAGGTTGCTGCGATTGCTGCATTAGAGGGCGATCAAAGTTGTGTGGCACAAATTGTAGCAATGTATCAGTCGCGTCGGGATGTGTTATGCAGCGGTCTCAACGTCATTGGCTGGGAGGTCACTCCACCAAAGGCTACCATGTTCCTCTGGGCCAAGATTCCGCAGTTCTATCAAGAATTGGGCTCAGTTGAGTTTAGTAAAAAGCTATTAACCGAGGCTCAGGTAGCGGTTTCCCCGGGCATTGGTTTTGGGGAGTACGGCGAGGGCTATGTGCGCTTTGGCTTGATTGAAAATGAGCACCGCACACGCCAGGCTATTCGCAACATTAAGCGGATGTTTAAAAATAACGGCTTTGCCTGAACGACGATGGGCTTGCAGCGCGACTATTTAAAGTAGGAACGAGAGTGAAATCAGTCAACATAGGCATTTGCGGCTTAGGCACAGTTGGAGGTGGCACATTGAATGTCTTGCGAGGCAACGCGGAGCTTATAACAGCGCGCGCAGCGGCTCGGTTGCAGGTGATTCATGTCGGGGCCCGCCACGACAGCCCGGCTTGTGATCTGGCCGGTATCCGTGTCAGCCGAGACATATTTGAGGTGGCTCGCGACCCCGAGGTCGATATTCTCGTGGAGCTGATCGGCGGCACGACCGTTGCTCGCGAACTGGTAGAAACAGCGATTATTGCCGGTAAGCATGTAGTCACCGCCAATAAGGCCCTGATTGCTGAGTTTGGTAACGAGATCTTCGCACTGGCAGAGAAGCACTGTGTGGAGGTGCGTTATGAGGCTGCGATCGCTGGTGGCATTCCTATTGTTAAAGCCCTGCGTGAAGGCCTAGCGGCAAATCGTATTGAATGGCTTGCAGGTATTATCAACGGCACTGGAAATTATATCCTCACTGAAATGCGCGACAGAGGGCGGGAATTTGCGGATGTACTGGCCGAAGCTCAGGCCCTGGGTTATGCGGAGGCTGACCCCGCCTTCGACGTAGAGGGCACCGATGCCGCGCATAAGCTGGTTATTCTCGCCTCGCTAGCGTTTGGTATGCCGTTGCAATTCGATGCCGTATACACCGAAGGCATTACTGAGCTGACAACACAGGATGTTGGGTATGCCTTGGAACTGGGGTATATCATCAAGCACCTGGGTATTGCGAAACAAACTGATGAAGGCGTTGAATTGCGCGTGCATCCAACACTGATACCTGATGATCTGTTGCTGGCGGATGTCGATGGAATAAAAAATGCGATTCTCGTAGAAGGCAGCGCGGTGGGACCGACATTGTATTATGGTGCCGGCGCGGGCGCTCAACCCACAGCATCGGCAGTGGTGGCTGATCTGATCGATCTGGCCCGAGATGTTGGTGTGGGCGTCAGTGCGCGATTACCGGCCCTTGGCGTCGCTTTAGCTGATTTGCGAAGTCTGCCCATTATACCGATTGAAAAAGTAAAAACCCCCTGGTACTTGCGAATGGAAGTAGAGGACAAGCCGGGTGTGCTGTCTAGGGTTGCCAGTATTTTCAGCGAGCAGGGCATCAGCATAGAGGCATTGATCCAGAGAGCACCAGGGCAGGGCCAGACTCTGGTGTCGCTCATCGTGCTTACCAACAAGGCACCCCAGGACAGCGTGGACATCGCCGTGTGTGAAATAGAAGCATTGGAGACAATTAACGGCAAGGTCACGCGCATTCGGGTAGAAGCACTGGACGGTTAGTCAGTTAGTTAGGGCTTAACAAAGGATCAGCGACACGTGAAATACATTAGCACCAGAGGGCAGGCGCCTGTACTCAATTTTGAACAGGTCCTTCTGACGGGCCTGGCTTCCGATGGTGGGTTGTATGTGCCTGAGGCTCTGCCCTGTTTTTCCCGTGAGGAAATCGCGGCTATGGCTATGCTTGATTATCCACAGCTAGCGCAAAAAATTATTACACCCTTTGTGCACGACTGTATTCCCGCGGATGATCTGCGCGCGATGGTGGTGGAAACCTACGCTGAGTTTCGCCATAACGCGGTGGCCCCTCTGGTACAGGTCGGTTCGGACCAGTGGATACTGGAATTATTCCATGGGCCAACTCTGGCTTTCAAGGACTTCGCGTTGCAGTTGCTTGGGCGCTTGTTGGACTACGTATTGGAGCGTAAAAAGCAAAAAGTGGTGATATTGGGCGCCACCTCGGGCGATACCGGTTCAGCTGCGATTGAGGGTTGCAAGCACTGTAAGAATGTCGACATATTCATACTTCATCCCAATAACAGAGTGTCTGATGTGCAGCGGCGGCAGATGACGACTGTACACGGAGATAATATCCATAATCTGGCGGTAGAAGGTAACTTTGATGATTGCCAGGCGATGGTGAAAGCCAGTTTTGGTGACCAGAGTTTTCTTCCCGATGGCCGCCAGCTGGTGGCAGTCAACTCCATTAACTGGACGCGGATTATGGTCCAGATAGTGTATTATTTTTATGCCGCAGTCGCTCTGGGTGCGCCCGCTCGTCCAGTCGCGTTCTCAGTGCCCACAGGAAATTTTGGCGATATTTTTGCGGGTTATCTTGCGCGACAAATGGGTTTACCCATTGAGCGCCTGATTATCGCGACCAATCGCAACGATGTGTTACATCGCGTGATGACGGGCAATACGTATGGTCGTCAACCGCTGGAGCATTCGTTATCCCCGAGTATGGACATTACGGTTTCAAGCAATTTTGAGCGACTGTTATTCGATCTGTATGATCGAGACGGCGCGGCCATCGCTGACTTGATGCAGCAATTTGACCATGGCGATATAAGCTTGAACGAGACTGCGATGAAGCAGGCGCGCTCATTGTTTAGTAGCCAATGCGTCTCGGATGAGGAAACGTGTCAGCAGATCGCCAGTACCTGGCGAGGATGTGAATACCTGCTGGATCCGCACAGTGCCATTGGTGTGAAAGCTGCTTTGGACAGTGATGTCGCAGCAGGGATTCCGATGATTACCATGGCGACTGCACATCCTGCGAAATTTCCAGAGGCGATCAAAAGTGCTGGTCTGACACAAGCCGTTGCTCTGCCACTGCATTTGAGTGACCTGTTTGAACGCAGCGAGCGATTCCAAGTCTTGCCCAACGATCTGGCGGCGGTTCAGGAATTTATCGCGGCTAACATTAACGCCTGACCCAGGCCGTCCGCAACGTGCAGAAACTTATTCGCCGCCGGGAGACTGTCTCTACAGAACATTTTTCCGATACCGATATCCATCCGCTGTTGGCGCGGGTCTACAGCGGACGCGGTATCGATTCATGCGGGCAATTAGATCTATCTCTTGAGTGCCTGCAACCCCCAATGCTGTTGCTTAATGCGGACCGCGCGGCGGCGATGCTGGCAGATGCACTTTCCCGTGACGATAGGATTGTTGTTATTGGCGACTTTGATGCAGATGGCGCTACTAGCACTGCACTTGCGGTCTCGGTCCTCACAGCCTTTGGCGCCGGTCATGTCGACTACCTGGTGCCCAATCGCTTTGAGTATGGCTATGGCCTCACCCCAGAGATTGTTGCACTCGCGGCCGTCGATAAACCCGACCTGATTATTACCGTGGATAACGGTATATCCAGCCTGGAGGGGGTGGCCGCGGCCAGGGAATTTGGTATCAGTACACTCATTACCGACCACCATTTGGCAGGTCGAGAGCTTCCCATGGCGGATGTCATTGTGAACCCTAATCAGCCCGGGTGTGGGTTTCCCAGCAAAAATCTCGCAGGTGTCGGCGTTATTTTTTATATTATGCTGGCGCTGCGAGCCGAACTGCGTTCCAGAGGGTGGTTTGAACAACGTCCGGAGGTCAATTTGGCCCAGTATTTGGACTTGGTCGCACTGGGAACTGTTGCGGATGTTGTGCCACTGGACCGCAATAACCGCATTCTGGTCGCAGAGGGTCTAAGACGGATTCGCGCAAGCCAATGCCGTCCCGGTATTTTGGCGCTACTTGAAGTGGCATCCCGCCAGCCTCACTCGGTAGTCGCATCGGACCTCGGATTTGCGGTCGGGCCGCGTATTAATGCGGCGGGACGCCTGGAAGATATGTCCATTGGCATTGAATGCCTACTTTGCGAGAGTCTGGTAGGCGCGCGCGCGCAGGCTGACAGGCTGCATCAGCTCAACCAGGATCGCCGGGTTATCGAACAGGACATGCAGGCAGAGGCCATAGCAATATTAGCAAGGCTGTCGCTGGAAGGAGGTGCGGACCTGCCCGTTGCTATGACGCTCTACCAGAGTGGATGGCATCAGGGCGTCATCGGCATCCTAGCGTCACGTATAAAGGATCGGCTACACCGTCCGACGATAGCGTTTGCCGACGGTGATTCGGGCGACATCAAGGGTTCGGCCCGTTCCATTGCGGGCATTCATATTCGCGACATTCTGGATGCTGTCGCCACCCGCCATCCTGGCCTTATTACCCGCTTCGGGGGTCATGCTATGGCAGCGGGTCTCACGCTGCGAAGAGAGGACTACGAGGCATTTTCTGTTGCCTTTGTTGCGGAGGTCACGCGTCATGCAGAAGATGTGCACTTGCAGGCAGTGATTGAATCGGACGGAGCGCTGGCGCCGGATGAATTTGAGCTGGAGTTGGCTACCAAGCTTCGTTTTGCGGGACCCTGGGGGCAGCATTTCCCGGAGCCCATGTTTGACGGTTGTTTTTCAGTGGTCAGTCAGCGCTTGGTAGGGCAGAAGCACCTCAAACTTGTATTGGCACCCGTTGGCAGTGGATCATTACTGGATGCTATCGCCTTTAACGTCGACCTGGATATCTGGCCAGCCCCGGAAGTCGAACAAGTTGAAATTGCCTACCGTCTTGATGTGAACGAGTTTCGGGGGCAGCGCTCGGTACAGCTTATGGTTGAGCACCTAGTCGCAATAAGCCCGCTTTAGACGCTTCGGCTACGAGCCTGGATGGACGGCCCCAAGCTGTTTTCTCTGTCCCGCTGCCTGCTGCTAGGGTAGAATGCCGGCTTTGTGTAGCCCGGTTTTATAACATGCTTGAGATCAATCCTCTTCTAATGCAATTAAAAGATATTCAGGTGCGCGCTGGCGTACTGAGGGGGTATCTTTGACTTTGATCAGCGTAAGGAACGTTTGGCCGAAGTAGAACTGGAATTGGCTGAGCCCAGTGTCTGGGAACAACCGGACCGCGCTAGAGAATTGGGGCGTGAAAGGGTGTCGCTTGAGACCATTGTTCATACCATCGAGAAACTTGATGCCAACGTCATCGATGCTAGGGATCTACTTGAACTGGCGTCTGGCGAAGACGATGAGGCAACTGTCGCTGAAATTGAAAGTGAGGTTGGGAGTCTGGTCATATTGCTGGAGCAGCTGGAGTTTCGGCGCATGTTTTCGGGTGAAATGGACCCCAATAATGCCTACTTGGATATCCAGTCAGGCTCCGGCGGCACAGAGGCCCAAGATTGGGCAGAGATGCTGTTGCGCATGTATCTGCGTTGGGGTGAGGACAAGGGCTTTAATACTGAATTGATCGAGGCTTCAGGAGGAGATGTGGCTGGGATCAAGAGCGCCACCATCAAATTTGAGGGAGAGTATGCCTTCGGTTGGTTGCGGACTGAAACCGGAGTGCATCGTCTGGTGCGCAAATCTCCCTTTGATTCAGGAAACCGCAGACACACATCGTTCGCATCGATTTTTGTGGCACCGGAAATCGATGATAATATCGAAATCGATATCAACCCTGCTGATCTTCGTACCGATACCTACCGTGCCAGCGGCGCCGGTGGCCAGCATGTCAACAAGACCGATTCGGCCGTGCGCATTACCCACAACCCTACGGGCACCGTGGTACAGTGCCAGACCGAACGTTCGCAGCACCAGAATCGCGACAATGCCATGAAGCTTCTTCGTGGCAAGTTATATGAACTGGAAGTGCAGAAGCGGAATACGGAAAAACAGGCCATGGAAGACAGCAAAGCAGATATAGGCTGGGGCAGCCAAATTCGTTCTTATGTGCTAGATGATTCCCGTATCAAGGATTTGCGTACTGGAATAGAGACGAGCAATACCCAGGCGGTGCTCGATGGCGATATTGACCGATTTATAGAAGCGTCACTAAAAAGCGGACTGTGAGAAGTATTATGAGTGAACAGGAACAGGCGTCTGGAGAAGGAACAAGTGATGCGCGTGAAGAGAACAAACTCATCGCTGAACGTCGCGGCAAGCTGGCAGTCCTGAGAGAACAGGGCAATCCGTTTCCCAACGATTTTAGGCGCACCGCGATGGCGGATAAGCTGTTGAGTGAATTTTCAGAATGTTCCAAGGAGGAGTTGGAACAGGCCAGTCGAGTTTACTCGGTCGCGGGCCGTTTGATCCGCAATCGAGGCTCATTCCTGTTGCTTCAGGATGGTTCTGACCAGATACAACTGTATGTTAACCGCAAAGGACTGAGCGAGAGTTCGTTGGCGCAAATTAAGAGCTGGGATTTGGGTGATATCGTGGGGGCTACCGGTCCGTTGCACAAATCCGGTAAAGGCGATCTCTATATCAATATGGAGGAGGCGCGACTTTTGACCAAAGCTCTGCGTCCCCTGCCGGATAAATATCACGGGCTGGCGGATCAAGAGTTGCGCTACCGGCAGCGCTATGTCGACCTGATCGTGAGCCCCGAGTCACGTCAGATATTTCGTATGCGTTCTAACATCATCGCGTTTATTCGCGATTACATGAGCGGTCTTGATTTTATGGAAGTCGAGACCCCGATGATGCATGTTATCCCTGGGGGAGCGGCGGCTAAACCCTTTGTTACGCACCACAATGCGCTCGATATGGACATGTATCTGAGGATTGCGCCGGAGCTTTATCTGAAGCGCCTGGTGGTGGGTGGGTTCGAACGCGTTTTCGAAGTTAATCGTAGTTTTCGCAATGAAGGGCTTTCGACACGTCACAACCCTGAGTTTACCATGCTGGAATTCTACTGGGCTTATGCTGATTATGAAGATGCCATGAATCTGACGGAGGATATGCTGCGCAAGCTCGCTGAAACTGTGTTGGGTAGCACCACGGTGTATTATCAAGATGGCACATACGATTTTTCCAGACCCTTTACTCGTGTCACGGTATTTGACGCTATTTTGCAGCATAATCCGGACATCAGTGCGCAGCAACTGTCTGATGCGTCAGCCGCAAGACTCATTGCGCAAGACCTGGGTATCTCGCTTAAAGAGAGCTGGGAGTTGGGTAAAGTTCAAATAGAGATATTCGAAAAAACAGTGGAACACTTGCTGGATCAGCCAACCTTCATTACGGCCTATCCGACAGAAGTTTCGCCGTTGGCTCGACGCAGTGACGGAGATCCTTTTGTCACTGACCGCTTTGAGTTTTTTGTGGGCGGACGCGAACTCGCTAATGGATTTTCCGAGCTCAATGATGCGGAAGATCAGGCCGAGCGCTTCTTGTCTCAGGTGGCGCAAAAGGAAACTGGAGACGAAGAGGCCATGCACTTTGATCAGGATTATATTCGTGCGCTGGAGTATGGGTTGCCACCCACAGCGGGTGAGGGAATTGGCATTGATCGTTTGGTGATGCTGCTCACCGACTCCTCATCGATTAGAGACGTATTATTGTTTCCTCATATGCGGCCTGAATAACGGCACCCGGTGTGTGAGCTTCGGTATCATGGCGCCCGTGCAGGAGGCTCTCGATTGAGCTGTCAGTGGGATTTTGAATGCGCTACACTCGGCTGTGGTAGTTTACTTTGAGGACACAGTATTGTTTTTGACTCGCGTTTCCTTTTTTGTACTAGGTGT
>CAJXTK010000128.1 GCA_913061115.1 uncultured Haliea sp.
AGGTAGCTGTAAACACCATCGGTCTCATCGCTATCCAGCAGCAGATGGCCCGACTGCTCTGCAAAGACATGAAAGTCCCTTACAGAACCCTGATCAGTCGCCAGCACACGAAGCCTCTGGCCAACATGCATGCTATTCAGTGCCCGTTTGGCCTTCAACAGAGGCATTGGGCAAGCCAACCCCCTAGCGTCCACTTCTACCACATTCAACTCTGTCACCGCCGTAAATATCCAACATGATTGGGCTCAGGCTTTAGCTGTGCGACTTTGTGAAACCAACAATGTAAGCCCTGATACCTTGCACATTATACGCCCTTAAAGACTGCCGTACGCCGCTCTATAAAGGATTGGATGCCCTCATTGGCATCCTCGCTGGCCATGAGTCGCTGCTGCGTCGGGCCGAGTTCACGCACGGCCGCAGCAAAACCTTCCTCTACAAAGCGTCTCGACGACGCCTTGGTGGCTTGAACGGCAAGAGGAGCTTGTGCCGCGATCACTGCGGCGATTTCCAGCGCACGCTCCAATTGCTTGCCAACCGGGACGACTTCTTGCACGAAACCGATTCGATACGCTTCCTGAGCGTCGAACTCGTCGCTCGTTAGCAAATGGTACATGGCATTGCCCCATCCGCCGCGCTGTACGAAGCGAATTGTGGCGCCGCCGGTAGCATGAATACCCCGTGCCGGCTCCAACTGGGAGAAACGACAATTGTCAGCGGCGATGACAATATCACCGGCCAACGCAAGTTCGATTCCGAAGGTAAAGGTGATGCCCTGCACGGCGGTGATGATTGGCTTGCGACAGGCTCGCCCAAGCGCTATGGGATCGACTGGTTGCTCCGAGCTTTCCTGTATATTGCTCCGGTGTTGCATGCGTCCTGTCCACTTGGGAAGATCGAGACCGGCCGTAAAGTGTTCTCCGTGTCCGAAGAGTACGCCTACGAAGAGTTCTTTACTCTCGTCTAGAAGCGTAAACGCATCGAGGAGCCCCTTGGCCATGGTTGGCGTGTAGCCATTGTATTTTTCGGGTCGATTAAGCCCGATCAACAGTATGTGTCCGCGCTGCTCGACGCTGATGGAACCTTCTGAGTCTGACATAGCCTTTCCTCTTTCATTTATTCAGGAGAAAATACTCACCCAAATGGGTATGTAACTCTGCTGCTGTGATCTGTTATTCGCAATACTGGCGCAGCGCCTGCGTCGTTACGTCTCTAGTCTGCCATTATTTAAGCGGCAATGTGTATTGTTAGCACGCGCTGTGCGCCGCTGCCGAGCGACGGCCCAGCGCGATGAGGCCTGCCGCGATCAGCATTTGCAGACCACCGTAAAGCAGCAGCGCAAATAGCACCGTGTCGCCGAGTGCTGCTGTTTGTATAGCCGCAGCCGGAAATAGTGTGGCCTTGATAAGGATGCCAAGATTCACATTGCGCACCACTACCTCCATTTCGATGGCAGAACAGTCGGCTCGATTGAGTCCGGTCAGGCGTCCGCTAAACCAACCAATAATCGCAAAGAGTAACGTCAGAAAAACAATAATTAATGCATTATTCAATCCAAATGCTTCTATATCGATCCGGCCAGCCATGCCGGAACCCACAACGATTAAACCAATACCCAGCAACGAGCCCCGAATACACCATTTAGACAGGTGTACTGCAGATTTGGGGAATAGGTATAAATAGAGCATACCCAGCGACAAAGGAATAAGTAAGGTAAGCGCTATCTCACGCATGATGAGTAGTCTAGGCATGACGAAATCGGCGGGCATGTAGTCGCCGATCAACATCTCGAGAATAATCGGCGTTGAAAAAAGACAAGCCAATGTGGTGATCGCGGTAATGCATATAGACAGTGCGAAATTGCCACGCGCAAAATAGGTGAAAAAATTTGAGCTCGCTCCGCCGGGAATAGCAGCAATCAGTGCTATAGACACGGCAATGCCGCCCATTAAGCCTAGTGTTGAGATAAACACTAATGCGGATAGCGGGATCACCCCCAATTGCACCAGCGTGCCAATCGTCACAGATTTCGGTTCACGTGCGACGTCGCGAAAGTCGCTGCCGGTTAAAGTGGCGCCCACCCCGAACATCGCCAATATGAGTTGGATAGCAGCGAACCAATATTCGTTGGTAATATAGAAATCAGCCAAGCTAATCGTCCGTCGAGATGTGGCATGGGTGATGCAGCTCACAAGGGCTGCGCTATTTAGCCGTTAAGCGGCTCACAAGACACCGCAGCCTCATAAACCAGCGCGCAACACACGGACGCTCATTGAACTACCATTGTGGCAATCCAACAAGCACTCTATTCATTTTACGTTAGCTGGCGGCAAAGCGCGCGGTATGGTGGTCAGTGCTACCAAACAAAAATTGAATCGCGGTAAGACGCTTGAAATAATGTCCGACATCGAGTTCGTCGGTGACACCAATGCCCCCATGAATTTGAATCGACTCTTCGCCCACCAGTCGCGCCGCCTTGCCAATGCGGCTTTTAGCGGCCGACACCGCTTTAGGTGCACGTCCACTTAGGCTGTCCATCTCCATCGCTGCCATGAGCAAAATAGATTTGGCCTGAGCAAGCTCTATAAACATATTCGCCATGCGATGTTGCAGTGCCTGAAAGGTTGAAAGCGTCACCTTGAATTGCTTGCGAATTTTGCTGTATTCGACGGTTTTCGTCAGCGACATTTCCATGGCGCCAACCGCTTCTGCACAGACCGCTAGAGCTGCCTTATCAACAGTCATTTCAATCACGTCAATGGCTTCACCTACATTACCTAATAGGTTGCTTGCAGGAAGCGCAACATTATCAAACCAAATATCAGCCGCACGTTGGCCATCGACACTGGCATAACACTCGCGTCGAACACCTGGCGTGCTGGCATCGACCCAAATCAGACTGATCCCTTCGCGATCGCAAGATTCACCAGACGTCCGCACCGAGACCAGAATTTTTTCAGCTGCTGCGCCATTCAATACTACCGACTTATGCCCGTTAAGCACCATCTCGTCGCCATTGATCACGGCGCTACATTGCACGTTAGACAGTTCATAGCGGCTTTGTGGTTCAGCATAGGCAAAAGCCAATTGCAGCGATCCTTCCATGAGTGGCGCTAGCAGTGTCGCTTTTTGTTCGCTGCTGCCAGCCTCGCTGACTACCGTACCCGCGAGTATGGTGTTGGCTAGAAATGGCTCGACCAGCAAGCCTTTGCCAAACTCTTGCATGGTCACGATCAAATCAACCGCGCTACCGCCAAAACCGCCGTCGTCTTCTTTAAAGGGTATGGTCAACCAGCCGAGCTCGGCAAAGAGTTGCCAATGCTCAGCGCTAAATCCTGTGGCACTTTTAGCAATAGCTTGGCGGCTATCCCAATCATAGTCTTGGCTAATAAATTTACTGACGCTTTGTTGCAGCATCTGCTGTTCTTCACTGTATGAAAAATCCATTGTCTTTCCCCGCTTACAGGCCGAGTACGGCTTTGCAGATAATATTGGTTTGAATTTCGTTACTGCCGCCATAAATAGTGGCTTTGCGGTTGTTGAAATAAGTGGGGGCACTGCCAGCCGCTTGATCAGGACCAATCGCTACACCCTCAAATCCCTCTAGAAACTGATCACGAACAAAAGGTAGAGCGTAATAGCCTGCCAATTCCACATTAAGCATATCGATGGCCTGTTGTATTTCAGTACCTTTGATTTTCAAAATAGACGACTCAGGCCCTGGCGCCTTCCCCGTACTCACCTCAGCCAATGTTTTGAGCTCGGTATACTCAAGAGCCAACAATTCAATTTCTAACTCAGCAACTTTTTGCTGCCAAGCGGAATTATCGCTCAACATAGTCTTAGTGCCCGATAGGCCATCGCTAGTGTGCGCCGCTTTTTCTTTCAGGTCTTGCAGGCGTTTTTTACTTTTGGCAACACCGGCAATATTCGTTCGCTCATGGGTCAGTAATACCTTGGCATAGGTCCAACCTTTGCCTTCTTCGCCGATTAGGTTTTCTGCTGGCACGCGCACATTATCAAAATGTACTTCATTAACCTCGGGCGAACCGTCCAACAGATAAATAGGCGAAAGATTAATACCTGGCGTCTTCATATTAATCAATAAAAAGGAGATGGCATTTTGATTTTTAACATCGGCAGCACCCGTGCGAACTAAGCAAAATATCCAATCGGCATGCTGGCCTAACGTGGTCCAGGTTTTGGTCCCATTCACCACGTATTCATCGCCGTCGCGTATAGCTGTTGTTTTTAATGACGCCAAATCAGATCCTGCGTTGGGCTCGGAATAGCCCTGACACCACCAAACGTTACTCGCAAGAATGTCAGGTAAAAAGCGCTTCTTCTGTTCTTCATTGCCATAAGTGTAAATAATCGGTGCGACCATTTTCAGTCCAAAGGCCATCACTTCTGGAGCGCCGACTTTTGCGCACTCGTTATCAAAAATATACTTTTGCGTCGGCGTCCAGCCAGTACCGCCAAACTCAACCGGCCAGTTAGTCGCCGCCCAGCCTTTTTTGGCCAGAATTTTCTGCCAGGTCACAAAGTCGTCTTTGGTCAGCTCAATGCTGTTGGCCGCTTTATCTCGGATGTCGCTAGGAAGCTCCGCTGCCAAAAATGCACTGACTTCTTGCTGGAATGTCAGCTCCTCTGCGGAGAAATCTATATTCATGCTCTCGTATCCTCTCTTTTCGCGCACTAAAAAATTTCGCACGCATTATGCCAATATCTCGTCTAGATTGGTAGTGTCTGCATATTTTTGCTTATGGGGCCAGCGAACAAAAGTATGGCAGCTGTGCAGTCCCAGCCTCTCCTGATTCACTGCGGGCATTATGGGTATTGCGCTGACCCTGTGCGGCACCTCGCTTCCCTCCACTCAGGGCAGACAACCAGACCTTCAACGTCAGACACCGGCGTGGAAGTCCATCGGTCTATCTTGCTGCCGTGGTGGAGGATTGCCCCCACTGTTTTTTGACCTGCGGCCCCAATTTGTATACCTTCACTTCCGCATTCGTGATCATTGAAGCACAGCTCAAGTACATCCTGAACGCGCTAAATACTGTGAGAGCAAAAAATATCGCCAGCTTCACCGTCGATAGACAGAAAATCGCTCCCTATAACGAGAAGTTACAGTCTACCTTGCAGAGAACAGTTTGGAACAGCGGCGGATGTGTGAGTTATTTTATTGATAAAAATGGACGAAATAGCACTAATTGGCCTTGGACAACCTTTTACAGGCGACTGCGCTTAAGAAAGTTCAGGCTGGCCGACTATATTACTAAAATTTAGGGAAATCGAATAATGAACAGCTTGCTGCGCGCACTGGTGGCCTTGCCGGCCATAGGGTTTTTAGTTATCGGCCTGCGCTGGGCCATAGACCCTTCTGCCGCTGCCTCTGACTTGGGCATGACACTACTGTCCGGCGTGGGACGCAGTTCTCAGATCGGCGATGTCGGCGCTCTATTTCTTTCGATGGGCAGCATGATCTTGATCGCCCTGACCACGGGGCAGCGCAGCTGGTTTTATGCCCCTGCACTGATGCTGTCGCTTATTGCAGTATTGCGCATCCTGGCTTGGTTATTGCACGGCGCCGCACTCACATTGGACATGATCGTCGTTGAAGTCGTAGTGGCATCATTGCTGCTGTTGGCGTCTTCTAGGCTTTCACGGGAGACATAACGTTTGGCACGACTGAGCAACATAGGGCATCAGTGTTTTTTTAGCCTGCTACTGGTCATCACCAGTGTATGCCAGAGTTCGATGGCACAGGCTGCACGCCCTAATATCGTACTGATACTGGCAGACGATCTGGGGTTCAGTGACATCGCACCCTATGGCAGTGAAATACATACCCCAGCCCTTAGTGCGCTTGCTGAACAGGGCGTGAGTTTCACCAATTACCATACCGCCGCCAGCTGTGCACCGACGCGAGGCATGTTACTCACAGGTGTCGACAGCCACCGTAACGGCGTTCCCAATATTCCGGAGACCATTCCACCCGAACAAGCAGAACATGCCAACTACCGCGGTACACTCGGACACAATGTGGTCACCATCGCCAGCTTACTGCAGGATTCGGGTTACCACACCTATATGGCGGGCAAGTGGCATCTGGGCAAGACGCCCGATCTACTCCCGTTTCGTCGCGGCTTTGAACGCACAGTGACCATGGCCGATACGGGCGCTGATAACTGGGAGCAGAAGCCCTATCTTCCGATCTACGAGAAAGCCAACTGGTTTGCCGATGGGGAAGAATATACATTACCGAAGGATTTTTACTCTTCACGTTTTCTGGTGGACAAAACCATTGAGTTCATTGCCTCCAACGCCTCAGATGGACAGCCTTTTTTCGCCTATTTACCTTTTCAGGCTGTGCACATACCGGTACAGGCGCCGCAGGAATTTACGGATAAGTATATGGGTGTTTACGATGCCGGCTGGGAAGCGCTGCGCGAGCAACGTCGGGCTCGAGCACAAGAATTAGGAATCATACCACCCGGCATCGCCATGGTGGACGCGTCCACCACCAACGACTGGGGCGCGTATACAATCGATGAGCAACGTTATCATGCCAAGCGCATGGCAGTTTACGCGGGCATGGTCGATGCAATGGATCACAATATCGGGCGGCTTGTCGCCTTTCTTAAAGATACTGATCAATACGAAAATACGGTGTTTATCTTCACTTCCGACAATGGCAGTGAGGCGTCTGGCGTAGACTACCCTCGCGCCCTTCCGGTGCGAATCAGTCTTGCGCTGCAAGATTATACTACTGACTACGACACGCTTGGACTAAAAGGTAGCTTCAATACGATTGGCCCAAGCTTCGCCAGTGCCGCCGCTTCCCCCCTCTCCTACTACAAATTCTATGCCGGTGAAGGCGGAATGCGCGTACCTCTTATTATTGCGGGAAAATCAATTCCTCAACAGCCACAGCTATTAAACGCATTTGCCTATGTCACTGATATTCCTGCCACCATCTTGGAAATAGCTAACGTCGATCCGCCGGCCAACCGCTACGGTGGTCGACCGATAGAATCTATGACTGGACGCAGCCTTCTACCCCTGATTCACGGTCAGGTCGAGCGCGTTTACTCAGAGACTGATGTTATTGGCTATGAATTAGGAGGTAACGCGGCACTATTTCAAGGGGACTACAAAATCGTCCTCAACGATGCTCCAGCGGGTGACAATAAATGGCATCTGTACAATATTGTGGCTGACCCAGGCGAGACTGACGACTTGAGCAAACAAATGCCAAAACGCTTGCAGGAGATGCTCGACCATTATCAGGAGTACGCTCTAAAAAACAGTGTATTGCCCCTCCCCGAGAACTATAATCCTTGGCGGCAGAGCGTGTATAATGGAATTTTGAGCCGCTTTCGATTACAGATACTGCTGGCAGTACTGGTTTTATTCATCCTTGTTCTGTTTTTTACTGCGTATCGCTCACGGAGGCAGTGAATCGGACAACGCGTCGGACGCCGGCCAGCCCTTCATCGACACTTTTTGACACGTTAAGGAGCCCATCTATGTCGGTAAAAATTGGAACACCGCTGAGTCAAACCGCAAAAAAAGTGCTTTTATGCGGTGCCGGCGAACTCGGGAAAGAAGTGGCCATTGAGCTACAGCGACTGGGGGTCGAGGTTATTGCTGTCGATCGTTATGCCAATGCACCTGCGATGCAAGTCGCTCACCGCTCCCATGTGGTCGACATGCTCGATGGTCAGGCATTGCGCAATGTCATTGAATTGGAAAAGCCCGATTTAGTCGTACCCGAAATAGAAGCGATTGCGACCGACACCTTGGCTGAACTGGAGCGCGAAGGCTTTACCATTATTCCCACTGCTAAAGCGACTCAACTAACCATGAATCGCGAAGGAATACGTCGCCTCGCGGCAGAAGAACTCGGGCTAAAAACCAGTGCCTATCGCTTCGCTCAAACTGAAAAAGAGTATCTGGAAGCTGTAAGCGACATTGGTCTACCCTGCGTCATTAAGCCCATCATGAGTTCCTCTGGCAAGGGACAATCTCTACTCAAAACCGAGGCTGATGTCGATGCAGCATGGCACTATGCGCAGGAAGGTGGTCGCGCAGGCAAAGGGAAGGTGATTATAGAGGGCTTTGTTGATTTTGATTTTGAAATAACGCTGCTCACCGTACGGCATCGCGATGGCACCTCCTTTTGCGCCCCCATCGGACATCGGCAGGAAGGCGGTGATTACCAGGAATCTTGGCAACCACAAGCAATGACCACGTCAGCATTATCGGCCGCACAAGCTATGGCTAAAAAAGTCACCACGGCTCTGGGCGGCAAAGGCCTGTTTGGGGTGGAGCTCTTTATTAAGGGTGATGAGGTTATTTTTAGCGAAGTATCACCACGCCCGCACGATACTGGACTCGTCACGCTGGTCTCTCAGGACCTGTCTGAGTTTGCACTGCATGCGCGGGCGATACTAGATTTACCCATCCCAGCGATTCAACAAAATGGACCCAGTGCATCGAGTGTCATTTTGGTTCCTGGCGAAAGTCAGAATGTCCAACTGTCTCTTATACACATCTCCGAGCCCACGAGACTAGGCATG
>CAJXTK010000129.1 GCA_913061115.1 uncultured Haliea sp.
CTAAAGCAAAAGCCAAGCCTAAAGCGAAAGCCAAGCCTAAAGCAAAAGCCAAGCCTAAAGCGAAAGCCAAGCCTAAAGCAAAAGCCAAGCCCAAAGCGAAAGGCAAGAAGAGATAGAGCTGTAGAGCTTATAAATAACCCGCTGAGAGCAATCTCTGCGGGTTTTTTCGTTAGAGGCTATAAAAATTAGTCGTGGACTTGGAGAGGTCAGGTCAGCGCATCCATCTATGTCAGCCGATTATAGTTCCTAAAGCTTGATTCGCAGTCTGAAAAATCCACCGTAACGGCATGTCGAGTCTTGTACCAGTCTCGCACAGCACGATGACCTTCATTCAAATAGTGGGTAACGGACGTTAGGCAATCACGGCGCATTGCAGCACACAAATACTGTGCCCGCACTCCATCGTGCACATAGCTGATTTCCGGAGAGTCATTAGTGGTGCCTGACAGTGGAGCGATGAGACGACTAACGAGATCTTTCGGCAGATGCGGTGTGTCACAACTGACTACCACGAGAAAATCGGTGAGGATGAAAGGGGATGCGCCTTCTAGGCCCGCGAGCGGGCCTAGAAAATTCTCGCGATTGTCGGTGACGGTTTGCGTAGAAAACTCCTCGTAACGCGAGAAGTTGCGATTGCAGCTAATCAGCAGTTCTGACACTTGAGGCTTTAGGCAGTTGCTGACGTGAGCAACAAGTGGTTTTCCCTGCCAGGAAATTAGACCTTTGTCCCGTTTCCCGACACGGCGTCCGGCACCTCCTGCAAGAATAAGTCCTGTGACGTTGAGTTTTTGCTTCATAGGAGAGGGCTAGCTATAGTGTTTTGGTCTAAGGGGAGTTCTTACCCACACATGAGTGTGTGATAATTACATCATGACACCGTAACAGTTTGGCTTCGTAATGAGTATAGGCCAGCACATTTGTATGGGGAGGACTATGACGGGGATTTTGGCCATTGAAACCGCGACTGACACCTGTTCCGTCGCTGTTTCTATCGATGGGCAGATTAGGGAGCGCTATGAGATTGCGCCACGGCAGCACAACCAGCTGATTTTTTCGATGCTGGAAGAACTGTTGCCAGGTGGTACTTTGAAGGAGCAGGGTATAGAACTTATCGCCTATGGATGCGGCCCGGGCTCCTTTACGGGTTTGCGTATAGCAGCCAGTGCGGTTCAGGGATTGGCCTACAGCTGTGGTTTGCCAGCTGTTGCCGTTCCCACGTTAGCGGTTTTGGCGCAAAACGCCTGGAGACGCGGTGAAGTGAGCGCCAATGACAATGTATTGTGTATTCTCGATGCTCGGATTAATGAGGTTTACAGCGCAGTTTACCAGTACGAGGATGAGCTGGCTTTACTGCGTGAAGGACCGCGGGCTTGTGCGCCAGCAGATCTCGCACTTGCTAAGTCCGGACCCTTAACAGTGGTGGGCGACGGTTGTCGCTTTTTGGAACAGTTTCCAGAGGCTCTGCGTGTGAGGGTCGTTGCAACGCTTATCGATATCGTGCCTATGGCAAGAGATATAATTCCTCTTGCACTGGCCAAATTCCAGAATGGCGAGATTCAGTCTCCATGGCAAGTACAGCCCGTCTATGTGCGTGACGAAATTTCTTGGAAAAAACTAGCACAGCAGAGAAAGCCAGCATGATCGACATCTACCAAGCGTTATTCCTTGCCCTCGTGCAGGGTTTGACCGAGTTTCTTCCAATTTCTAGCTCGGCCCATTTGGTGATTCCTTCTTTGGTGTTGGGCTGGGCTGACCAAGGGTTGGCCTTTGACGTTGCAGTGCATGTAGGCACTCTCATGGCGGTGTTGTTTTATTATCGCGAGGATCTGCTGCGCATGGCCGATCGTTGGTTGCGTTCGCTCGCGGGCGCCCCCGCTTGTGACGATAGTCGCTTGGTGTGGTATCTTGCGCTGGCAACGGTTCCAGCGGGTGTGGTTGGGTTTCTTGCGGGTGATTTTATAGAAATAAACTTGCGGACGCTGCCCGTTATAGCCACGACGACGTTGCTTTTTGGTGTGCTATTGGGAATAGCCGATCGTCGAACCATGGCAACAGAATTTGGGCGCACCCTCGGATTGACTATGGCCATTCTCATAGGTTGCGCACAGGTTCTGGCCCTAGTGCCGGGTGTCTCACGTTCGGGCGTAACAATGACAGCTGCGTTGCTGCTGGGAATGGATAGACAGGCTTCGGCCCGTTTTTCTTTCCTGCTATCGATACCTATTATTGCCAGTGCGGGTCTGCTAAAGGTCTGGGAGCTTGTTGTCGTTGGTGGTGCTGCTGCCGCTGCCGCAGTCGACTGGGTGTCCCTAGGGCTAGGCGCGCTTTTTTCCGGGCTTGCGGCCTATTTTTGCATAGCCATTTTTTTGCGTTTGCTTAACAGAGTAGGCTTCATGCCTTTTGTGTATTACAGGATAGTATTGGCCGCGATATTGTATGTATTTTGGTTGGTATAGGTTTTCTCACTTACACTCGCTAGACAGAATAGGGAGCGACAATGAATCAGCATGAGTTCAACAGGCAGCTGTGCCATTTTTTAGCAGCAGCAACCACGCCATTTCACGCTGTGTCGGAAATGGCTCAGCGTCTAACAGCGGCAGGATTTATCCGGCTGACAGACGATGTCGGATGGGAGGTCATGGCGGGCGGCAAATATTTCCTGACGCGAAACGACAGCTCGATTGTGGCGTTTGTCCCAGGACAGGAGGATCTGCCCAATGCAGGCATGCGCATGGTCGGTGCTCATACCGATAGTCCTTGCTTGATGGTCAAAACAACGCCTGAAATTCAGTCTCAGGGTCTGTTTCAGCTTGGCGTACAGGTTTATGGCGGGGCACTACTTAATCCATGGTTTGACCGTGATTTATCACTCGCTGGCAGAGTCAGTTTCCAGTGTCAGGATGGTCAACTGCGGGTGGCGCTGGTTGATTTTCGCGACGCCATAGCGACTATTCCTAGTCTCGCCATCCATCTTGATCGTGGGGCCAATACGAAGCGGGAAGTGAATTCACAGACGGATATAGTGCCTATATTGTCTCGTTTGAGTGAGGGAGAGGTATTGGATTTTCGGGCGCTTCTTTACGCACGGTTGGTATTAGAGCATCCCCAGTGGGAGGCGTGTCAGGTGTTGGACTATGAATTGTCATTTTACGATACTCAAGCTCCGTCGCTGATCGGCCTACGACAGGAGTTCATTGCTTCGGCGCGCCTCGATAACCTGCTTAGTTGCTTTACCGGTTTGCAGGCCTTGCTTGAAAGCAACGGTGCAGAGAGCGCACTACTAATTTGCAATGACCACGAGGAAGTCGGTAGTATTTCAGCATCCGGGGCAGGAGGACCATTGCTTACATCTGTGCTCAATCGTCTTGCCGGAAACGCTACAAATTATGCTGCGCTCGCCGAGCGATCGATGATGATTTCTGTAGACAACGCTCATGCAATACATCCGAACTTTGCCGACCGCCATGACCAAAATCACGGGCCACTTTTGAATGGGGGACCGGTCATCAAGGTTAATGCTAGCCAGCGTTATGCCACGAACAGTGAAACCAGCGGTCTGTTTAGAATACTGGCGTCGCTTGAAGGGGTTCCGGTGCAGTCTTTCGTAGTGCGTAATGACATGGCGTGTGGCAGTACCATTGGCCCAATTAGTGCGGGTGCCACCGGTATTCGTACTCTCGATATTGGTGTGCCCACACTGGGCATGCACTCTATCCGCGAATTGGCCGGCGCAGAAGACGGCTGGAACCTTGCCCGTATTTTGCGGCGTTTCTATAGCCATCCTGGGCCTCTTTCTGCGATTTGAGCGCACGCAATGAAGGTCCTCGTGTTGTCGGCATATGCGGCGCAGAGTCATGTGCACTGGCAACAAAGTTTGCAGGCCATGTTTGCGCAGTGGCAGTGGTGCGTGCTCAGTCTTCCTCCACGGCACTTTAGCTGGCGAGTGCGTGGCAATGCACTATTCTGGTCCATCGCCGAACGGGATACGCTGGAGCAGCCCTATGACCTTGTGGTAGCCACATCCATGGTTGATTTGGCGACGTTACGGGGCTTGGTCCCCGCACTTGCCCGGGTTCCAACGATTGTTTATTTTCACGAAAATCAGTTTGAGTATCCTCAGAGCCAACAAAAGCACAGCCTACTGGAAGCCCAGATGACCAGTATTTATTCGGCGCTGGCAGCTGACCGTATCGTGTTTAACTCGGGCTATAACCGAGATTCGTTCCTGGCAGGTTGCTCTGGTCTTATGAATAAATTACCTGACCGGGTGCCGCCAGATGTTGCGCTAATGCTTCGGGCAAGGGCAAAGGTACTCCCGGTACCGTTCGACTCGCGCGATTATGAGCCGGTGGCACCACTATGGCCAGGTGGGTCAGAGTGGCTTAATGAGCGACCTTTTCGTCTGCTGTGGGTTGGACGTTTTGAGCATGATAAAGGCGGGGAAGGTTTGCTGCGCATCTTGCGTCGACTGAAGGCGGAATCACTTGATTATGAGCTGGCAATGACGGGACAGCAATTCAGGCGGTCTCCGGCGGTATTTAGTGAAATAGAGTCGCTAGTGGGCCATCGTCTGGTGCAGTTTGGTTATGTGGATTGCATTGTAGAGTATCGGGCACTATTGCAGGCTGCCGATGTGGTGCTGTCGACGGCCATCCACGAATTTCAGGGGTTGGCTGTAATGGAAGCGGTTGCACATAGATGCCATCCCATTGTTCCGGACCGCCTCGCGTATCCAGAAATGTATCCAGCGCTGAATCGGTATGACTCCTGCCCGAATGATCCCGAGCGGGAAGCTGATGCCGCTGTGGCTTTGATACTGAAAATGGCAGCAGAGCCGCTATCGCATGTCGCGCAGTATCCTGATGTGTCTTGTTTTGGGTTGGGTCCAATGGCGCCTAGGTATGAACGGGTTTTTCGCCAAGTCGCAGTGGTTCAGGATAGCCAATAGGGGTTAAACTCAGTATCATTAAGACTGTTTTCGACGGTATGAAAATCCATGGCCATGCAGCGCGTACTGACAGGCATCACCACGACGGGCACGCCACATCTGGGCAACTATGTCGGAGCCATTCGTCCTGCGATCCTCGCATCGCGTGACGAGTTGTCAGAGTCATTCTTCTTCCTCGCTGATTATCACGCATTGATCAAGTGTCGTGATCCCGCGCTGATTCGCCAGTCAAGTAAGGAAATTGCAGCGACCTGGCTTGCTCTGGGATTAGATGTTGAAAAAGCTGTATTTTATCGCCAGTCCGATATCCCTGAAATTAGTGAGCTGAACTGGATACTATGTTGCAGTGCTGCTAAGGGACTGATGAATCGCGCGCATGCGTACAAAGCAGCTGTTCAAGCGAATGAAGAGGCGGGCGACGATGCGGACTTCGCCGTTACCATGGGATTGTTCGGTTACCCTGTTTTGATGTCCGCTGACATTTTAATGTTTAATGCCGAGAAAATTCCAGTGGGGCGGGATCAGATTCAGCACGTTGAAATGGCACGAGATATTGCGCAGCGATTTAACCACAATTTCACCGATGTGTTCAGCCTGCCGGAGGCAGTAGTCGATGAGGATAGTGCTGTTTTGCAAGGAACTGATGGTCGTAAGATGAGTAAGAGTTATAACAATACCATTCCCTTGTTTTTGACGGAGAAGCCATTGCGTAAAGTGATTAATAAAATTAGAACCAATCTTTTGGAGCCTGGGGTTCCTAAGGATCCTGATGATTCTACTGTTTTCCAGCTTTGGGCAGCGTTTGCATCTGTCGAAGAAACGGCGAGAATGCGAAACGAGTTTCAGGCTGGTATTGCTTGGGGCGAGGCCAAGAAGCAGCTATTTGAACTTATTAACAGTGATCTTGCCGGCGCTAGGGATCACTATATGCGGCTGATGGATGATCCCGGACACATAGAGGCTGTTTTACTCCAGGGCGCGCAGCGTGCAAGACAGTACAGTGGGGAAATGATCTGTAAGGTGCGTGAGGCCGTCGGTATTGGGGCGATCCGTTAGTGTAGAGTTCACGGCTAGGTGTTTATTCGTGATCTGATGTAAAAACACTTATTTTTTACGTCCCCTTTGGATAAGGTATGTTTGAAGGCCTTATCTTTTAGGGGCGAGTCTGCCATCGTTAACCGCTAGCAATATAAGGTCAAGTCGTCATTGAACAGAGCATCAATTTGCAGTCTGCCCACACAACAGGTGGATCGGCTTTTTCGGTCGTTTTAACAAGATTTTTACAATAAACTAAAGCCCTACATAACAGGAGGCGTGTAAGCCATGAGTCGTTCGATTCGAGATCATGAAATTTTGTCAGCGGTATTTGCCAAGATGGACGTTGTGGCTATGAGCGTTGCCGTGGGGTCGCTGTGTTCGTTATTGTTTTTTTTGGCGACGGCTGTTTTGTTAATGCAGACTGCCCCGGAGAATTATCCTGTAGGCGCGCATCTGTCAGATCTGTCTGATTATCTTCCAGGTTATAGCGTTAGTTGGGCGGGCGCTCTTATTGGTGCATGTTATGGTTTCCTGTTTGGTGCACTAGCGGGTTTCTTTGCTGGGGTATACTGGAACTTGACGCATTACTTCGCCCTTGGTGTGATGCTAATTAGTTCCGCGCAGTTGGCAGATTGAGACGATAACTCAATTGGGGAGCACCAGAATATGAAGGCCATGATTCACGATGTCGATCGAGTCAACCTCAAGTTGCTCAAAACAGCGATCCGATTTAATGCGCGTATACTTGGACTCACCGCAGGGTCTTTGGCTGCAGTAGTCATTTATATTGCTACACAAGCCTCCATTGTAAAATGGGGTGATGACTCCGGTGGTTATCTAGGATTACTAGCGATTTTCTTTCCGGGATATTCTGTGTCCAGTGCTGGAGCGTGGATCGGCGCATTCTGGGCTTTTATATATTTTGGCACCTGCAGTTGGTTGAGTTATAGAGTCTATGGAAAAGTATTGGGCACACGGATATCGGCCCTATTGCTGAGCCCTGTTTCGACCGCGAATCCGGTCTTGAAGCCATCCATATTGCAACTTCATGGCGTTAGCCTCGGGGTCGCGATAGGCTCTATCGCCGCCTTAAGCCTGCTTGCTTCGACAGTTTGGTTAGTGGTGCGAGGCACAGCAGGGGAGAGTGTTCATGCAGCGCTTTTTTCAAATTATATACCAGGCTATAGCGTGAGCATCATGGGTGGATTGTGGGGCGCAATTGAATTATTTGGCCTGGTTTTTCTGTCATGCTTGTTGCTTGCTACTGTATACAACAAGGTAGTTAAAATTCGGCATAAGACGTCTTAATGGCATGGCAAATATGAATACGAATGAACACGTTGTTATCCTCGGCGCCGGTCCTGCAGGGCTTGCCACGGGTCACGAATTGAGCGTTAGTGGTGTCAAGGTGTCGGTGTTAGATCGAAATGATTTTGTCGGAGGGCTGTGCAATACGAATAATTACAAAGGCTACAAATTCGATCTCGGAGGCCATCGCTGGTTTAGCAAAAACGAAGATTTGAACGATTGGTTTCGGAGGCTGATGGGTGATGAGGTCGTCTGGGTGCAGCGTATCAGCCGCATATATTACGATGGCGGCTATTACTTATATCCCATCAGCATTCTCAACGTGATCAAGAATGCCGGTATTCCTACGATCATACATGCAGGTATTACCTATCTGTGGTCCGCATTACAGTATTCTATTTTCGACAAGTCGATTAACAATATGAAAGACGCATACGTGGCGCAGTTTGGCGAAAAGTTATATGACATGTTCTTTCGCCGTTACAGTGAAAAGGTGTGGGGACTCCCCTGTGAGAAGCTGTCCTCAGACTGGGTATCTCAGCGCAGCGCCGGTTTGTCTATCTGGACTGTAATTCAGGAATCGTTAATGAAGACTAAGTCGGACAATGAAAGTCTGATAGAGGAATTCATGTATCCGCGTGATGGTTACGTCCGTATCCCTCAGAGAATGGCAGAAGATATTGTCGCCAAGACCGGTCCTGATTCTGTTTTACTCGGGTCAACTGTCACTAGGATAAAATATGTTGGGCCAAATGATTTTGAGATAGTTTACCGTAAGCCCGACGGTGAGGAGTATTCAATAAAGGCCACTACTGTCGTTTCAACTATCCCCTTGGGTGTGTTGCCGCGGATTATGGAACCGGCGTGTGATCAGAAGGTGATTGATGCTGCTAAAGGACTTAGTTTTCGAGCGTTGATTACGGTCAATCTTATTCTCAGCAAGGAAAGAGTGTCTATCGACACCTGGCTCTACGTTCAGGATGAAGACGTTCTTTTTGGGCGCCTGCATGAGCCCAAGAATTGGAGTCCCGCGATGATTCCTGATCAATCCACTACCTCGTTAGTACTCGAGTGTTTCTGCACTAAGGATGATCATATCTGGAACATGACTGATGAAGAGGTCGGTCAGCAGTGTATTGGTGATCTGGAGAAAAAGCTTAAATTTATTGAGAGCTCAGAGGCTGTCTCTTATACACATCTCCGAGCCCACGAGACTAGGCATGATCTCG
>CAJXTK010000130.1 GCA_913061115.1 uncultured Haliea sp.
CAGCGTCAGATGTGTATAAGAGACAGATTGGGCACATGCTAGATAACCGGCAGCGCCAATCAAGCGCTCCTCCCCCAGTCCTTCCATAAGATAGATAAATCCCTTTCCAGGCTCTCCCAGCACATTTTCCTTGGGCACTTTCACGTCGTTAAAAAACAGCTCGGCTGTATCCTGAGCTTTCATACCCATTTTTTCCAAGTTGCGCCCTCGCTCGAAGCCCTCCATACCCCGCTCGACCAGAAATAGGGTCATAGCGTGGGGGTTGTTTTCCGGATCAGTCTTGGCCGCAACGATCACAAGGTCGGCATTGATGCCGTTAGAAATATAGGTTTTTGAGCCATTCAGCACCCAATGGTCCTCTTTTTCGACCGCCGTCGAGCGCATTCCAGCGAGGTCACTACCTGCATCTGGCTCAGTCATGGCAATAGCCAAAATAATCTCACCACGAACGCAACCCGGCAAAAATCTCTGGCACTGTTCCTCACTGCCAAAACGCGTAAGATACGGCCCCACTAGGCGGCTGTGCAGCGAGTTATACCAGTCCCCTACCCTAGCATAGGACGTCTCTTCAATAATAATTTGCTCAAAACGGAAATCGGGATCGCCCATGCCACCGTATTTTTCATCCGGCCAAATCATTAAAAAGCCCTGTTCACCCGCTTTGAGGAAGGCTTCGCGATCAACAATTCCAGCCTCACGCCAGGCCTCCATCTGTGGCACAATCTCTACTGAGAGAAATTTTCGGTAGGCGTCGCGAAACATGTGCTGCTCTTCCGTGAATTCTCGCTGCAACATAGGGTCTAGCTCCCGTGCTTTTAAATAAACGGCGCTTAGTATGGTGAGCGGCCACAAGGGCAACAATGACCTGCCCCTACAAATAAATTGACAAGAAATTACAAGCCACAATCATCGGCGAAAACTGGAAAACCATGCAAGAAATGCATCCTGAGAACTGGATCACTCTCTACTTTGGCTTAATCTTTGTGCTCGCCTGCGCACAGATGGTTGTTGTCTACGCGCTCAGCAGTGCCAGCAACCCCGGGCCCGGAATAGGTCTGTATACCGTCTATTTCATGGCCACCCTGCTAGGATTAATCGCTTTTGCGCTGCAATATAGTGCGAGCGCACCCATGCGGATGGACATTTCTTCGGCAGCAGCAATTCTTTATAGTTACCTGCTATTTACGGCGGCGGGACAGCGAGCACAGATCAAGACGGGGCGCATCGTGTTTGGCATCGCCGGCTTAGCTGCCTGTGTCAGTGTGTTTTTTCTCGATCCACGAGATATATTTGGCATGCAAGTCGCTGTTGCTGCGTTCTTTTTTGCTTCCGCAGGTCTACTGTGCGGCTGGCGCAGCTGGAAAAAAAGCAATGTGGGTGACGGCATCACGGCCGCCGCCCTAATAATAGTGGTCAGCATGCTAGTACTGCTGTACCTCTGGCAGACCCATGACAACTATTTTCAGGCCCAGACAGTGGCTTTTGGTCTATACAGCTCAGCGTATGTGCTGGTCGCAATGGGCTTTCTGGCCAGTGTGCTCATCGAAAACCAACAAAAGCTGTCCCATATATCCACACAAGACCCGCTGACCCGGCTGCTGAATCGCCATGGATTGGAACAAACTTTGCACGTCACACTAGCGCAGGCCGCCCGCCGGCAGCTGCCCACAGCCGCTATTATGGTGAGTATCGATCACTTCAAGGAAGTCAACAGCAACTTCGGCAATAAAGCGGGAGACCAGGTGCTCAGGCAGGTCGCTCAAACTCTACAGCGCATAAGCCGCGCCAGCGATATAGTGGCCCGGGTCGGAGGTGAGGAATACCTGCTGATTCTGCCTTGTACCCACTTGGACGGCGCTCGTATGTTGGCCGAACGCATCCGCCTAGACATTGCCGAGTGCGCCCTCATCGTCAACCAACAGCAGATCGCCATTACCATAAGCCTTGGTGTGGCGGGCGCGCTTGGGGGAGGAGAGCTGAACAAACTGTCAGGCGAGGCCGAGCGAGCGATGCAGTTGGCCAAGCGAGGCGGACGCAATCAGGTGGCCTCGGTGGAAAGCAAACCCATTCACCTCAGCACACACGTTACCCGGGCCTAGTAAGCGCATGCGCGACTTATCAATATCCGTCTATTTCGCACGCTCAGTGTTGAAAAATGCGGTCGCGCAGGGCCTGGACCCCATCAGCCTGCTGCGTAAAAATCGTGTCTCCCCCAGACTGATGCTGGAAGGCAACGCGCGAATATCGATAGAACGCTTCGCCGACCTGCAGGTCGCCACGATGCAGGCCATGAATGACGAGACCCTAGGTTATGGAACCCAGCCCATGCCGCTGGGTTGCTGGTCGATGATGTGCCATGCGGTTATTGGGTGCGAGACGCTCGGAGAGGCGTTAAGCCGGTCGTGCCGGTTCTATCAGCTGTTTGAATTAGGCGTGCACCCGGTTCTAGACGAAGATGGAGAGTCTGCTGTGATCCGGCTGGTACCACAGGACGTTAATGCGCCATCAAACCCCTTTCTGCACGAGTTGCTGCTGTTCAATCTGCATCGCTTTGCAAGCTGGCTGGTGCAGGAACACCTACCGATTCAGGTCGTACAGTTAGCTTATCAACCACTCGCCCCAGCGCTGGATTACCGTCATATGTTCCTTGCCAACCCGGTGAAGTTCGAACAGCCCCACTCACAGCTATTACTATCTAAGGGCCTGCTAAGCAAACGTATCACACAGAATGAAGCATCACTGCGCCACTTTTTACGGCATCCGGCGCTCATAATGCTCACTCAGAACTACGCCATCAATAGCTGGACATCACAGGTACGGGACATTGTGCGCCGTCAACTGCGCAACGTATCGGAGCTCAATGATGTCGCCGTCACATTGGAAGTTCATCCGCAAACACTCAGAAGGCGCCTCGCGGCGGAGGGAACCACGTTCAAGGACATCAAAAACCAGATGCGCCGTGATACTGCCCTGCACTTCCTCGGAAAACAGGGGCTCAGTATTGAGGAAATATCACACCGGGCGGGGTTCTCGGAATCTAGCGCATTTATACGGGCCTTCAAGGGCTGGACTGGCGTAACACCGTATACCTATCGCAAGGGACTCTGAGGCGGGGCTGAGCACTTGGCTGCGCAGCACGGTAGCGACCCACTGGCATAACGTCAGGACAGGTACACCAGACGGCCATCGCAGGTAACACACTGATAGCGCACTCTGCCCCGCTGTGCGCGGTTATGGCGGGTTGTAGACACTTCGTGCAATTGGCAGCCGCAGTGGTAGCGGTGTTTAGCCTGCCTGCGCTGGGGCACTCCTTCCAGGTCAAGGTTGAAGGTGACGCCTGGGTCGGCACCAAAACGCGCCATTAACGCCTGCCACTCGAGCCCGTGAGGCTTTACGCCACGCCTAGGATAGACCTCATGCACGATAAAATGGGCCACCTCATGGGGTACGGTATCGCGTAGGTTTTCCTCGAAATACTTGGAGAAAATCCAGGGGTTGTAGCGGATCAGGCGACGCGTGCCAATGGTTTTGAACATGCCCGCCGTCTGTCCTTTTAGGTCGAAAAGCACCGGAATACGATCGAAAGGTCGACCAAAAATACCCTCTGCCTGGCAGATATAGTCTTCTGTCTTCTGCTCTACTTGGCGTTGCTCTGTATCCCCAATGGGCTGCACCACGCTGAATATTTCCTTGTTGATTGACATTAATCCTTAGCCGACAGGACATCTCAGGTCACGGCGTACCACAGAAATGCTAAACTGGGCGGAACACGCGTTCAGCATAGCGTTCACGGTGACGCGACTCAATAAATACTGAACACCTGTAAGTTCCGGTACACTTATTTGTTGCGAACTGTCATTGTTACCGAGCCGGCCACAGCACAAACTTTGCCAGTGCGTGTATGGCATCAATTGTCCAACATAATGAAGAAGACATATGAAGACACAAAGTCTAGACGTCCAAAAACTCAGCGACTATTTAACCCTGCACATGACAGGGTTCACAGCGCCTTTAAGTGCGGAAAAATTTGAGGGAGGTCAATCCAATCCCACGTTCAAACTCACCGCTGCAGACGGCAAACATTATGTGCTGCGGCGTAAGCCACCTGGCGAATTACTGAAATCAGCCCACGCGGTCGATCGAGAATTTCGCGTCATCAGTGCATTGCGTGATACCGACGTGCCGGTACCAAAAACATTTGTGCTGTGCGAAGACGACGATATCGTTGGTTCTATGTTCTACGTCATGGAATACAAGGAAGGTCGCATCTTGTGGGACCCTCTACTTCCCGATGCGGCCGACAACGCAGAGCGCTCCGCTATCTACGATGCCATGAATCAAACCATGGCCGCCCTGCATAACGTGGATGTGGATGCGGTTGGTCTGACCAGCTTTGGTCGACCAGGGAACTACTTTGAGCGTCAGCTGGGCCGTTGGAGCAAACAGTATCGCGCGTCCGAGACTTGCCACATCGCTTCGATGGAGTCATTGATGACGTGGCTTGTGGCCAAAATGCCTGAGGATGACGGCACGGTAAGACTGGTCCATGGTGACTACCGGCTAGACAATATGATGTTCCACTCTACAGAACCGCGGGTCATTGCTCTGTTAGACTGGGAGCTGTCTACGTTGGGCCACCCTCTGGCGGACCTAGCCAATCAATGCATGGCTTGGATGCTCCCACGGGAGGGCCGCATCAAAGGTCTCGGAGGCGTCGACCGCGCAGCGCTTGGCATTCCCAGTGATGAAGAATACATCGCGCGCTATTGTGAACGTACTGGCCGCGACGGCATTGAAAACTGGAACTTCTATCTGGTGTTCTCGCTGTTTCGCCTCGCAGCCATTTTGCAAGGCATTGTCAAGCGCGCGCAGATAGGAACCGCTTCCAGTGCCGAGGCAGATTCACAGGGTGAAGCGGTCGCGCAACTGGCTGACCTGGCAATATTATTGACTGACTGACGACTGATCAACACACCGGCGTCTAGACGTCGGCCGCTTTTTAAACGTTCACTAACGAGGATTAGAACAATGGCTGAAGAAGTACTAATGGATGTCACTGATGGCATTTTGACCGTCACACTTAACCGCCCGAAAGCTAGAAATGCTGCTAACAAAGCACTCGCCGAAGGCGTCGCCGCCGCTATGGACAGATTAGACAGCGATGACAGCATCCGCGTTGCGATTCTTACCGGCGCTGGCGGTACCTTCTGCTCTGGCATGGATCTAAAAGCGTTTGTTACCGGTGAAACACCGAATGTTGAGGGCCGTGGATTTGCTGGCCTGACCGAAGCAACGCCGCGCAAACCGCTTATCGCTGCGGTTGAGGGCTACGCCCTGGCCGGAGGCCTGGAACTCGCCATCTCCTGCGATCTTATCGTTGCTGCCGATGATGCTAAATTTGGCATCCCGGAAGTCAAACGTGGTCTCGCAGCTGCCGCCGGCGGACTCATTAAACTCCCCAGACAAATACCCAAGCGACTGGCGATGGAACTGGCGTTAACCGGTGACTTTATCGGCGCCCAGCGTGCCTATGATATTGGCCTGATCAATGAAGTGGTACCAGCAGGAACAGCGCTTGATGCTGCGAAAGCGCTGGCTGCCAGGATTGTTGCCAATGGGCCACTGGCAGTCGCGATTAGCAAACAGGTTGTATTACAGTCCGAAGACTGGTCCGCCGATGAAATGTGGCAGAAGCAACAGGAGTTGACGATGCCGGTATTCATAAGCGAAGACGCTATCGAAGGGTCAGTCGCTTTCGCTGAAAAACGCGCCCCTAACTGGAAAGGCAAATAAGGAGTAACACAATGACAGACGCATGGATTATCGACGCCTGCCGCACACCGCGCGGCATTGGCAAGAAGGGCAAAGGCGCCCTTGCAGACCAACACCCACAGCATCTCGGTGCCACAGTGCTCAAAGCCATCGCTGAACGCAATGACCTGAATACCGCCGATGTCGATGATGTAATCTTTGGCACCAGTTCCCAGAGAGGACGTCAAAGTGGCGACCTAGCTCGCATGTCTGCACTGGAAGCGGGCTATGACATTCGCTCCAGCGGCATGACCTTGGACCGCTTCTGCGGCTCTGGCATCACTTCGGTAAACCTTGCAGCCATGAGCATCATGTCTGGAACAGAAGACCTAGTAATTGGTGGCGGCGCGGAAATGATGTCGATCTATGGGGAAGAAGGAGCAACCCCTACCCCGTTCCTCGATAATGGAAACCTAGCCCTAAGAGCCTTGCATCCGCAACCTCATCAGGGCGTCTGCGCCGATGCAATCGCGAGCATGGAAGGTATTGACAGGCAAGCGTTGGATGCACTCGCGTACGTCTCGCAGCAACGAGCAGCTAATGCAATTGACAACGGCTACTTCGACAATAGCTTGGTTCCGGTCTACTCTATTGACGGCACACTGGCGCTGGATAAAGAGCAATTTCCCCGTCCCCAAACGACCCTAGAAGGCCTCGCAGAACTGAAGGCTTCATTTGCGCCGATTGCAGATTATGCGTTGGATGAAAGTGGCCTGACTTATCGCAGTATGTTATTGCAAAAATACCCAGGGCTGGAAATCACCCACATGCATCATGCGGGCAACTCTTCCGGCGTGGTCGATGGTGCAGGTGCAGTGCTACTGGCCTCCCCCGAGTATGCCAAAGCACACGGCATGAAACCGCGTGCCCGCATTAAAGCGATGTGCAACATGGGTGACTGTCCTACCCTGATGCTGAACGCTCCGGTCCCAGCGGCCAGAAAAGTACTGGCGAAAGCAGGTCTGTCCATCGAAGACATCGACCTGTTTGAGATCAATGAGGCCTTTTCTGTAGTGGCGGAAAAATTCATCCGTGACCTGCAACTCAACCGCGACAAGGTCAATGTTAACGGTGGTGCGATGGCACTGGGCCATCCGATAGGAGCAACCGGTGCACTGTTAATCGGCACCGTGCTGGATGAATTAGAGCGTCGAGACCAGCAGTTTGGCCTCATCACCATGTGCGCAGCCGGCGGCATGGCACCCGCAATCATCATCGAGCGTATCTAGCGCCCCCAATGCGTGGCGATAATTCTATCGCCACGTCATTTCACCCGCTACGGAGAGCCGTGTGTTCGATTTCAGTGAAAAATCTAGCAGGTACCAGCAACAACTCAACGCGTTCATGACGCAGAACATCTACCCTCGAGAAGAAGAGTACACTGCCCAATTGCACGTAGCAGAAAATCGTTATGGCTACTTGCCCATCATGCATGAACTCAAGACTAAAGCGCAGGAGCAGGGTCTGTGGAATTTGTTCATTCCACCTTCACTGGCTGAGTTCAGCGATCACGGTGGCCTGAGTAATTTTGACTATGCGCCACTGGCCGAAACCATGGGGCGGGTATTGTGGTCACCCGAAGTGTTCAATTGCAACGCGCCGGATACGGGCAATATGGAAGTCTTCATGAAGTACGCCACGCCCGCTCAACAGGCGCAGTGGCTAACCCCGCTTCTAGCCGGCGATATTCGCTCTTCCTATGCCATGACAGAACCACAGGTAGCCTCGTCAGATGCCACTAACGTAGAACTGAGCATCGTGCCTGATGGCAACGAGTGGGTGTTGAACGGTCGCAAATGGTTCATTACCGGGGCCCTGTACGAGCGCACCCGGATATTTATCGTCATGGGAAAATCAGATCCACACAATACCAATCGTCATAAGCAGCAGACCCAGGTACTGGTGCCCAAGGACACACCTGGATTACAACTAATACGTCCACTAACCACGCTCGGTTATGACGACGCCCCTATAGGACATGCCGAGATGGTATTTGATAATGTTCGGGTACCCCTAGATAACGTGCTGTTGGGTGCAGGCCGAGGTTTTGAAATCGCTCAGGGTCGACTAGGCCCGGGCCGCATTCATCACTGCATGCGACTGATTGGCGCAGCACAGCGCTCGCTTGAACTGGCGTGCAAACGCGTTGCATCGCGCACCACCTTTGGCCGTACTCTCAGCCAGCATCAGTCCGTCCGCGAGGATATCGCCCGCTGTTTTTCAGAAATCGAAATGGCGCGTTTGCTGGTGCTGAAAACCTGCAGGAAAATGGATGATGCAGGCACCATGGGTGCACTGGATATGATCGCGGCCAGCAAAACCACAGTGCCTCTGATGGTCCAAAACATCATCGATCGTTGCATGCAGATGCACGGTGCTGGGGGGCTAACGGCAGATTACTGCATGGCAGAAGCATTTAACTACGCCCGCTGGTGCCGCCAGGCAGACGGCCCTGACCAGGTACACCAAATGGCGTTAGGCAAGATGGTCATTACGCGCTATTCCGAGGATGCGTGAGCAACGCTAATAGGAAATACACTGCGGCATAACTAATAGCCATCGGAGGCAAACCAAAACCACCCGCGCCCGCAATTTAGACTTAAGAGTCTATTGCTGTCTCTTATACACA
>CAJXTK010000131.1 GCA_913061115.1 uncultured Haliea sp.
ATCTACACCTCTCTATTCGTCGGCAGCGTCAGATGTGTATAAGAGACAGCCGTTGCGGTGTCGGAAGGCGCGATGAAATTCGTTGAGACGGCGCGGAGCCCGACAATATAAATCCTTCCGTTCAGTTGGACTCGCCATAGGATTGCTGTAGCTCTTTTAGATAGCGGAATAACTTTCGGCTGGCCGATGGCGGTTTATGGCCTTGTACTTCCCTGTGATGTTGTAAAATGACCTGCCGTAACTGCTGACGGTCAGCTTCAGGGAAGCGAGTCATGGCCAGCTCTGCCCCCTCGGCCCCGGCTGCAAGTATATCTTCACGTAATTGCTCCAGTTGATGGAACGCTGTAGTACTTTCTTGTTTTGTGTTGTGCAGGGCCGCCAACGCTTGCTCAATCGGGGCGGGGTCTATGTTGCGCATAATCTTGCCGATAAGCTGTAGGTGTCGTTTGCGGGCGCTATTGCTACGAATCTGCCGACACTCGCGGATGGCCGACAACAGCCGTTCATCATCAATAGGAATTTTAGAAAGTTGATTGTCATTTAACGACAGCAAGGATTCTCCTACTGCTTGCAGACCGAGCATCTGCCGTTTGCGTGCGCTTTTACTGGGAGGATCTTGCGGCTCGATGGCGTCGTCTTCTCGTCGATCAGGCATACAACAGTGTCGCTAGTCCGAGGAATGAGACAAAGCCCACGACGTCGGTAATGGTGGTAAGCACGACGCCGCCTGCCAATGCCGGATCGATCTTTGCCCTGGCCATTAATAGCGGAAGTACGGCGCCAGCCAGTGCGGCAGTCACTAGATTGATGACCATAGCCGCGGCAATGATCAGGCCTATTTTCCATTGCTGGAACCAGATCGACGCAGCGATAGCCACGACCACAGCCCAGAGGATACCGTTCATGAGCCCGATCACCAGTTCGCGGTTAATCAGCCAGGTCTGGTTGTTTTTAACCACCTGTCCCAAAGCGATCCCACGTACCATCAGCGTCAGCGTCTGGGTGCCGGCAATGCCACCCATGGAGGCTACTATAGGCATTAACACGGCGAGAAATACAAATTCTTTAATGGTCCCCTGAAAGAGATTAATAACCGAAGCGGCAATGAAAGCAGTCACCAGATTGATTCCCAGCCAGATGGCGCGACGTGGTGCGGCATGCATAAGAGGGGCGAAGGTGTCAGCGTCCTCGTCCAGGCCCGCCATTGACATCAGGGAGCGATCAGTGTCCTCGCGAATCACGTCCACTACGTCGTCGATAGTGATCCGGCCTAACAGTGTGCCATTATCATCTACCACAGGGGCCGATACCCAGTCATTGCTCTCAAATAGACGCGCCACTTCCTTGTCAGTCATATTGACCGGAATAGGTTCCACATCGGTGAGCATCATTTCCCGCACAGAGGCGGCGGGGTCTGATACGAGTAACGTCCGTAGAGACAGCAAACCGATGAATTGATCGGACCGATTGACCACAATCAGGTTGTCAGTCATCTCTGGGATTTCAGTATGCCGGCGTAAATAGCGAAGGACCACGTCCAAGGTTAATCTGGCTCGGATGGTTATAGTATCTGTATTCATCAGGCCCCCGGCTAAATCCTCGGGGTAGTGCATGACTCTTTCAAGGCGCGCCCGGTCCTGCTGATCCATGACGGTGAGGACTTCCCGGGTGACGTGACCGGGTAGTTGCTGAAGGATGTCGGCGATGTCGTCGTCTGCCAAGCCCTCGGTTAGCTGAGCAACTTCCGTCGCATCCATTTGGCCGAGAAACTGTGCCCGCAGGTCGTCGCCCATTTCACTCAGTATTTCACCTTCACGGTCAACTTCCACCATTTGCCACAGAATATGTCGGAACTTCGGTGGGGAAGATTCGAGAAGGTGCGCGACGTCGGCCGGAAGCAGTCCATTCAGCATTCTTTGCACATCGACAAAGGTTCCGCTGTTCAGCGCAGCGGACAGTTTGTCGAGGGTTTTTTGGGCTGCTACTTGACCTTGAATCATTTCACCTCCCAGATAAACCCTTCATGCCAGCGTGACTGTGCAGTGGATTATCCGGAAAAGTTACCCGCGCAACAACGTGATTAGTTACGGATTGATAGTTTACTCGCCTTCGTCAAAGTAATTTTCGATGAGAGTCTGCAGCGCAACGAGAGCGTTTTCTTCATCACTGCCTTCAATCTCAATATCCAATACAGTACCTTTGCCTGCAGCGAGCATCATGACAGACATTATACTCTTGCCATCGATCAATTGACCGTCCTTACCCGCCTGTATACGACTGGAAAACGATGTAGTGCACGCCACGAATTTTGCTGCCGCCCTTGCGTGCAAACCGAGTTTGTTGGTAATTGTCAGTTGGGTCTGTATCACAATCTATTCTGCCTACTGTAGTTCTCGGTGTCTTATATTTATTGTCGGCAACTGCCCTTTGTAATGTTGGAATAGTCGTTCGGCTAAATATACTGACCGATGTTGCCCGCCGGTACAACCAAAGGTGATATTCATATAGCTACGATTACCCTCACGATAACGCGGCAGCCAGTTGTCCAGATAGTGGCAAATATCCTGAAACAGCTCCTCTGTCATAGGCTGGCTTTCGAGAAACGCTTGCACTTCGGAGTCTAGCCCACTCTTGAGTCGCAACTCCTTTACCCAGTGGGGGTTGGGTAACATTCTTACATCGAACACGAGGTCTGCGTCGGCAGGTACTCCGCGCTTGAAGCCAAAAGACTGTAACAGTATCGCCATGCTTCCGACACTGCTCCCCAGCAGCTGTTGCTTGATAGCATCACGCAGGTCGTAAACGGTCATGTGGCTGGTGTCCAACACCAGGGATGCGCAGTCGTAAATGGGCTCCAGAAGTTCTCGTTCTTTATCGATCGCCTCTGCCAGCGGAATAAATTCCGTGCTGAGCGGGTGTCGGCGTCGCGTTTCACCAAAACGCTGGAGCAGGTTAATTTCCTGGGCGTCCAGAAACAGCACTTGGGTTTCCACCGATAGTGGAAGTGACTGAATAATCGCTTCGAATTTCCGCAGATCTTTCCACGCATTACGAGCATCAATACAAACCGCTATACCTTGAAAAATGCTGAACTCGTCACCGCCGATTTTCTCAATCAGCGCGGGCAGAAGCGATATCGGGAGGTTGTCAATACAGTAGAAACCCTCGTCCTCTAACTGGTTCAATGCAGTACTCTTTCCCGAGCCGGAGCGTCCACTGATGATAATTAATTGCATAGGATATTGTTGCTCAATCCGCGCCGCTGCAGGCGACCTCATAGAGGGTGCAGCTATCTCTGGCGGCACGCAACTGTCCACAGAATTGCTGTTGATTAAATAAGCGTGCGATATTTGCGAGTATATCTAGATGCTGCTGACGAGCTTCCTCTGGCACGAGCAGCACGAATAGCAGGTCTACTGGCTGTTCATCCGGCGCATCAAAGGGGATCGGTTTTTCCAGTGAGAGCAGCGCGCCTAATGGCTGAGTACAATTACCTACACGGCAATGCGGTATTGCGATGCCCTGACCCAGGCCCGTGCTGCCCAGTTTTTCCCGCGTAATAAGATGGTTTAGGATGTTGTCGTAGTGCAGCAAAGGTTCATTTGCGCACACTAACTCCGCTATCGTTTCAAACAGTCTTTTCTTGCTGGGTCCATGTGCATGACAGACGGTGCGCTCTGGCGTTAGTATTTGGCTTAAAAGGTGCATAGCTTCGTCTTTAGTGTCCTCGGTGTTTTTGCTTGTGTTTGATCAATTGACGATCCAGCTTGTCAGCAAGAGCATCGATGGAGGCGTACATGTCATCCGAATCCGCATGAGCGAACAGGTCACCGCCCGCTATGTGTATAGTGGCCTCAGCTTTTTGCACCATTTTCTCGATAGTGAGAATGACATGGGTCTTCGTGGTCTGGTCGAAATGACGCTGCAGGCGCTCGAATTTGTTCTCCACGTACTCCCTCAGAGGGGTGGTTATTTCGAGATGATGACCAGTGATTGTCAGTTGCATATAGTGCTGCTCCGCTTTATGGGGTTGACATTGGCGACGCTACTAAGCGCTGCCAGATAGGAATACTTTCAGTCTAGACTAACCGTTTACGCTCGTTGGATGGAGCGATAAACAGTTTTTCTCGGTACTTGGTGATGGTTCGACGAGCAACTTCAATGCCCTGTGCATGCATCAAAAGCGTAATTTTGTTATCGCTCAGCGGTTTACGTGGATTCTCTGCCGCGAGTAGTTTTTTCATTAGAGCCTGAATGGCTGTTGATGAATATTCGCCGCCTGAAGACGTCGCCACATGGCTGGAAAAGAAATATTTCAGCTCAAAAATACCCCGTGGGGTATGCATGTACTTGTTGGTGGTAGCTCTAGAGATAGTAGACTCGTGCATTTCGATGGCCTCGGCTATATCGTGCAGCACCAAGGGCTTCATGGCCTCCGTGCCATACTCAAGAAAATTTCGCTGGCGTTCAACAATTTTGCTAGCAACCTTAATGAGGGTTTCATTGCGGCTCTGCAGGCTTTTAAGGAACCAACGTGCTTCTTGCAGATTATCCCGTAAATAGGTGTTGTCTGCACTGGTGTCACCCCGCGCGACTAAATTAGCGTAGTGGGTATTGATGCGCAGATTGGGGATGATGTCCGGGTTGAGTCCGACCAGCCAGCGGCCATTCTTTTTGCTGACATAGACATCTGGCACAACGTACTCAATATCTTTTGGCACTGCTGTGTGCCCGGGGTTGGGGTCCAGCGACTGAATGAGAGCGAGCACCGCTTTGAGTTCTTGCTCCTTGAGTCGCATGCGCCGCTGAATCTGTTCGTAGTTTGTGGCGGCCAGTTGGTCCAGATAGCGATTCACTATCTGTTTGGCCTGTGGCAACCAGGCAGTGGCAGGCGGCAGCTGGTTTAGCTGAATTTGCAGGCACTCCTGAAGGCCGCTAGCGCATATGCCGGAAGGTTCAAATTGTTGCAGGCGGTGAAGGACGGCAACCACCTCTTCAATGTCGATATCCAGATCGTGAGTTAAAGAATCGTAGATGTCTTCCACGCTCAATGTGAGGCGCCCATTGTCATCCGTAGCGTCAATAATGCACAGGGCAATCAGGCGGTCAGTGTCAGATAGTCTCGTGAGGCTAAGTTGCCACAGTAGTTGTTCGCGCAGTGATTCACTGGCGACTTGGCGTCCGGCTATGTCGTCATCGAAACCCTCTTCGTCCTGTGGTGACTGAGCGGGAGCCGAAGAAGACGGCAGCAGGTCCTCCCATTGCACGTCAACGGGCAGCTCATCAGGCATGGTCGTTAGTTCATGTGCATCCCAGTCCGACCCCTCGTTCTGATTGTCGTTGGCTGTGTGCTCCAGGTTCTGCAGGGGGCCGTCACTTCCTTCGGCGCTGGATTCCTGTGGTTGATCATCCTCGAGATCAAACAGGTCATCCTCAGACTCCTCTAAAAGTGGGTTGCTATCCAGAGCCTGCTGTATCTCTTGCTGCAGATCCAGGGTAGACAGCTGCAGTAAGCGGATGGCTTGCTGCAGCTGCGGAGTTATCCTCAGCTGTTGGCTCAGTTTTAGTTGTAGTGACTGCTTCATTAACAGGTCTCTAGCACCCTTATTTTGCGGCCCTATCAGTCTTTATGGTGAGGGCCAACACTACCAGTGTAGCGCTGGCCGCCGTTGCGTGGCAACTAGTTGGCCCGATAATTGCTTGTTTTTTGATTCATGGAGCACGATTTTTGGGCGCAGTGGCTGCAGTCTGGTTCTAAGACAAGACGTTATGGGAGATGTGAACCGGTGCGGGAGTTCCGCAGTGGCTACATGCGGAACTGTTCGCCCAGATAGACTTTGCGGACGTGTTCATTGTTTAGCACGTCTTCAGGCGTCCCAGAGGCGATGATGCAACCCTCGCCAACGATATAAGCTTTTTCACAGATATCCAGAGTGTCACGCACGTTGTGGTCGGTGATAAGGACGCCGATACCTCTGTCACGCAGGTGATTAATAATCTCTTTGATATCGATGACTGAGATAGGGTCTACACCTGCGAAAGGCTCATCAAGCATAATAAAATCGGGCTCTGTGGCCAGCGCACGGGCAATTTCAATGCGTCGCCGCTCGCCACCTGACAGGGATTGACCGAGACTTTCACGCAGATGTTGGACATGAAACTCCTCCAGCAATTCATCCCTTCGAGCCAAGCGTTGCTTTTTGTCGAGATCCGAACGCGTTTCCAGTATAGCCAAAATGTTGTCGCCTACAGTGAGTCGTCTGAATATCGAGGCCTCCTGCGGCAGATAGCCGATGCCGCGACGTGCCCGCTCATGCATGGTGAGTGAGGTGATATCCATGCCATCTATAGTGATATCGCCTCGGTCAGCAGGGATGATTCCGATGATCATGTAAAAGCAAGTGGTTTTACCCGCACCGTTCGGTCCTAGAAGGCCTACGATCTGTCCACTGTCTAACGATAGTGAGACATCGTGTATCACTTCCCTTCCGCGGTAAGCCTTGGCCAGGTTATTCGCTCGTAGTTCTGCCACTGCCGCTCTCTTCTAATTGCTCTGTTGCCGGTGGAGCGGACATTTCCGCTGATGGCTGTTCCTCTGGCCTTTTTTTGTCTTCCGTGGTTTGCACGCTGGGCGGAATGACGACCACAACCTTGTTACCTGTGCGCGTTTGATCGGACTGCGCAGTGATTAATTGCTTCTTCATTAGGTAATCAATGGAATCCCCGTCCACAACAGATCCGTCCTGTTCGATATGGGCGTTTGTTTGCAGGTGCACCCGGTTCTCGTTTTTGAAATACTTGATCACATCAGCATGAGCGTGAACCACCCCCTTGCCCAACTCTGGCAGTTGACGCATTTTGGCGGGATTTCCTTCGGCCACTATCTCGCTGAGATCGTCGGATGTGTGATAAATGGTCAGTGTGTCGGCTTCTAGCTCCATGCTGCCCTGCTTCATTTGCACATTGCCGGTATAGATCGTCACCCCCTTTTTTTCATCACGTAGGGCCTTGTCTGCAGTGAGGTGAATGGGCTGGTCACCATCACTCGGTAGGGCATGGGTGACGACTGTCTGAAAGCTCGCGAGCAGAACGAGAAGCCAGATGCCCGATTTCAACGTTCGAGCGTATTTGTCAGGGCCGCGGTGGGGCATAGAGAGTCTCCAGAGTGAGTCTGGGGTGGGTTGATTGAAGTGATCAGGCATTAAACGATTCCTGCATGCAGCAGATCTTTGAGGTGAACGACGCCGGTGAGGGCGCCCGCGTCATCGAGCACAACAAGGGAACTGATCTCATTTTCTTCCATGATATGCAAGGCTGCGGCAGCCAGCATGTCGGGGTCTATCGTCTTGACGCTGGAACCTATTAACTGCCCGATTGGAGTCTCGTTGATATCCAAGCGTGCATCCAGAGTACGACGTAAATCACCATCGGTAAACACGCCAACCAGTTTACCCACCTTATCGATCACCGTCGTCATGCCCATGCCTTTATTGCTGATTTCTAATAACGCCTCGGCCAGTTTGACATTTTCAGTCACCCGGGGAATATCATCGCCAGATTTCATGATGTCTTGCACTTTGAGTAGGAGTTGTTTGCCCAAGGTCCCTCCCGGATGCGAGAAAGCAAAGTCGTCCGCGGTAAAACCGCGGGCCTCTAGTAAAGCGATGGCCAGTGCATCTCCCATTACCAGTGCTGTCGTGGTACTGGATGTTGGTGCTAGATCAAGGGGGCAGGCCTCGATTTCTACGCCTGTATTGAGGTGGACATCAGAGGATTTCCCCAGTGCAGACTGCGCGTTACCGGTCATACTCACCAGAGGAATGCCCAGTCTCTTGAGGTGAGGAAGCAGGGTGAGAACTTCGGGCACCGCGCCGCTGTTGGATAGAGCGATAACTGCGTCCTCTGAGGTGATCATTCCCATGTCACCATGACTCGCCTCTCCGGGATGGACAAAAAAAGCGGGGGATCCAGTGCTGGCCAGTGTTGCCGCTATCTTGCGAGCAATGTGGCCTGATTTCCCCATGCCAGTGACAATGATTCGACCCCGAACCTGTAGCAATAGTGCACACGCTGCATTGAATTCAGCCCCGATACGCTCCTCCAGAGAGGCTACTGCAGCGGCCTCCATGCGGATGGTGCGGCGCGCGGATGTGGTGTAACTAATGGAGCTTTGCTCCGGCATAGAACTTTCCTCAGTTGACTAGGTTGAAAGCAGAAAATAATAATACAGTGCGTAGGAAGAGACTAACACTGTGCCCATGATTCGTCCGATATAAGCGCGTTTGGGCACTGATTTACCGCGTTTGGCGCTGACAAAAATCGCCAAAGCAAGGAAAAAGGTCAGCGCTGCCATGCTGGCATAGTCTCTTGAAATAGCCTCTGGGTCTGTCTCTTATACACATCTGACGCTGCCGACGAATAGAGAGGTGTAGA
>CAJXTK010000132.1 GCA_913061115.1 uncultured Haliea sp.
ACGAGATCATGCCTAGTCTCGTGGGCTCGGAGATGTGTATAAGAGACAGACGCCATACCGCCATTAACAATGCATCCAGTGCCAGTTCTTTCGTTATCCGTGAGTGCATCGACCAACCAATGACGCGACTAGAGAACAAATCAAGCACCACTGCCAGGTAAAGCCAGCCTTCATGGGTACGGATATACGTGATATCGGTGACCCAAGCTTCATCGGGTGTGGCCGTACTGAACTGTCGCTGCAACCGATTTGGAACGACGACATGGGGCGACCCACTTCGGTGACGTGGCCGCCGGTAACCCACCTGTGCTCGCAGCCCGGCGATATGCATTAGGCGGTAGACCCGGTTCTCCCCGCAGTATTCTCCATACTCGCGTAGGTCACTGAATATCTTCCGATACCCATACACACCACCGCTTTCCAGCCAGAATGGCTTGATTAGCCCCGTGAGCCGTTCATTGGCAACCGAGCGCTTAGAACGAGGTTTGTTCAGCCATGCGTAATAACCGCTGGGATGGACATCAAACAGGTCACATAGCGCCCGTACCGGCCATGTCTTACTCTCGGCACGTATAAAGGCATACCTCACTCGCGCTGGTTGGCGAAGTACACCGCGGCTTTTTTTAGCAGGTCGCGCTCCTCTGTTGTCCTCTTGAGCTCCTTCTTCAGCCGGCGGATCTCAGCCTGGTCATCCGTCTTAGCGTTATGCTCGACTGAGTCAGGTCCATACTTCTTGATCCAGGCATAAAGGCTGTGCGTCGTCATTCCTAGCCTGCCAGCGACATCAGCCACGCTGTGTCCGCGATCAATAACCTGCTTGACGGCTTCCATCTTGAATTCGTCTGGGTATCTCTTCCTGCTCATAATCACCTCTCTCATAGTCATTTTGTATGACTGAAAGGTGTCTAGCAAACTGGGGGCGATTCATTCCTCTCCCCACTGACAGCCTCAGTCATGCTGCCATTTGCGTGCCCCGGGGGCCCTTATATACCAAACGCCGCGAGCAAAACGTGACAGTTGCTCACAGAATTTGTTGTGGGATTGGCCTAGGGGCTAGCAGTGAATTCAGTGAGCGCAGACGGCTTCCAGTATGTCTTCTAGAACGCTGTCAGGTGGAGCGTAGTTCCATTTAGGATCAGGAATGCTTGTCAGTATAGCCTCCCCTTCAGCCATCGGTAGCTTGTAAACTAACAGGCTCACCTGCATGAACCTGAATGCCTTACAGTCAGCCGCGGCATACATCTTGACAGACAAAAGCTCGTAGGCTGGCTCGAGGAAGTCGGTGAGAGACCAGTAGTAAGCAAACCCATCAATCTTATGTATCTTGTCGAAGTCTACGTAGACCTTCGTGCCAGTAGTATCCTCGGACACCTCAGTCCACTCAGCCCAACTGCCAGCAGAGCACATTAACGAAGTGGTTAGTGTAGACATTAGTAGTAAATATTTCATGGTAAGCAGTCTAGCAGCTATTACTAATTTAAATATTTTCCTAGTGTTTCTCCTTGGGTTGTTGTTGGAGCTAGTATCACGCTCGAAGCCGCTGGCGTATGTGGCCATCCCCGCCAAACTACTGACCAAATCCGCCAATCTGCGCCTAGCCTAAAAAGGATCAGTGCCCCCGTCGAACTGCCGATCAACCGCCATGTTTTCCATCGCGTTGATACGGACTCTCAAATCCTCTGGCCGCGCGTTTGTTCATAGCGCCTCTCAGCCTCATAGAGAGCTTCTAGTATGCGAGGCTCAGGTGTGTTGCCGCGCTCAGCCTTCCACCAGACAGCAAAGTCTCGCCAGAACGATAGTTCCTCCCACGCTATTTCAAGCTCTGTTCTTTGATATTCCATCTGGATACTTCTGGCAATGCATGTGGAGCTAGTCTATCGAGGGATGTTGAAAACTAGGGTAGCCATTTGCGCCAATCTACTGACCATCTGCGCCAATCTGAAGCTTAAGCTAGGGTGTCTCTAAACTGGGATGGGGAATCTCCAGTCCACTTTTTGAACGCCCTAAAGAATGAGGACTGATCTGAAAAACCCAGCATGTAGCTAATCTCAGCCAGCGGCATGTTCTTGTCAGCAATGTATTGCTCAGCCAGTGCGCGTCGAGCCTCTAGCAGCAGCGTGCGGAAGTTTGTCCCTTCATCAGACAATTTACGTTGCAGTGTTCTACTGCTCATGAATAGACGTTCAACAATATCTTTTTCCGTCGGAGAGCCTGATGGCAAACACTCAATGATGACGTGCTTCACTTGTGATGCCAGGCTAGAGCCTTTGAGTTCCGATAGCACCCTGTCGAGGATCTGATCGTTGCCGAAAGCGACATCACGGTTTGATGACAGAAAGGGCCGCTGGGTATCTTCGACTCTTAACGACACCCTTGATATCGGTTGAGAGAAAACCAACGGACAGCAAAATATAGCAGCGTACTCGCTGGTATCCTTCGGCTCTGGGTAAGTAAAGGCTACCTCTATTGGATTAAGAGCAGGCCCTAACCCTTTACGGCAGAGATCAAGCAAGATCGACACTCGTATATCTTCGTGAATTCTTGCAACCTGCTCGACACTAAAGTTAGCGTCACTGAGTACATCGACGCGTCCCTGTGTCTCTGTAATGGTGAACGTTAAACTGGAGTTCACGATAGACTCGTAGCGGTGTATACGCTGTAAGGCTTCCATCAGCGTTGTACTGGAAAGAAACGAGACTCCTAACGCACTCAGGTCAAGTGGGCTATAGAAACGCCCTGCCTCAATACCGATAGAGCCATTGCCCGTTCGTTTTACCACTTCAGCCCAAAGGGTGTGGAACGCTTCCTTTGGATACCGCATTCGCGGCTCGCTCATATGCGCGGGATCAAATCCAGACTGACGAAACAATGCGTCTGCATCGATGTCGTGCGACTCAAGTAAGCGCCAAATCATCCGAGGTGCCGAGCTTAAGATGCTTTCGTCCATATAAAGACTCTACTCGTTCAAAGTGAGCCCAAGCTTATGCGACACCCGATAGCGCGTCAATTCGGGGGCCCATGAGAATACTTCAGTGATTTTAGTTTCAATTTAACGCCGTGATTGTGTGAGCCACTATCGGACGCCGGAAATGTTGGCGCATTTGGTTATTAGATTGGGGGCGATTCAAACCTCAATCAACCGCTTCACCTCTAACCAATCAAACAGAGTCTTCAAGGCTGCTATGAGTTCCCCCACTGTACGACCCTGTAACTTCTCGCTGTCTGGTATGTTCAGCTTCAGCATCTGCTTCACAGTTAGATCGCGGTAGGCTTTCTTGAACTCCAAGCTGGTGGTATCGGTGGTAGCGGGGTCTAGCTTGAACAGTTTGCACACTTCCAGCTCAATGCTCTGCGTGAATGGCGTAGCTGGGAAGCGTTTATCTCCGGCGAACTGTGAGGTGGCTAGGCAGGCCCGAAGGCTCCTGATGTTCTCCAGTGTCTCGTCCACATGGATAAATTGCTCATCGTCATCTCGTGGTGGGTTTGTTAGGTGCCAATCTAAAAGGAAGCTTTGCTCTTCGAGGACATAGCGTCTTATCGTATCTCTGATTGTCTTATCGTCCAGCACTTCACGCCTCCGCTGAGTAGCAGCCAATAATACCTCAATACGGCTCACAACAGTCCTAGCCAGCTTAATGGCCAGCCTTTTCGATGGATTATGCAGCGAATATTGCAGTTGTCGATAGTTTAGAAGGTGCCGTTGATGCCGTGGGATGGTGTATCTGAGGTAGTAGCCAGAAGGGCGTTGCTCAATGAAAGATATTGTCATAGCATATTGTCACAGGTTGATCAGCCATGGCATAAACGCATAATATGCTACTATACAAGCGTTTGGTGCCCAGAAGAGGACTTGAACCTCCACGCCCTTACGAGCACTAGCACCTGAAGCTAGCGTGTCTACCAATTTCACCACCTGGGCAAGAGCAGGCCCTTACGCAAATTTTGCGGACTGGGACTGTCAGGGCGCGAACTGTACTTTTCCCGCGCGGCCCTGTCAATCCTAGCGTATAATTTGACGGCATCGCCACAATCTCACAACAACACTCTTACGGAAGATTCAGACCTTATGACCCGAAAAGGCAAAATTGCCGATCCCCATGCCGAGCGTGAAGCGGCAAATTACGAGAACCCGATACCCAGTCGAGAGGTTATCCTTGAGCTGTTGAGCGAGGCGGAAAAACCACTCGATCACACCCACATTGCGAAGAGTCTGAATCTGGTGGAGCCAGAACAGCTGGAAGCTCTGCGAAAGCGTCTGCGTGCCATGGAGAGAGACGGCCAGTTGATGGTCAATCGCCGCAATGCGTACTGCCTAGTGGACAAGATGCATCTGCTGCACTGCCGAGTGCAGGGCCACCGCGATGGTTATGGGTTCGCTATGCCCATAGCAGAGGGTGAGGATATTTATCTTAGCGCACGGCAGATGCACTTTGTGTTTGACGGCGACGAGGTGTTGATTCAGGTGACCGGGGAAGATCGCCGCGGTCGTTTGGAAGGTAAGGTGATAGAAGTGCTGCAGCGCAAGCACAAAACGGTGGTGGGTCGTTATAAGGAAGAGAGCGGCATCGGTTTTGTCATCCCCGACAACGGCCGTCTCACGCAGCAGATACTCATACCCACCAAGGCAAAAGGCAGCGTTGAGGTGGGTCAAATTGTCACAGTGGAAATTACGGACTATCCCACCCGTCAGCTCGGTGCCAAGGGTCGTATTGCCGAGGTGCTGGGTGAACACCTAGACCCAGGAATGGAAATTGATGTTGCCATTCGGTCACACGGGATTCCTTGGGAGTGGCCGGATGAAGTGCTCCATGAAGCGGCCGGTTTGGAAGCTGAACCGCTTGAAGAAGACAAGCAACACCGGGTTGATTTGCGTCAATTACCATTTGTGACTATCGATGGTGAGGATGCCCGGGATTTTGATGACGCGGTTTACTGTGAAGAGGGCAGCGGTGGAAACTGGCGTCTTTGGGTGGCGATTGCCGATGTCTCCCATTATGTTTGGCCTGATTCCGCTCTCGATCAAGAGGCATCATTGCGTGGCAACTCCGTTTATTTCCCGGCGCGGGTGGTACCTATGCTGCCGGAGGCACTATCCAACGGTCTGTGTTCACTGAAGCCCGATGTAGATCGGCTAGCGATGGTCTGTGAAATGGAATTAACAGCTGCTGGCGTACTGGCTAAATACCGTTTTTATGAGTCGATTATTCATTCTCATGCCCGTTTGACCTACACCCAGGTGGGTGAGGTGTTGGAGCAGGGCAGTCACGCTGACGTCGACAGCCAGCGTGTGCCCGACCTTAAGCGCCTGCACAGCCTGTATCGTGTGTTGCGCGCCGCACGGGACAAACGCGGTGCAATCGATTTCGAGACTGTGGAAACCCGTATTATATTCGATGAGCACCGCAAGATTGAAGCTATTGTACCGGTGGTGAGAAACGATGCGCACAAGCTGATCGAGGAGTGCATGCTCTGTGCGAACGTCGCGACGGCACGTTTTTATGATGCTAATAAGCTGCCTATACTCTTTAGGGTGCATGAGGGGCCGGGAGAAGAAAAGCTCGAGGGCCTGCGCAAGTTCCTCGGGGAATTGGGTCTGGACCTTGGTGGCGGCGACAAGCCGACCCCTGTCCACTATCAGCAACTGTTACTGCAGATAGTCGACCGAGAGGATGCAAATGTGATCCAAACAATGCTTCTGCGCTCCCTCAGCCAGGCCGTCTATCAGCCCGAAAACAAAGGTCATTTTGGCTTGCACTACGAGGCTTACGCTCATTTCACCTCGCCCATACGACGTTATCCCGACTTGCTAGTGCACCGAGGGATACGGCACCTTATTCGCAGCGGCGGTAATGCAAAAGGTGTGTTGCGAATTAAGGGCGCCGAGCCCATCCCGGCTAAACAGATATTTCCCTATGATGTTCGTTCCATGGTGATCCAGGGAGAGCATTCATCTATGAGCGAGCGCCGTGCGGATGACGCCACTCGGGAAGTCGATTCTTGGCTCAAGTGTGAATATCTGCAGGAGCATGTCGGAGACGAATTTGACGGCGTTATTAGCGCGGTCACGGGCTTTGGCCTATTCGTGGAACTCAAAGACCTTTATATAGAAGGGCTTGTCCACATCACGGCCCTGCCAGGCGATTACTACAACTTCGATAAGGCCCATCAGCGCCTAACCGGTGAGCGCTCAGGACGCAGTTTTCAGCTCGGGGGCATTGTTCGGGTGCAGGTGGCTCGGGTAGACCTCGATGATCGCAAGATTGAACTGGAGTTGATCGAAGCCAAAAGTCCGCGCAATGCTGCATCAAAAAAGCCTGTGGGCCGTCCGCCTAGCAAGGCTGCCAAAAAAGCGAAAAAAACCACTCCCTCCCCCAAGACAAAAAGTAAGACTGGGCCAAGGCGGCGCCGTTAGCCATGGAATACGTCTACGGCATTCACACGGTTGAGAGCCTGCTGCGTCGCAATCCCAAATCAGTGCAGTGCTTGCTGCTGCAAGTGGGTCGTCACGATAAGCGCATGGCCGCATTGCTGGAGTTGGCGCAGAATCAGGGAGTCGCTGTGTTACGCGAGCCCCGTGCTGACCTAGACGCAATGGTCAGCGGGCGTCACCAGGGGGCGGTGGCTCGCATGAGTGCCGCTGCGGTGCCGGAAGGTTCTGCCGCGTCCAATCTGTGGCGCGAGTCTGATTTGCTGCAGGCCGTTGAAAATAAGAAGGGTCCAATGCTGATTTTGGTGCTGGACGGCGTTACCGACCCGCACAATCTGGGGGCTTGTTTGCGCAGTGCGGATGGGGCGGGTGTCGATGCCGTCGTGGTGCCCAAGGACAACTCGGCGGATCTGACGCCCGTGGTTAGCAAAGTGGCCTGTGGTGCGGCAGAAGTAGTGCCCTTCGTCAGGGTGACCAATATCAGTCGTACTCTAAAGGCTCTGCAGGAACGCGGTGTGTGGCTCTATGGCGCCGACGGCGGTGCAGAAAAATCAATATATAACAGTGACTTAAAAGGATCTGTCGCGCTTGTCATGGGGGCTGAAGGCTTCGGTATGCGCCGCTTAACCCGAGAACAATGCGATGATTTGATACATCTTCCTATGGCCGGCTCTGTGGGTAGCCTTAATGTTTCCGTGGCGGCGGGTGTTTTTCTGTTTGAGGTGGTTCGCCAGCGCAGCGCCCCAGACAAATAATCTCCTTGTCACCTACTGCCAAACTCGGTAGACTTCGGCTCCTCAAAAATTGCCCGGCTATTTCGATGGCCGGTCCTCCTTGCTACACCACTAATGTGGGTAGCATTAACCCGTAAGGAGCTTATTGTATGCGACATTACGAGATCGTATTCATGGTCCATCCGGACCAGTCAGAGCAAGTGCCCGCCATGATCGAGCGCTACACCCTCGCTATCCAGAAAGATGGCGGCCAGGTGCATCGTCTTGAAGACTGGGGCCGCCGTCAGTTGGCCTATCCCATTAACAAGATCCACAAAGCACACTACGTGCTAATGAATGTGGAGGCTTCTAACGAGGCCCTGGAAGAGCTAACAACCACTTTCCGTTTCAACGACGCTGTCATTCGTAACCTAGTTATTCGCCGCAAAGAGTCTGTGATTGAAGAATCTTTCATCATGAAGGCTGAGAAAGAGAATCGTGAGCGCAAGAGCCGCTACGAAGAGCGTCAGGCGCCTGAGGCTGCCCCTGCTGAAGTCGCCGCTGTTGCTGCTGACGATGCCGGTACCGATGATAATGAGACGGATAAAGAGTAAGTTTTCTCCGTCACGTAACGCATATAGAGGTTTAGAGGAGTATCACCATGGCACGTTTTTTCCGTCGCCGTAAGTTTTGTCGCTTTACTGCCGAAGGCACTAAAGAAATTGATTACAAGGATCTGGAAACGCTGAAGGCTTACGTGTCCGAAACCGGCAAGATTGTTCCTAGCCGCATTACCGGTACCAAGGCTAAATATCAGAGACAGTTGGCGACCGCCATCAAGCGTGCGCGTTTCCTGTCCCTGTTGCCGTATACGGATGCACACCTGTAACAAACCTTTGATCCGCGCATTGCCCAGTCGAGGTTTTTCTTGAAGGGCTTGGCAAATTTTGTCATGCGCGGACGACTGCAGGCGCTGGTAGTTATAATGGCGGGCGCCGGTAGCTTATTATTTTGTTGGATTAGCGCGGCGGCATTGGCGTTAGTTATCCTGCGCAAAGGTGTGGGATCTGGGGCTTGGTTATTCATGTGGGCTCTGTTGCCAGCCGGCACGTTGCTTTATGCCTATGGCGATAGTGGGCCAATGACGTTGTTGGTAGGGACCATGGTCCTGGCGCTGGTGCCTGTCTCTTATACACATCTC
>CAJXTK010000133.1 GCA_913061115.1 uncultured Haliea sp.
ATATGGCGCGGCACTCCGTCATCCCGCGCAAACAAAATAGTTGTGGCAAACCGCAGTCGACACCGATAGACGCAATGATCGCTAACGCCTCTACCGTTTCATATTTCTGTGCGGTCTGCCTGTCATGTAGCGAGAGAGATTCGGGAAAGCACCAAGCGCCGTCAGGGGATATATGGGCATAGGAAAAACGATACAACGCAATTCCAGACAGGGCGTTGGCGCAGCCTAGTGCATACATTTGTGACAGCTCGCAATGAAATGCGTCCGTTGGAGAACCCACCAGCTGTAATATGTGCCTCGGGTGCATGTCTAATCACCACCCTCTTGCACTAGCTTGCCAATATTGAAGTCAATCCGGAGCCAACCACGCTGTTCCTGAAGATCCTTCATCAACAGTGAAGGAATATGCCAGTGATGGAGCATCAAAAAGGGAAGCGGATCACGCCAATTGAACACGGAGTCTTTACCCGTCAAGATTGTTTTGACGACGGCTAGCGCATCTCGAGGTGAGCGAAGCTGATTAACAAATCTCCACAGTTCATGAAAAAGCCAGTAAGTCGGCCGGCAGTTCTCTAACGGCTTGAGTGGATAAAAATCAGCCGTGCTACTGAGATTCGCCATAGCAAGTTCTGGACGGTTACTAAACAGCGTTATGGCGGAGTGGGCCCGCGGATTACACTCTATGGCATAAAATTTTCCATCATCACTCGCGCGTATAAAATCAAACGAGGCTTGACCGGTAAATTCCATTGCTGACACAAAGTGGGTGACCCACTCTTCAATGTCTGCTTGCTCTACGTGCGAATAGTTAATCTGGAACGCCGACGACTCGCAGCAGCAGTAGACCGTCAAAACACCGTCAATAACCGTCCCATGCGTACAGTATTCATCCCCTTCTATAAACTCCTGCAAGATCCAAGGGTTGTCAGTCGATATGGGTAACGATTTGGCAAAAGAAGCAGTTTTTTCGAAAGTCTCAAGAGGCAATCGGGTGAGATCGAGCCGGCGTATTGCGTCATACGCAATGCTCTTCAAAATAAACGGCCGCGACTCGTCAGTAAAGTCGAAATCTACCACCTGCTGAGGGTCGGTGATGAGTAGCGTTTTGGGTACGCGAAGTCCTAACTGCTCTGCTTTCTTGGCAAATTTATATTTGTCGTCGAGATCAATAATGTTGTCCGGGTTGACATGCACGACGCGGCAGAATGGCGCAAGGGATGGAATCGCGTAAGAATCGTAGAAACTGGCCAGAGGACTGCACACAGGAACGTATTCATCGACGTTTTCTTTCTCAATGATACTTAACAGAGACTGAGTGTAATTAGGATCTTGGGGGTCGGGTATCGTATAGAATTTGCTCACAGCGAATGAAAAGCGGTGCCCGGTCGATGCGTACCTCTGCGTTTCAGCAAGAACGACACGGTGCCCGGCCGCGTGAAACGCACGCGCTAGCGTAAGCGCCTTCGTCATCTTACCGCCACTGATCAGAATCGTTTTCTTGGGTCCAACCTGCTGGTGCCCTTTATGTTCAACAACAACCTTTGAGACTAACACCTCAATCAAGCGCGCTATTAATGATACCAGAACCGCCACGAGCGTCACGGGCAAGAGTAACGTCAGCCCGGACACCACCAGCAGATTCTTCAACCTTATACCCATAAAAAATATCCGACTATCTGGGCAGTCAAAGAATGCGGATTAAGGTAATGCCATCGCGGATCGGCAGTACGACCTGCTCTACTCGCCGATCAGCCGCGACAAACTGATTGAACTTTTCGATAGCTTCTCCATTGGCTCCGATATTGTTGCGCGTATAGGGTTGTCCCTGCATAAGCGTGTTGTCGATGACAATTAACCCACCCTTGGTCAATAACCCGTTGGAGATTACAAAGTCTAGGTACGCGATATAGCCCGCTTTGTCAGCATCAATAAAAATCAGCTGGAACTGGCGATCCTGATTCGCAAGCGTCAGCAAAGAGTCCTTTGCTGGCCCAACTTCTATCGCAATTTTCGAATTATGTGCGGTTGCCTCGAAGCAGTGACGGGCAAAATCAGCTGCATAGGGGTCAATTTCACAGGCGACGATCTCGCCATCAGCGGGCAAGGCCTCTGCCATAGCTAAGGCAGAATATCCTGTAAACAGCCCGATCTCCAAAATCGCTTTTGCTTGCGTTGCATGCACCAACATCTTTAAAAATTGTCCCTCAATATGGCCTGAGACCATTTCCTGTTCGAGGCCAAGTGTCGTGTCTCCGTCTTGAAACCGTTTTTGCCAATCCTCAGATTGTGTGCGCTGCACTAAATTTTGCAAATCACCCGATTCTTCGGTCGTAATACTCCCGATATAGGGATTCATTCCCTGCGCTAACAGGAGTGATTCGGACAGGCTTTCGAGAAAAAAGGCATCAAGACCGGCGATGGACTTGGCTTGCTCACCCAGAGACGTGAGCTTTTCCACTAAAATATCCCAAGGGGTAACGGGCCTAGCGCTATTTTTCTGCTTGCTCACATTGATGTCCTGCTTAGAGGCGAACGTTCATTACTGCCTTGTGTATCAAGTAGACTAGTACGCAAGGTGGTGGGCTATTGGATCAAGTCAGACTTTAATCATTTTTGTGACTTACAGTCCTGCCTTAACTCAGAGGGGTAAGCAATGAGACGATGCCAAGTACGAATTGCCCAGAAACAGTGAAAAGATTGCGATTGCGTGCTCACCGCCTCGAGTAACACTTCAGACTAATCGCCGGGGATTGCTTGAAGTTTGCGATCGCTGTTATAGATCGGTAAAGGTCATCGCCTATATTGAGGACCAGAACGTCATCGATAGAATCCTGACTCATCTTCGCGAGAGAGAACAAGGGCGCCCTACCCTATCCCACCTGCTGCCACTCTCCCGAGCACCCCCTGGACCATTAGCTCTTTTCGCACGACGCGAATCCCCAACCTCAAATCAGCAAGGACGCTACTGAAAAACGTGTGGCACGGAGGGTTGCATACTACCGTTCAGCAGTGGACGGATATGAATTGTGCGATCACCGGGCAGAGCGACTTCTTCGCTGCAGCGCCTCTTGTCCAATCAGGGAACGCTGTGGTTGCTCCACAACCGACGCCAGGTCGGGCTTTTGTTTGCTTGGTCGCAGCTTCTGCACCTCTTGGCACTGGTCGCGCTCGGGCAATGGTATCCGGAGCCTTTTTTAGTCCACTTGAGCGCCGTAAACTTGACAGGTGGGGGTTTGGCATACTTCTTCACATTTGCGATGGCCGCCACCTCAAATGATAGAGCGGTGAGATGGCTGGGGCTGCCCGCTGGCGGCGATTCCATCAGGTTGGCAGTTGGTGGATCTGGATTATTTTTGCCCAGACGATCACTCTGGCAGCTTGGTTTGTGTGGCTGCCGCTTATTAGCGCCGCGTTACTGCGTATGCAGTCAGCTTCCTATGCACGGCAACATCGCTGAAACGCCTCGCTACCTTTCACAGGCCAAACGCTGCCCAACACCACATAAAAGCGGCGATCGAATAATATACTGACGATCCCTGAGGAGGTGTCAGGTGAGAGTCAGCGCGGCGGCTGATCTACCCCATTCGATCATGCGTAATAATAATATGTCCGCTATTAACCATGTTGTTGAAGAATTGGCGCCCGCCTTGAAAGAGTTGACGGCCTATCTAGCTGTTTCATCGCAGTCAGAGGCGTTTGATTTCTTCAGCCATATTCAGCAACGTCTTGGCCAGGTGACTAAGGAGGAAGAGTTACTGGAGGTATTCATCATGATGTCCATGATGGCCTTCCAAGGCTTTAGGTTGGACCCGATGGCAAGCATGCTGGCAGATCAAATACTGGCCCATGCGGAACAAGTGTCCCACACATTTTCAGCTGACAGCAGCAGCGTCAACTGATACTGGAGCACCTCCGGGTTTCAACCAAAAGTTGTTCTAGGGGCCGCGCGGGCTGCGAGGCGCACAGACTATACCGTGCGACTATGCACCGCGGCCTCCGGCAGGCCCAGTCAGAGTGATATCAATTCATACAGGCGCTTAAGACACGCCTGCATAGCAACTATCGCTATTAACACGCTTGCCATGCGCCTATTACAACTCATCACCTACAAAGTGCTAATGGAACGAGAGATTCTTCGCTGAAATCTGTTGGAGTATCAATTTTGTTTCGGGAGTCGGTTCGGGGGTAGATTATTAAATCTGTCGTAAATCATTGATCTATATAGCGTCATGGCGGTGAGGGAGGGATTCGAACCCTCGATACGTTACCGTATACACGCTTTCCAGGCGTGCGCCTTCGACCACTCGGCCACCTCACCATGAGGGCGCGCAGCATACCACAATACAGGGGGCTTGCCAGTCTCCCACGGGGCTAAATCCACCTGTTGACCAAGTTACTGTCGGTTGAGTCGAGGGAGTGGCTGAGCATTGCCATCCGTGCTGCGAAACGGGCTGATATCGAGCCCGCCACGGCGAGTATAAAACGCTTGGATATGCAAAAAATCGACATCACAGCGCATAGAAATATCGGTAAACATGCGCTCTAGACACTGCTCGTGAAATTCCTGATGCTCACGGTAGGCGACGATATACTGTAGCAATGAGCCGTGCATGATGGCTGACCCGCGATAGTGCAACCACACGGTGGCCCAATCTGGCTGACCCGTAACGGGGCACAATGAACGCAGCAAGTGACTGTAAAGCACCTCCTCCACTACATTGCCAGGCTGCACCTCCAGTTGCATCGCATCTGGCTCACCGCGCCGCGGCTCAATAGTGCACTCATCGAGACACTCACCTTGCAGTGTCGCTCCCGCCAGCGCCGGGTCATCGGCTGCATACAGTCTTAAAGTGACATCTGCACCTGCCACGGCACTGATGTCTGTGGTGATAGTCCCACGAGCGTCTTCATCACAACTAAATTGGCTGTTGTTGAGTGAGTTCAGATACAACTTAAAAGATTTGGATTCAACGATATTGGGTGAAGTGGCCGGCACACTGAAGCGCCCCACCCTCACCACAGGCTTGCCGCTCTTATCGAGCCAAGACAATTCATACGCGTGCCAGAGGTCGACTCCCTGAAATGGCAGTGCGTCGCTCAAACCCAAATTTTGGCGCGCTAAATGCCGCGGTATAGGATAGAGAATCTGCGGAGCGTATTCCTGAAGAACCGGCGTATGACGCCCCAATAACAGTTCTTGATCTTCTCCTGACACCACCGACCTACTGCCTCAAGCGCTTGCCAGAATTGAGCAAATGCATGCTGTACCCAAACGCCAGTGTGGTGAATATAATAATCATGCCAAAGGCTATCGGAAGACTAACATCGGACACACCAAGCACGCCGTAGCGAAATGCGTTGACGACATACACAAGAGGGTTGAGCTTGGAGACGTTGGCCCAAAACTCTGGCAACAGATCCATTGAGTAGAATACGCCGCCAAGGTAGATCAATGGCGTCAGCACGAACGTTGGAATAATGGAAATATCATCGAAGCTGTTGGCATAGACAGCGTTAATAAAGCCAGCGAGGGCAAATAACGTAGACGTCATTAACACAACCACCACTACAATAAAATAACTGTGTATTGTGAGGTCCGTAAAGAACAACGAGACCAGCGTTACCACTACGGCCACTAACAAACCACGCGACACGCCTCCCACCACATAGCCCATCAAAATGACGACATTGGACACCGGGGAGACCAGTAACTCCTCAACACTGCCACTAAATTTGGCGCCAAAAAAAGACGATACCACGTTGGAATAGGAGTTGGTGACGATAGCCATCATAATGAGGCCCGGAACCACAAACTCCATATAGGTAAAACCGCCCATTTCACCAATGCGAGAACCAATGAGCGTTCCAAAAATTACAAAGTAAAGAGACATAGTGATCGCCGATGGCAGAAGTGTTTGCGTCCATATGCGCAGATAGCGTTTTATCTCTTTCCTGACAATGGTCGTAAACGCTACATACTGTTCTTGCAGATTCATGCGGCACCCTCGACAAGATTCACAAACATTTCCTCCAGACGATTCGCACGATTACGCATGCTACTGATATGAACTCCCGCGACATCCAGAGCGTTAAATATCTGATTAAGATGCTGCCCTTTTTGTACCTCCACTTCCAGCGTATGGTCGTCTACACGACGTATCAAAAACCCGTCAATGGTAATCACCTCCGGCAGTTCCTCCAAACAGTCGAGTATAAATACCTCGCGATCTAATTGCCGCAGAAGCTCTTTCATAGACGTATTCTCTACGATCTTCCCATGATTGATAATCGCGATATGCCGACATAACGCCTCTGCCTCTTCGAGGTAGTGCGTGGTGAGAATAATCGTGGTGCCTTGTGCATTAATTCGCCTGAGAAAATCCCACATAGAACGGCGCATCTCAATGTCGACGCCAGCACTGGGCTCATCCAGGATCAACAATTGCGGCTCATGGACCAGAGAACGGGCAATCATTAAACGCCGCTTCATTCCGCCTGACAACATCCGCGCTGGTATGTCCCGCTGCTCCCACAATCCGAGCTCGCGCAGGTACTTTTCTGCCCTTTCTCTGGCAAGTCCCGGCGCCAGACCATAATAACCGGCTTGATTAATGACAATGTCCAAGCCCTTTTCAAACTGGTTAAAATTAAATTCTTGCGGAACGATACCGATATGTCGCTTAGCCGCAGGGAAATCCTCATCGATATCAATGCCGAATACTGAAATCTTGCCAGCGGACTTGGCAACCAGTGAACAAATAATACCAATGGTGGTCGATTTGCCCGCGCCATTAGGGCCTAGTAAGGCAAAAAAATCGCCTTGTTTTACGCTGAGACTAATGCCTTTGAGCGCTTCAAAATCGTTATCATAGACCTTGCTAAGGTTTTCTATCTCAAGTGCTGGTATCATCCGGTTTCAGGCTGCTGCGTGGCTTAATAAGCGCGTAATTGTACTCGCATTCCTTCTCACACACGATACCGTTTATGAATGACGAACAATACCTTGAACACTGTCGCTCGCTACTAGGCGAGTTCGCTGAAACGCTGGCGAGGCGGACCAAGCAGCTACCACAGGAGCACCCGCTGCGCGAGCTTGCAGCCGGATTTCAGGCTCTTGGGGACTACCCTAGCGATTTTTATGACCAGGGGCCGGTCTTGATTGCGCGCCTGTTCGATACCTATCCCGAGTTTACCCCGACCTTTCCGCGGCAATTGCTGTGGTTTTTCGGCGCCAATTGCCTTCATTATATGGCCGATGAGGAACTCGCCGAATTCCAGCAGCTGGAGGATACACGTGCAGCGACTCCGCCTTAGAAAAATGCCTTCAATACGCTTGAATTAATCGATAAGCGGCTGTAGTTGCGGCAAACAATTCGGCTAAAATCGGGCCTGCAGGACTTGACGCACCCTCCCTCTCTTCCTACAATGCGCGCCTCTTGATGGAGACCGTTGCGTCCCCTTCGTCTAGTGGCCTAGGACACTGCCCTTTCACGGCGGTAACAGGGGTTCGAACCCCCTAGGGGACGCCATTTTCAATGAAGCGCGGTACTGTTTCGGGCTTGCCGCCTAAATGGGTCGGTAAGCACGGCTCGGTCCAAGGTCAGGGCATATCATGAGTCGTTATTGGAGTGATGTGGTCAATACGCTGACGCCCTATCTGCCCGGCGAACAGCCCCTGCTCGATAAGTTGGTTAAACTGAATACCAACGAAAGCCCTTATCCGCCATCCCCTCGTGTAATGGATGCCATCAGTGCTGTCAGCGCTGATGCGTTGCGGCTATACCCTGACCCCGAATCCGTTGCTCTCAGGCAAGCGATAGCGGCGCGTTTTGGTCTGCAGACGGAGCAGGTCTTTGTTGGCAATGGGTCGGACGAGGTCATTGCCTTGGCATTTATGGGATTACTCAAGCACAGTCTGCCGCTGTATTTCCCCGACGTCAGCTATAGTTTCTATCCGGTTTGGTCCGCGATGTTTGATATCGCGCACCGTACTATTCCTTTAGACCAAGATTTTAGTATAGACCCTGCCGCCTACCCGGTAAAAAATGGTGGCATCATCATTCCTAACCCGAATGCGCCCACCGGCATGCTGATGAGTTTGGATTCTATTCGCGCTTTGCTGCAAAGGAGTGCTGAGTCGGTAGTTGTTATAGACGAAGCCTACATCGATTTTGGCGGAGAATCGGCCACACAACTGATCGATGAATATGACAATCTTTTAGTCGTGCAGACGCTATCTAAATCCTGTCTCTTATACACATCTCCGAGCCCACGAGACTAGGCATGATCT
>CAJXTK010000134.1 GCA_913061115.1 uncultured Haliea sp.
GATCATGCCTAGTCTCGTGGGCTCGGAGATGTGTATAAGAGACAGGGCTAAAGAACAGGATAAAATGCACACGCAACGTCAGGCGCTGGAAACCTTGCGGGAGCAATTACAACGTATCCGAGGCATCTGAACATTGTGCTCTAGAGACTTTTGGCTTTCAAAAGGCTTATTCAACGCACGCCAAACATAATAAAATAAAATTCAAAACCGAGGAAAGCAGAATGAGTGATCGAATATGTGGCACGGTCAAGTGGTTCAATAACGCCAAGGGGTTCGGCTTCGTGACCAGGCAGGACAGCGAAGAGGACGTTTTTGTGCACTTCAGGTCGATACAGGGTGAAGGTTTTCGCACTCTCAATGAAGGCCAAGCAGTGGAATTTACGCTCACCGAAGGCCCCAAAGGCCTGCAAGCTGAAGATGTCTTGAAACTCTGAAGAACGCGTATGCTTAGCCATGCCATGAGTGCTGCCGTTTGGGTGGGCAAGGCATTAGCGCCCTGCGTTATTCCAAGTTGGCGCTAAAGCCAATCCAGCGCAACTCTAATACTACTTATTTTCCATGAGGCATTCCCATCAGCGCCATTGATGTTAGAATGCTCCGCGCCATCAATACCGTGCAATCCTGACACGGTTAATCATTGGGAGGAAACCGATGAGTCTCATTACAAAACTTATTATCAGTCTCGTTATTGCTGTCATAGCATCCACGCTAACCACGTTAGTTATTTCGGGCCAGCTGTTTGAACCGCAAATGTTGGTCGCGTTTTTTGTCGCCACAACTGCAACCGCGCTCCTTGTTCGCGATAACGTGACTCATTCTGGCTCAGATTCAGACAATGCTAACCAGCCACAATCCACCTCCGACGCATCGCGCGACCGTGGAACGGTAAAGTGGTTTAACGTCTCCAAGGGCTTTGGCTTTATTACCAAGGACGACGGTGAGGAAATTTTTGTACACTTTCGCTCTATCCGCGGTGAAGGTCGCCGCGGCCTGCGTGATGGCCAAACCGTGAGTTTTGTTGTTACCGACAGCGATAAGGGTCCTCAGGCCGAGGATGTGCTGGGAGAGGACTGACCTGATGAACGCTCAGTCAGAGCGCAGAATGCCTTGCCAATACAGCTGAATCATTCGTGCGCCCTCGCGCAGTATGCTGTCAGCCCAGAGTGACTGGCCCTCCATTGCCATCTCTACGATAGCGTAACTCGAATCTATCGTCAGCCGTGCCTGTGTCATAACCAGCCCGTCCGCTGGCCGACCTAGAAACGCCGCAGCAATCGTCGCGAACTGGCTAGCGACTAATCTGCGCGAGGCAAGTCGCACGTCACGCAATGGCTCGACTGCCCGCAAAGCCTGCATCACCTCCAAGCCGCCTGCCTGCTCCTGGGTGACATCGTAGGTGCCCTTGAGCAGGCCATAAATATCGTCCGCTAACAGCTGCGGGGCAGCCTGCTCTAAATGTTGGTCAAACCACTGCTGGAAAACTGTATTCTGTTTATCCATACATGCCGCACTCAGCGCATTCAGAACAGCGTATTTATTCGGAAAGTAACGATAAAGAGCAGGCACGGCGATGCCGGCTCTTTCGGCGACAATATTCGTCGAGATACGCTCCACCCCAACCGCAACCAGTAGCTCTGCAGCTGCCGTAAGAATTGCTTCGTACGTGCGCTTGGCCCTTTCCTGCTTCGGCTTGTTTTTCTCTAAAAGCTCAACCCGCTCCCTGACCACTACCATGCACAATTCCTCCTATGGCCCGTGAACCCCTATCTGAGCATCCGCACGATCATCGTATCCCAGTGGACCAACCTGATCCAGTCTCGCCATCTAACCCAGCAAGAACAGCTAGCAGCGGCATGACAGGCAACGGCACACCATTGAGCTTTTAGCACAGTGACCAACAAGTCTTCTGGTTTAGCGGCAAATGTTGTGGACCGCAGCGAACAATACTTTTATTCTCGCACGCTGCAAGAAGTTGCTTGAACCTCTACTACCTGGATTAGCCTCGTAACAAAAAAGGAATTACGTTGAACAAGAGTAAACCAACAACAGCACACCGCTTTCGCGGCGTTACGATGCCCACTAGTTCTCACCCGCTAATGAGACAGGTTAGACGCGAGGGCGTTAAACCCTCCATACACGGGAATAAACTTTGGAAATCCAGTCGCCTGCTCATAGATTACTTGGGCAAAAATCGACCGGAGCACTGCAACAGCGTCATCGACGTCGGCTGCGGCTGGGGAATTTCTGGCATCTGGTGCGCCAAGACCCTTGGGTCTCAGGTCACTTCAGCTGATGCGGACCCCGACGTATTTCCCTATCTGGAAGCATCCGCTGGTCTGAACGGAGTCTCCACTACACCCCTTGTGTCTACATTTGAAAAATTAACCACCAAACAACTGTCTCAATTCGACATGCTCATCGCTGCAGACATCTGTTTCTGGGATGAACTAGTGGACCCCGTTTTCAATATGGTCAACCGCGCAGTCAAGGCCGGCGTAAAACACATCGTGATCGCTGATCCGAAACGCTCTACCTTCTTTGACATGGCACAGCGTTGCGAAGATCGCTTCTCTGCTGAGATCATTGAATGGAAGACTCTCAAGCCAATCGCGGCGCACGGCGCACTGATGGTATTACAGAACGCATAGGGTTGTGGACTTACACGTACGGCTCAAATACCCGTCTGGACAGGATTTTATGCGAAATAGTTGTCTTGTTGAGCAGTTTTTGGCTGCCCATTGTGGTCTGAAATGGGCATCAATGATATAAATGACCCGTGTTATGCTTGTATTGTTTGGCATGCGATTTTTGCATGATATCCGCTAGGTGATAAGTCCCTGGAGAGCTGCCTGTTAGGAATGGTATCCAACGGACAATTCGTCACACTCAGCCATCTTCAAGCGAAATAGATGTACGCCCCCAATGGCCCCTTGAGAGATTATGAAACAACTAGGAATACTCGACTCTGCCTTCGTCAATCTGGAGCAAACCAATACCCCTCAACATATCGGCGGCATGGGAATTTATGATCCGTCAACGGCCCCCGGGGGGTTCGTTCGTTTTAAAGACGTCATTGCCAGCTTTGAGCGCCGCCTCGGAGATCTGCCGTTATTTCGAACGCGATTAGTAGAAGTTCCCGGTGGCCTGGACAGGCCCTACTGGATAAAAGACGCTAACTTTGACGTAGAGTTTCATCTGCGACATATTGCCCTGCCACAACCTGGCGACTGGCGACAGTTATGCATTCAGACCGCCCGCCTCCACTCTCGTCCGCTGGATATGTCCCGGCCACTGTGGGAAGCCTATATTATCGAAGGGCTGGACAACATCCCCAATCTTCCCAAAGGCTGTTTCGCTGTCTACACCAAAATGCACCATTCCATGGTCGACGGCGCCGGCGGTTCGTCCTTTCTGACAGCCTTGCACGATCTGGTGCCGAACCCTGAGCAAAAACATAGCTGGGAGACTGAACCGCGTCTGGTAGACACTGCGCCTTCAGTTGCAGAACTAATGACCAAAGCGACCCTCAATAGTGCGAAAAACACAGTACAACTGGTCACTGGCACTCTCAGGGGTGCTAAAGACCTGACTCAATATGCCATCGATATTGCGCTTAAAGAAGTCCCTCCCCCTGACATCTCAGCACCGAAAACCATTCTAAACAAATCTGTTGGCCCACACCGCGTGTTTGACGCAGCAGAATTCCCGCTGGAAGGCTTCAAGGACATCAAAAATGCTGTCGATGCTACGATAAACGACGTCGCTCTTGGTGTGATTGGCGGTGCTCTGCAGCGCTATCTGGCGTCCAAGGGCGAGGCGCCGAAAGAGGGATCTCTGGCAACGGCTATGCCTTTGAACATGCGTACCCGACGCGGAACCACCGACGAAAACAATCAGGTCGGCTCGGTATTCTCCTCGCTACACACCGATATCGCTGACCCGCTCGAGCGAATTACTGCTATTAAAGGGTCGGCTGAAGAAGCGAAGGTCAGCGGCGAAGCAAGCCCCATGGTAGATGTGCTGATGTTAGCAGGCGTGCTTGCTCCCGTCATCTCGAAATCGGTAGCCAGCTTCTGGTCGCGCAACCAACTGTCGCAACACATTCCAGTGAATATCTCGACCTGCATTTCCAACGTCGCAGGCCCCAACTTCCCGCTGTATTGTGCGGGCGCCAAAATGGTGGACTACTATGGACTCGGTGTACTGACCCCCGGCATGGGGATTTTTCATCTCGTATTCAGCTACTCTGGCAAACTCACGTTGTCCGTTCTGGCGGACAGGGACATCATGCCTGATCCCGAGTTCTATCACGACTGCTTGGTGGGCGCCTATGAAGAGCTCTATGCTGCTGCGACCCAACTGGAGCCCGCGCGGCGTAAAACTGCAGCGATTGCAGCCAAGGCCAAAATCCAATCACCCAAGCGATCACAAGCCCCCATCAGGCCAATAGGTACAGTAGCGCCCAAGTTGCGCTCTAAAACGCGCGCCTCGGTAGATCCTTTGGTAAAAAGAGTAACGAAGCCTAAGAACCCCGTTAAAGCAACGATAAAAGTGCCCGGGACAGCGACACCCAAGAACAAGGCAAGCGTTGCGGTGAAAAAACGTGCGCCCAGAAAATCAAAATCCTAGACCAGTGCAATCTCAACGAAAGCCAATCGATGCTGCATAGACAGAGAAAAATTTAAGCTTCAATAGAGGTATATTCAGTCTGATAGCCGTTAACGTTTGCCCAGCCGCACTAGTTGGAGTACGTAAATCTGCAACATCAGGCAGTTCCCAGCCATGAGCAAGAAAAAGCGGCGCGACATTCCGCACTTTAAAACACCCATCATAGAAACCCATTGCCATCTGGACTATCTGGATCAGGCGGACCTGGAGATCACCCTTGCAAAATCACGCCAGGTCGGTATAGAGCGGATTATCACTATCGCTGTCTCAGCGGGCAATCTAGAGAGCGTCATGAAACTCGCCACGTCTTCCGCCAACATATGGGGCACCCAGGGAATCCATCCACACGAGGCCGAGTCCTACACTCCTGAGGTTGATGCCATCATCCGAAGAAACGCAGTGCATGCCAAAATACTTGCGGTGGGCGAAATCGGCCTAGACTATTATTACGACCACGCAGACCGCGCGGTGCAGCGTTCCGTTTTTGAGCAGCAACTGCAGACTGCTATAGAACTTGACCTGCCTGTCGTCATCCATACTCGAGAAGCCGACAATGATACGCGCGACATACTAAAAAATTGCAGTACGTCCCTTAATCGCAAGGGTGTGATACACAGCTTCACCTCCTCTGTGGCACTGGCAGAGTTCTGTCTCGCAGAGGGTTTTATGCTGGGTTTTAACGGCATCACTACCTTCAACAGCGCAGATAACGTGCGGCAAGTTGTCGCCGCCACGCCTATGACTCAGCTATTACTGGAAACGGATGCTCCGTATCTAACCCCTGTTCCCTATCGTGGCAGACCTAACGCGCCCTATTATCTACCTTTTATTGCTGAAACCCTCGCCGCCATCAAGGAAGTCGATGTTGAAGTCTTATTGCAACAAGCCTACCGCAATAGTCTGGATGTCTTCTTCTCTGGCATCAAGGAAACACAAGCGACAACACCTGCATCACCAGGTTAAATTTCGGCACACTAGACCCAAGCTTATGCGCGCTTTCAGTGATAAACTACTACCCGTTTTAAGTGCCCCTCTTTGCAATATCACAGGCAAATCTCTTTGATGGACTACATTATTGGACAACGCTGGGTAAGTCATGCTGACGCCCAATTAGGACTTGGTATCATTGTAGACATCGAGGGGCGTCGCGTTACCCTCGCCTTTCCCGCCGTGGAAGAGGAACGCACCTACGCCATCGAAAATGCCCCCCTCACACGACTGCGCTTTAAGGTGGGAGACCATATCTCTACGGTTGATCAGGTCGAAGTGATGGTAACCGAAGTCACGGAGTACCACGGGCTATTGGTCTATCTCGGCACGGATCACCACGAGCAGGAGTTGACAGTATCTGAACTGGAGCTTGACGCATTTATCCAGTTGACCACGCCACAGCAGCGTTTACTTAATGGGCATTTCGACAAGCACAGTGAATTTGCGTTGCGCTTCGCAACCTTTATACATATGGACAAGCTGCAGCGCTCAACTGTGCGAGGCCTGATGGGCTCACGTACAAACCTTTTGCCGCACCAAATTTATATCGCTAATGAAGTAGGTCAAAGGCACGCCCCACGTGTGCTGCTGGCGGACGAAGTAGGCCTTGGAAAAACGATTGAGGCAGGAATGATCATTCAGCAGCAGATGCTGACGGGGCGCGCCTCCAGAATACTCGTATTGGTGCCGCCCAGTCTGTTGCACCAGTGGCTAGTAGAAATGCTACGTCGCTTCAATTTGCATTTTTCTCTTTTCGATGCCGAGCGTCTGGCTGAAATCACCGAAGGTAATCCCTTCGAGACAGAACAATTGGTGCTCAGCAACCTCGAGCTTTTTGTCTCCCAACCCGCATTGCGAACCGAGGCGCTGGCTTCACAATGGGACCTGATAGTCATTGATGAAGCCCATCATCTGCGCTGGGCACAAGACACTCCAAACGATGACTACGCATTTGTTGAAGCCCTAGCACAACAAACGAAAGGGCTATTATTACTCACTGCTACACCTGAACAAACTGGACAGGCCAGCCATTTTGCGCGTCTTCGTTTGCTGGATCCTTCGCGCTTTCACGACTTACAGAAATTCAAGGATGAGGAACAACAGTACCGCAAATGGAGTGAGCTAGCCGACGCGCTAGAAGCGGGCAAAGTCGCTGATGATCTGCCCTCGGGGCTGGACGCCGGGGCACCTACCGCTAGCATCATCGAACAAATACTAGATCGACACGGCACGGGACGGGTCTTGTTCAGAAATACTCGCGCTGCCGTTGCAGGTTTCCCACAACGGATACTGCACCAATACCCACTGGAGGCGCCGGAGGAGTACATACACGCACAGCTCGACCTCAAGGAACGGCTTTATCCAGAAACACCCTACCTCGACGACAGCTGGCTTGCATTCGACCCACGAGTAACCTGGCTGGAGAAAAAGCTTAAACAGCTCCGCCCTGCCAAAGTTCTGGTCATCTGTGGGCACGCTTCAACTGCAGTTGCGCTAGAACATCATTTGCATCTGCGTGCCGGTATCCGGTCCTCGGCCTTTTATGAGGGGCTGTCGATCATTGAACGGGATCGTGCCGCGGCCTATTTCGCAGATGAGGTCAACGGTGCGCAGACGCTTGTCTGCTCAGAGATTGGGAGCGAAGGACGCAACTTCCAGTTTTCTCACCATCTCATATTATTCGATCTACCGATGAACCCGGACCTGCTCGAACAACGCATTGGGCGCCTCGACCGTATCGGACAACAGTGCGACATAGACATTCACGTGCCGTACCTCGCGCAAACTGCCCAGCAGTCATTATTCGAATGGTATGACCAAGGTCTCAACTTGTTCCGCGATAGCTGCTCTGCGGGGTATATGATTTTTGAAATGTTTCAGGACCGCCTTTTATCAGAATTAGAACAGCGTACTGAGACTTTTGATACTCTACTGACAGACAGCGCAGTTTTCACTGCAAAGACACGACAGGAATTGCGCGACGGACGCGATAAGTTACTGGAACGCAACTCCTGCAAGCCCGTTATCGCTAACGCTCTAATTGATGAAATTGTGGCTGTCGAAGCCAATAATACGCTAGAACCCTATCTCGAAGCGCTGTGCGAAACCTTCGGAGTCGAGCAGGAGTTTCACTCTGAACAAACACTGATATTACGGCCGTCTGAAAATATGCTAATCGGTCATTTTCCGGGCCTCAGGGAAGGCGGCACCACCATTACCTTCAACCGCGAAAAGGCTCTTATGCGGGAGGATCTGGAATTCCTGACGTGGGAGCATCCCATGATCCTCGGGGCAATGGACATAGTGCAATCAACTGAAATAGGCAATGCCGTACTCGGCACCATTAAACTAAAAGGCGTGGCACCTGGCACCATGCTGTTGGAACTGCTCTATACCTGTCTCTTATACACATCTCCGAGCCCACGAGACTAGGCATGATCT
>CAJXTK010000135.1 GCA_913061115.1 uncultured Haliea sp.
CTGTTGTTTTCATCGGATGATTTTCAAAAGCAGGTGAAGGTCTGCTCCGGTGGAGAAAAGAACCGTTTACTATTTGGTAAACTGATGATGATGGATACCAATATTCTTTTGCTGGACGAACCGACCAACCACTTGGATATGGAGTGTATTGAGTCTCTAAACCTTGCGCTCGAGCACTATGACGGCACGCTAATTTTTGTCAGCCATGATCGTGAGTTCGTGTCATCACTGGCAACGCGGATTATCGACATCCAGAATCACGAGTTGGTGGATTTTCAGGGCACCTACGAAGAGTATCTGAGCTCTCAAGAGCAGCGAGCAATACGCGCTAATTAATGTACTTTCAGTATATGCCTGAAAAATTAGGCGCGCATTTATTCCAGTAATTCAGGCTGTTCGGCGATCATTACATCGTACAGAGGCTGAAAGTTGAATTGTCCTGCGAAAGGGTTGCCGATCATTTCCCGTGTGAGAAGTGCAACTTCGTGGCGTATGAGTTTGGGTGTCCCGGCCGCTTCAGCCATCAACTGCGCCTGACAGCTGCGCTCCATGGTAATGAACCACCAGGCCGCGGCCTCGATAGTTTCACCCACAGTGAGTAGGCCGTGGTTCTGCAGGATGGCTGCTTTGCGATCACCCAATGCCGCTGCGATCAGTTCGCCCTCGCTATTGTCTAATATCACGCCGCTAAAATCATCAAACAGGACATGGTCTTCATAGAAGGCGCAGCTGTCCTGAGTCAGCGGATCCAGTAGTTTTCCTAGTGAGGCAAAGGCCTTGCCATACAATGAGTGGGAGTGCGCTGCTGCCGTTACCTTGGGGTTGGCCATATGAATTCGCGAGTGAATGGTGAACGCTGCGCCATTGAGTAAACCCTTTCCCTCAACTACCTCGCCAGTGTGATTGACCAGTAGCAACTCGGACACCTTGACCTGTTTGAAAGATCTGCCCATGGGGTTCACCCAAAAATGATCAGTTCGCTCGGGATCGCGCACAGTGATGTGACCCGCGACACCCTCATCAAAACCGAATTTTCCAAACAGGCGCAATGAAGCGGCTAACTTGTTTTTTCGATCCTGGCGTATCTCATCCATATTTTCTGGCTGTGGAGTCATGCCGTTTGTGTCGCCTATATTCATGACGATACTGTTTGCTGGGCCCTTCATATTATGTACCTCGCTCATGGTTTTACAGCGTTGTAGCACAGTCTACACTTTTCTCATGCTAAAAATCGATAAGTAGCGAGACGCGATAACGTATAGTTAGATGAGGGCTTGCTGCCACTAGATCTGGCAGGTCCTGTTGTTTCAGTGTTTTCCAAAAAGCGTGGCAGTGGCGCGAAGCTCTGTCTGCAGGCCGAGGGTAGCCGTTATGGCACAGTACTTTGAATGCTGTTGGGCCCTCGATTTATAGGTGGCGCATATGGAATTCAATGTGTTCGCCGATGAATGAGGCAATGAAGAAGTAGCTGTGATCGTAGCCTGCCTGTGTGCGTATTGTGATGGGGTAGTTGGCGTCAGCACAGGCCTTCTCCAGCAGCTCTATTTTCAATTGTTGGACCAGAAAATTGTCGGCATCGCCCTGATCCACCAGCAAGGGTAAGTGCTGCTCGGCAGCCATTACGAGCTCAGTAGCATCGTAACGCTTCCAGCGTTCACGATCGCTGCCAATATAATGTTCGAGTGCTTTCTGGCCCCAGGGGCAGTTGATAGGGGAGCAGATGGGTGCAAAAGCAGAGGCTGAGCGATAGCGCCCGATATTTTTCAACGCGATAGTCAGCGCGCCATGTCCGCCCATGGAGTGACCAAAAATTCCTGCGCGCTCGCAGTCTATTGGCAGGTTGGTGGCTATTAGTTTCGGCAATTCGTTCACAATATAGTCGTACATCTGATAGTGGCGGGACCAGGGTGCCTGCTCTGCATCCACATAAAAACCGGCACCTAATCCAAAATCGTAAGAAGCCTCTGCATCATCCGGCACACCCTCTCCGCGCGGGCTGGTGTCCGGGGCGACAATAGCAACGCCGTGTTGGGCTGCATATTGTTGCGCGCCCGCCTTTTGCATGACGTTTTCGTCGGTGCAGGTTAATCCCGACAGCCAGTAAAGCACGGGCACGTCATTCTGCTGCGCTGCCGGTGGCAGATACACTGAAAAATTCATATCGCAGTCGAGCGTTTTCGAGCTGTGGGAGAAGCGTAGCTGCCGCCCACCAAAAGACGATGTCTCCATTGTTTTTACTAAGGGACCCACTAGATACAACCTTTTGTGATGGTGAGGATGCGAATTGTTACAGACATGATGACAGAATGCGAGTGAGGGAGTGTGACCACCCCGAATTCTCAATAGCGTTTAGTATCCAGACTAATATTACAGCATCAGATGTGTGTAGTCATTGGCTGCATAATAAGCTTCGCTTCCTTTAGCCTATGCATGTCCCACCTGTAAAATTTGTATTCATTTAGAAATCAAACGCACACTAACGGGAGTATAAAAAGGATTAAAACTCTCGCTAATGTGCTCTATTTCTTGGCGCCTTAGTAAACGACGACGGACCGGATGCTTTCGCCGCTGTGCATGAGATCGAACGCCTTATTGATATCTGTCAATGGCATGGTATGGGTAATCAGATCGTCAATTTGTATCTTGCCTTCCATATACCAGTCGACGATTTTTGGAACATCCGTACGACCACGTGCACCCCCGAAAGCGGTGCCGCGCCAGGAGCGTCCAGTGACTAGCTGAAATGGGCGCGTCGATATTTCCTGCCCCGCGCCAGCAACACCGATAATACAACTTTGTCCCCAGCCCTTGTGGCAACATTCCAGCGCCTGGCGCATTACATTGACATTGCCAATGCACTCAAAGCTGTAGTCCACACCACCGCCCGTCATCTCAACCAGGTGATCAACTACGTTTTCAACTGTGTTCGGATTCACGAAATCCGTCATGCCGAATTTTTTTGCCAGCTCAACTTTTGAGGGATTGATGTCGACACCAATAATGCGCGTTGCACCTACCATTCTGGCGCCCTGGATGACATTGAGGCCGATGCCCCCGAGACCGAAAACCGCAACGGTAGAGCCGGGCTCGACCTTCATGGTGAAAGCGACCGCGCCGATACCGGTAGTGACGCCACAGCCGATGTAGCAGATCTTATCAAACGGCGCGTCCTCGCGCACTTTGGCGAGCGAAATTTCCGGCAGTACACTGTGGTTGGCGAACGTGCTACAGCCCATATAGTGCAGGATGGGTTTACCATCCAGCGAAAACCGGCTGGTACCGTCTGGCATTAGGCCCTGTCCCTGTGTTGCGCGCACTGCCTGGCATAGGTTGGTCTTGGGGTTGAGACAGTATTCGCATTCTCGGCACTCGGCTGTATACAAAGGAATCACATGGTCGCCTGCTTTTAGAGAGGTGACGCCGGGACCGACTTCGACCACAACGCCCGCACCTTCGTGTCCGAGTATGGCGGGAAATGCCCCTTCGGGGTCGTCACCCGATAAAGTGAATGCATCGGTGTGGCAGACCCCTGTCGCCTTCATTTCCACCATGACCTCACCGGCTTGCGGTCCTTCTAGATCAACGTTAACGATTTCCAAGGGTTTGCCCGCTTCAAAGGCGACTGCTGCGCGTGTTTTCATTGTAATCCTCTAAAAAATCAACTGACAAGGGGGGGCGTCAGTTTAACGATATGCCTGTCAGAGATAAACAGCGCAGTGGTTAGCAAAAGAGATTTATACCGACCAGCGTTCCAGACAGAGTGTCAGCCACCGTTTAAGTGCCGCGCTGTGGAATTTATCGCGGTGCGTGATGAGATACCACTCACGGCGGAAGTCACGCCCAGGCACCTTAAGTGGCACCAACGAGCCGCGCTTAAACGCTTCTGCTACACAGATCTGCGACAGGCAACCCACTCCCAGACCCGCCTCTACGGCGCGTTTGATGCCTTCAGTGTGTTGGAGTTCCATGCCGATGTGCAAATCCGTCAGAATACCCTGCATTGCACGGTCGAACGCCTGACGGGTACCGGAGCCCGGTTCCCGAACTATCCAGGGTAAGGTTAACAAGTCTTGATCGGACAGGGCAGTCGATGTTGACAGCGGATGGTTTGGAGCGGCGAACACCACCAGCTCATCACGGCGCCAGTGCACAATATCCAGATCTGGGTGCTGCAGTTCGCCTTCAATCAGTCCCATATCGAGTTCGAATCCGGCGACTTGTTTGGCAATGGTCTCGGTATTCGCCACACGTAAAATAATATCCGACCTTGCATTTTTTTGGCGAAAGTCAGCGATCATGTTGACAGCAATATAGTTGCCAATGGTTAGAGTAGCGCCTATTTCGAGTCGTCCGACCACGTCTTCGCCGGTCAGTGCTTGCTCAAGGGAACGCGCTTGCTCCAGCAGACTTTCGGCCTGGGGCCTGAGTTGCTGGCCCAACTCGCTGAGCTGTAGCCGCTTGCCCAGCCGATCGAAGAGCTTCATATCAAACTGGCGTTCCAATTCCTTGAGCGAGCCACTGGCCGCCGACTGAGACATAGCCAGCGTCTCGGCAGCGCGGGTTACGTTTTCGTAGCGGGCGGTAGCAAGAAAAACTTCCAGTTGGCGCAAGCTGTAACGCATGACTCCCCCTTTTATTGGAAAATGCGATATATATTATAGAATATAACCGTTTTACCGATTTAAAGACAGTCCCTATTCTGTTTGCTTCGACATGTGATGAAGAGCAAAAGCCCATGACACAGATACGACGAGAACACGTAACAGCTGTTCACCACTGGACAGATCGTCTGTTCAGCTTCAAGACCACACGCAATCCGGGTTTTCGATTCAAGAATGGTCATTTCACTATGATTGGGTTGGAGAGCGAGGGTAAGCCGCTAATGCGTGCGTATAGCCTAGCCAGCGCCAATCATGAGGACGAGTTGGAGTTCTTCAGTATCAAGGTGCCCGATGGACCGCTGACATCCAAACTACAAGCGATTGAGGTGGGCGATGCCTTGTTGGTTAATAGCAAGGCGACGGGTACCTTGGTGCAGGATAATCTGTTGCCGGGCAAGCATTTGTATCTCATCGCCACAGGCACCGGGCTGGCGCCTTTTCTCAGTCTCATCCGAGATCCCGAGCTCTATGAACAGTACGATAAGATTATTTTGACCCACGGCTGCCGCTATACCGATGAACTAGCCTATCGAGAACTGATTACTGACCATCTCCCTCGGCACGAGTATCTTGGTGAGATGGTGCGTGAGAAGCTGCTCTATTATCCAACGGTCACGCGGGAAAAGTTTGCCAACAATGGGAGGCTTACTGACCTGCTGCGTATTGGAAAGCTCACCACGGATCTTGGTTTGCCGTCAGTAAATGTCGACACGGATCGATTTATGATTTGTGGCAGTCCCAGTATGCTCAAGGATATATCCACCCTCTTAGATTCTCGCGGCTTGAGAGAGGCGCGCCATGGCGAGGCTGGACATTACGTTATTGAGCGGGCCTTTGTAGAAAGCTGAGGGCTGTAAGCGTGTGTTGAGTTATCGTTTTATCAAACCCTACTAATGTACATTTCTTAAAATTTTTAACTTTAGATGAGAGTGTGTCTTAGTATATATTATAGAAGATTATATTCAGCGAGTAAGCGATGAGCAACCTAACAATAAGACTCAATAATGATCTAGCCCCGGCTAACACGCACTATCTCATTGTCGGGGGATTGACCGGTTTAGGCCTTGTCATGGCCTGCTTTGCTTTGTTCACAACATCGCGAGACGTTTTACCTCTAGGTGCGGGTTTGTTTAGCATATTTTTTTTGGCAATTTCCACGGTAGTGTGGATAGTTGTTGTGCCACGCACCTTTGTTCCTGGGTTTATGATTGGACTGCTGACTATGCTTATGGGTTGGCGGATTGCAGGTTTGTTAGATATTGAGTTGGTCGCATGGGCACTGTTGCCTGCATTCCTGTCTGCAATTGTGGTTTTTTTTATCGCGAGGAATGAAGATTTAAAGCGCACTGTGCCAGTAATGGATGCCACACAGTGGGGGCTGACTTTTCTACGTCTGTACGTTGGGTGTGATCTCGTTCCTCACTTTACTGAAAAGCTTTTTGCGGGTTCTGCAGCGCGATTAGAAGATATTTCAGCTTTTCAGAGTATGAATTTATCGGGTGCCTTTTGGTTCGTATTGGTTGCAGGTCTTTGTGAATTGGGTATTGCAATTGGTATTGGGCTCGGTTTTCTTACGAGATTAGCAGGTGCCTGTGCCGCACTGTATTTCCTGATTGCAACCTATCTTGGGGGGCATTTTAGTAATGGATTCATCTGGGCGTCTGAGGGCGGTGGATGGGAATATCCCGCCTTGATGATCGCCCTATTTCTTGTGTTTGCTGCTATCGGTGCGACCCGATTTTCATTGGATGGTATGATGAAAAGTGTGCGTCGGTGAGGCGTCACGTGTTGGTCGCTAGGAAAAATAGGGGTTGCAGCTGTCCTCCCCTGACAGAATGCCCAGATGTGGAGATAGAATATGCGAGATAGCCGTTTTTTACCGTTGCTTGGTTTGTGTCTAGCAGCACTGCTCGCTGCCTGCAATAACCTGTCGAGTGCGCCCACGGCTGCAGCTACAGTGGATTACAACCGCAATTACGACTTTAGTCACGTGCACAAAATTGCGATTCAGCCAATAGCTCGTGACACTGTCGAGACGATGATGGTGTCCGACGTGCAGATTAGCAGTCTCAATGAGGCACTGACAGCAGAACTGGAGCAACGAGGGTTCCAAGTAGCGACAGGAAATTCTTACGCGGATATGTTCCTCTACTGGAGGTTTGTGCCAGAGGAAAGTGCTACCGTGAGTACATTCGATCCGGCGACACAGAAAATTACCGAGGCTACGATCTATGTCGACATGATTGATCCTGTCATTCTGCAAACGGTTTGGAGAGCTAATTTTCGCGCACATCTAGATGATCAAACAGACACTAGTGGCGCCGCTGAATACAGTCGGCAGGCGGCAGCAGCGATGCTCGCGCAATTTCCACCCAACCCGATTGAGCCCTGACTCGACCCGCAGGGATTCAGTGCTTGCGGTCGCTATTTAACCGACGATACTGTACGCTGCCGCGCCCTTACAGCCATCAGCTAGACACCTGAGCATGGGGCTAATCAGAATAAGCCAAGAGAATTGTCATGACATTTGATGAGCTCGGTCTGTCTGCGCCGTTATTGCGTGCAATCGAAGAAAAGGGCTATCGCCAACCCAGTCCCATTCAGGCCGTTGCCATTCCGGCCGTTCTATCGGGTCGCGACTTGATGGCCGCCGCCCAGACCGGTACCGGTAAAACGGCGGGGTTTACACTGCCGATATTGGAGTTACTCCACGCAAAGGGTGTTGCGCATCCTCATCGCATCAGAGCGCTGGTGCTGACGCCTACGCGCGAACTGGCAGCTCAGGTTGTAGAAAGCATCGCGACCTATGGCGCGCATCTGCCGTTTAAGTCGACGGTGATCTTCGGTGGTGTAAAGCCCAATCCGCAGATCGCTGCATTGCGCAGAGGCATCGACATTCTGGTGGCTACGCCGGGCCGACTGTTAGACTTGTGCCAACAGGGTGAGGTGAAATTCTCTGATCTTGAAGTTCTCGTCTTGGATGAAGCTGATCGCATGCTCGACATGGGTTTTATTCACGACATCCGCCGCATTCTTAAGCTGCTGCCGCAGCAGCGTCAAAACCTGATGTTCTCGGCGACGTTCGCCAACGAGATCAGGGGCTTGGCCAAAACGATAATGAACAACCCTCTGGAAGTGTCGGTGTCTGCTCCCAATACAACCGCTGAGAGGGTGAAACAGTGGGTATACCCGGTAGACAAAATCCGTAAATCCGCATTACTGCGGGAGCTTGTTGTACAGAACGATTGGCAGCAGGTATTAGTGTTCAGTCGGACAAAGCATGGCGCCAACCGGCTGTCAGAGTATTTGGAAAAGGCCGGCGTTAATGCCTCCGCGATTCACGGTAACAAGAGTCAGGGTGCTCGCACCAAGGCTTTGTCAGGATTTAAGAGCGGTAAGATACGTGTGCTGGTAGCAACGGATA
>CAJXTK010000136.1 GCA_913061115.1 uncultured Haliea sp.
AGTCTCGTGGGCTCGGAGATGTGTATAAGAGACAGGTTCTGGTCAGAAGCGACCAAGATGCCGTGGTGGTCAACCTAGACATACCAGTAATCGAAGATCCCGAGGGCCTGCACTGGGTTGACCCAATCCACGCCTCACCAGAGTAGCGCGCCTTATCGGGCGCCTTGCAGACTAATCAACAAACTTCTGGTTTGTTCATTCTCTTCTGAGTTTGTGGCATAAATCGATGCAGCAAAGTCGGTTACCCCCGCCTCCTTCAAGGCCATCAGTGAATCTTCAACTGCGGACTCACTTCCCGCAATCGCAAGATCAGCAGGGCCACTAACACCTTCTCTTTTAAACATAGCCTTGTACGAGGGCAGTTCGCCATACATCGTCAGAGTCTTGCTGATTCGCTCCCTAATAGCATCAGCCTGCTTGGTAACAACCACGGGCAGCGTCGAGATGACCCGAGGAGCCTTCCGGCCCGCCTTGCTGGCGGCCTCCATAAGACACGGTACAATGTGCTCTGCGATTGTTTTCTCGCCCACCCATGCAAGCGTAGTACCATCGGTTCTGGTACCTGCGACTCTCAATGCTTGAGAGCCAAGCGCCGCGACAACGACACCGGGTCTGGGGCCGGCTGTTTTGAACACTTCAGCTTCGCATGAAAGTGTTTCTCCCTTGAATGCTACTTTGCCGTCTTCAAGCAACGGCATCAGTATGGAAAGATATTCCCTTAGGTGGCGTATAGGTTTCTCGAATCCAATTCCCAGCTGCGCCATCATCACCTCGTGGGAGAGACCTATGCCAAGCGTTAGACGACCATCTGTCGCTGTTTGAGTCGTCAGCGCCTGACCTGCCATCGCCATAGGATGTCGCGGCAAAGTCGGAACAATCGCTGTCCCCAATTCAATATCTGGGACTGTCTGAGCAACTACCGACAACACCGTCAGCGCGTCAAACCCGCCGGTTGGATGTTCCGCTAACCAGTAGCTTGAGAATCCGTCTTTGAATGCTGATCGCGCATCTTCTGTGATTGCTTCAATAGAGGCTTTTAGTACCAGCCCTGTTCCATTAATGCCAATCTTCATGGCGTCATCCTTGTTCGTGCTGTTTTGCTAATGCATTCGCAACCGGTGTCACTCCCGCCATATACAGCAGGCCTGCCATGATGGCCATATTCTTAATAAAATTCTGCAGTTCATGCCCCTGTTGCTGGCCTTCTTCCATGGCCCAAAAATTGTGCATAAAAATACTAATGACCAGTGTGAGCCCGGCCAGTACAAACGCCACTAACTGCACCCGATAGCCCGCCAGCAAACTCAGGCCGCCTCCGATCTGGATAGCGATGGTCAGCACGAGCAGGACAGGGATAAAGGGAACGTTATGCACCGCCATATACTCGCTCATCTCAACAAAACCAGTGACTTTAGTGATTCCGGGGACGATAAAATACAACCCGAGCAGTGCGCGACCGACCAGTTGTAACGTGCGTTGAATGGTGACTAGGTTGTTGTCCATCTTTATCTATCGCTCTCGTTATTGTGTGACGTAGAGTATAGTCGCACTGCGTAACGGATGATATCGAGCGGGAATCATTCGCACTTGTCAGTACCCGCTCACGCTTCGAATAGAGAGCCTAACCACAGCACTTCTTGAATTTCTTGCCACTGCCACAGCTACAGGGGTCGTTGCGTGCTGGGATTTTATCCACTGTAACCGTAACGCTTTTGTTGAGCAGCGCGGTCAATTCGCCAATCGACTCTTCGGCACCTTCGCTGCTATCGACACGAATCTGGGCATACAACTGCGCTCCGTCAACCAGCGCCTGAACGTCCTTCTGGCGCGCTTCACTGGTTACCAACAAGGTCAGCGGGTATTTCTCACTACCCCCATTACTGCCCGCATTGGTCTGATAAGCACCCCCGGCAGCATCCTGACGTGCATCCTGACGGCCATTGAAGAAAAACTTATCTGACATATTGTTGTCCTTTTTCGAGACATTATTCACACATAAAACCCAGTGAATTTATCGCTTAAACCATTGATTTATATATATTATAAAAAATTAATTTACCCGAACAACGCGGAGGGGCCTGTATGAATCAAATTGATGAACGATTAATAGATAAATGTGTCACCAGTTTCCGCATTATAGGGAGTGTAGGCAAGAGCCATAGTGCGGCCTTCCCCTCTAGGAAGTGCTTTATGAGCGAGAGAAAACGGCACTTATCAGCTAAGCCTGGGCGAGGTATGAGTAGGGGCACGGGGATATCTGGCAGGAAGCACGGGTGTAGCAGCCCGTCTGCGAAGATGTCGACACATGGCAGCCCTGTAATTTTTTGTATAATTACTAATGATTCAGCGCCACGACTCTTTTATTTCGTCTATACTTAAAGTGAGCCAATCTAAAACGGAGTAACCGAAAATGTTTCAATTGATCTGGCAGATTTACACCACGGGGATTGTGATATTTTTCTTGGTCTTCTTGCTTCTTGAAGACAAGCCCTTTGGTCCCGCATTGATGAACGCGATCTTTTGGCCCGCCGGGGTCTATAATATTTATATCGCCGGTGGCTGAATCAGGTTTTGATGCCTTAACAGCCAGAGTATCAAAAAATCGGATCGTGGTATTCAGACTCTGCCCCATGCGGCAAACGCGCTGACTCTCAGATAGCGATAGTGCCCAGTCGGGGTCAGGTGTCTTCTAGGCTAAACAGATTACAAAACGCAGGGTCTACACCCTGCGCACCGTCGACGGTGCCGAAATTGGGTGGATACACCCTGCACGAAAACATCTTGCTCCTATTAGATCGCCAACTGGCTCTGCGGAACCGGTGGATTCTGCCGCAGGCGCAGACTAAAGCGCAGTAGCTTGAGCATCAGTATGGCTTTGCGCCAGAAGGGAGCGTCGTCTACCTGTTCCAGTACGTCGGTAGGAAAAACACTCTGGAAATGGGGAATGTTGTATTTTTGTCGAATGTCTTCCAGTGGCGTATTCCACTCGGCTTCCCACTCGATATCCATCATCGCTGGCGCTTCGCGCCCGTGACGCCAGCCTTCGTTGATAATTTGCATCAGAATGCCAAAACCCGCTGGCTCCTTGAATGTGCTGATGGCCATGACGGCAGCGAGAAACATCGAAGAATAGTTATGGCCAAACTGGGCCAGTTGGAACCCCGAGATCGCAATTTCGCCAGAAGAGGTTGTTCTATACCCGGCAGCTAAATGCCAAACTTCATGCATTTGCAGAATGCGCGCATTGAGGTAGTGCAATACGTGGGGTAATTCATTCAGCTGTATTTCGTCGCGGCTTAATACTTCGGGGTCGTAGCCGTTATCTAACACAAGTCGGTAAAGCGCGTAACCTAGACTATTGGTGGGGCATTTGGCCAGCGCTTCTATATCAGTATAACCCGGGATGTCGCGTATCTGTGCCGCTGCTGCACCCGGATGATTGAGAGCATGCTGTTCCGAAATCGGCCCCATGTCTTCGTGGAGCGCCTCGCCCAGTGAGGCCACCGCTACCGTAATTTCAATGGCGTCGTAGCCCTCATCGTGGCCATCGACTACTGTCCAGAATGCCTTCCAAAAGCTGTCTGGCATGGCCGCTTCAGCTTGATTCCTGGGCACCTCCGGTGTTGGGCCACTGCCCAGCCATGCGGAAGAGATATTGTCGCACACAGCCGGACAGGCGTCCGGGCAGGAATAGGCGACCCAGGCCATGGTCGCGCTCAGTTGCACCCTGGCTTCGCCACTACCGCGTTTGGCCGCTACGACTGCGTCCCTGATAGTCTTTGCATCGGTATAGCAGGCGAGTTGTTGGAGCTTTTCTCTACGATTCATCGTTATCTCCCTAGCGCCCCGCCGCCCATAATTGGAGCTCGCACGCACGACCAATAGGTCTAATGTATTTAGGCCTCACTCATAATTATAGGACATTTACAGGAAATTGAACACATCTCAGCCCGGGGGCACAGATAACTCGTTCTTATGGGCCTCGTCGGTGGTATACCAGCTTGGCATGGTGTATCTCTGCCCAGCGGTGACGGCCTTTACTCCATGCTCATGCATGCTCATGTTCTGGGCCTGAAGAAAAAATTACCAGCATACCCGGAGTCGGGTTCAGCGCCTCATTAAGACGGGGAGAGAAAATCTCCCCTCCTTCGAAATCTTCATTTAAATAAACCAATGAACTATAAGTTCTCCATGGCGTACTGTATTTATGGGAGTCTTGATTGTCGATGTGCGAAGTAAGCTGTTTTCCGACATCCCACTGGCACAACATAATACTGTCGCTGAATATCTCTTTGGGCTTATACAAGTCTAGGATTGCCTTGCGGGTTCGGGTGCTGGTATTTATCTTCAGCTCAAGAATATCGCGGTCTGTAATTTTGGCTGGGCAAACGATCATGTTGTCCCAAAAGCCGTTTGCTGAGTTTTTCAGGGCATTGTTTTCAAAGGCATCGACCAGAATTGCACATTCCTCATCGGAGATGAAGTTGGGTATTTTTATAATTTCTATTGATGTCATTTTCCCAAGGCTCTGAGGATAGAATGCCGATCATATACAGATCGACGCTATCGCGAAACAGGGCTACCGGCTGCGCGTTCAGTTGCCTCCTCTTTCTATTTGCAGTAGAACGCCGCGACCTGTTCGTGCTAGCGTCCGTGCTTCCCGTGCGTTCTCGACCATGACGCTGACCCTATCGTGATCGTCACCCGTCACCCGTCACCACCAGCTAATTTACGCAAACCAAAACGCACAGAAACTTTTCGACCAGGGAAGATTAAACCCCGGGGCTCCAATTGTTGAAATTCTCGCACTTGCCATGCCTAACTTTTCACTCGCGGGGTTCCGATAAAAATGCGCCGCACTCGCAAGATCACCGATTTACATCACCATCGGGAATCGAAAGCTACGTCCTGATCGAAGTCTCCACTGTTGAGAGAAATCACGGGGACGAAATAGGACTGTGTCTGCGGCTGAGAGATCGAACGGCGCTTCGAAACGCACTGGACAAGTCTGAGGAGCATTTCGCATTGTTTGAGACTCTCGACCTCGCGATGGGAAAGGGGCAAGGAAGCACCTTCACGTTCATGCTCCCACCTCAAGAGCGCTCCCGCCCGAGCTTAAAGAAAATCGGCTTCTCTGCTTCCCCAACACGTTTCGCGAATCGAGACGTTCTCATCGTCGACGACGAAGCCCCAATTCGTGCCATTCTGGCAAGGCACCTCGCTGTCGCCGGATTTAATGTTCACCTTGCTTCAAATGGAGAACAGGCGCTTACTGCAGTGGAAGAAATTAGACCGGCACTGCACCTCGTGATCATGGATATCACAATGCCAGGACTCAGCGGTATCGAGACATGGTCGCAGCTAAGAAAGACACACAGGGGACAGCCATTGCGCCGTATGGGCTTAAAGAGAAACTGGGTTCGCAACATACCGTTCATAGCCTCTATACTTATCGTAGGGACCCACCTCTGCTGAACTTTCGACAAAAGGGCTATTGATTAGAATGCGCTACATTTTCACACTGGCATTACTTCTAGCGACCGATTGCACCCATGCAGCAGATTGTCCGTCTACACCGGGCAATGAGCGCTTTTTTGCCAATAGCTGGGGAATCTCAAGCGACAACAGTCGTTATCAGAGTTCTGCAAACACCAGCATCACCGCCGACAACGTCGATGAACTGGAACTAGCCTGGGTGTTTGGGTTTGAGGATAGTGAATCCCCTCACTCGTACCCCCTAATTACCGAGGATACGGTTTACATAGGCTCTGACGCAGGCATCCTCTACGCACTCGAGCGAGAAACCGGCTGCCTGCGCTGGCGGTTTCAGGCGGATGGCGATATTCGCACGGCAGTAGTACATGGGCGGGTTGAACACAACGCGGTCACGCAGACGCTATTATTCTTTGGCACTTTTGAAGGCAGTGTCTACGCATTAAATGCACTCAGTGGAGACCAAGTCTGGCAAAAAGAAATGGATCCCCACCGCTTCGCCATGGTGACCGGAACGCCGGTTTTTCACCAAGGGCGACTGTTTGTTCCCGTATCTTCCTATGAGCTAATGGTGGCCGCGGTGCCCTTCTACGAGTGCTGTGACTTCCGAGGTTCAGTGGCTTCACTTGACGCCGTCAGCGGCGATGAGATCTGGCGCTTCTACACTATCGAGGACAAGGCCAGCGTGCGCGGCAACTACTGGTTTTTCTTTGACAAACTTGGCCCATCCGGCGCTCCGGTGTGGCAATCCCCAGCGGTTGACCCCAAGCGTAATCGTCTCTATTTTGCCACCGGCGAGAACTACACCGACCCTGCCACCGACACCAGTGACGCCGTTTTTGCTCTAGACTTGGATAGCGGAGAGCTGATCTGGAAACGGCAGTTCACCGAGCAGGACGCTTACAACGCAGCTTGTGAGATCGGTGGCCCTAGCTGTCCAGAGTCGAATGGTCCCGACCTGGACTTCGGTGCTCCGCCAATACTCACACAGGATTCCGCCAACAACGATATCTTGCTGGCCGGACAGAAATCCGGCGTGGTTCACGCCATGAATCCGAATAATGGAGAAATTTTGTGGCAAATGCGCGCTGGCCAGGGCGGCAAGCTCGGCGGCATTCACTGGGGGATGGCGGTCAATCCTGAATTGGACACACTGTTTGTACCTATCAGTGATCGCAGTATATTTGCAGAAGGTCAATTACAGCCCGCTCCGGGTCTTTATGCGCTGAGTATTGACGACGGCACACAGCAGTGGTCAGCTACACCCAAGGCCAATTGCGACCATCGAAAGGGTTGTTATGGCGGTTTTTCTGCCGCGATAACAGCGGCCAACGATCTGGTATTTGCGGGGCGCCTCGACGGTAGCATCATGGCCTATCGGGCGGCAGACGGCGAGCAACTGTGGTACCACGATAGTTGGCGCAACTACGAGTCGGTCAGCGGCGCAGGAACCGAAGGCGGGCCTATCGATGTGCACGGCCCCATGGTCGCGGCAGACATGATGTTCATCTCTGCCGGTTATTCAAGCTTCGGCCAGAAAGGTGGCAATGCCTTCCTCGCCTTCAAGCTGAGACAGACAAACCAATGAAGAGAAAAACCCCGCTGTGTCCGGCCCAACCCGTCGGCTGTTAAAAGTCGACCGGTTTTAATACCTTAAGAGCCAAGGCCTCAAGCAATCCGATTCCGTATCTTTCCACGCTTTAGACTCGCGATGTCAATTCTGTGATCACACTGCCGCGGCGAACACCCCTCGGAATCGCATCAGCGGGAGGCAGCAACGTATGGCGTTTTTAAGTATTCATCGCCTGATTCTTGAAGTTACAGCCGATTAAGCTAGCGATACGCCTATTTAGGCTGTGAAATAAACGCCATAAACTCGGTTGCGTTTGCCTTCTGGTCAGCGTCAATTTTTTGGGCAATGTCGGTGCTGGCCATCATCGCATCCCAATCGGCAAGCCCTGGCACTACCTCCATCACATTCCAGTCTAGCTTGGCAGGGCCAACCATCTTTGGAATTGCCAGGGCGTAACGCAGATAAATATCGGCAAGTGTTAGTTCCGATCCAACAAGATAGGGGCCGAAGTTAGCCAGAGCCGTCAAAGAGTGTGCTCCGCGCTCCAATACAGACTTCACTTCGTCCAAAGTAGCCTGGGGAAAGTCTATATTGCCCAAGACCGCGGGCAGTAAACGTCTCGCCGCGAGTTCAAGATAGAGCTCAGACACCTTCATTAACTGCCGAACCCTGCCCCTGACCTCAACATCTTCAGGAAATAACGAATGCTCTGGGTAGGCATCTTCCAGATACTCTAGCAGAACACTGGACTCGGATAGCTGCGTGCCTTTTTCTGTCGTCATGGCCGGCGCTTTTCCGGTGGGATTTACCGCCAGCATTTCAGGCGTGTTGGGATACACAATATGCTCGTCAAAGGGCACACCTTTTTGCATCAGCGCATGTTTTACGATGTTATGATAATTTGAAAATGGAAATCCGTGCAATGTTAGCATGCTGTCGCTCTCGCTTATTGCTGTCTCTTATACACATCTCCGAGCCCACGAGACTAGGCATGATCTCG
>CAJXTK010000137.1 GCA_913061115.1 uncultured Haliea sp.
GTCGCCGGCTACGCCGGCCTAAGATATTCCTTCTAAAGGACTTGTCATGAGTGACGACCGTAAGAACGCAAAGCACAAAGCGGCCATGGAAAAACAAAAGGCCAGTATCGATGCTAGCATCGACGCCGCCGACACAGAGCGAGGTGTAGCCGTCCTTCTTACTGGCGATGGCAAAGGTAAGTCGAGCTCTGCGTTTGGCATGGTAATGCGAGCCCTGGGTTATGGCTACACCGTGGGTGTTGTGCAGTTCATTAAGGGCGTACAACTGTCAGGCGAGGAAATCTACCTGAAGGAGCAGTGTCCGCAGGTGACCTTCTATCAAATGGGTACGGGGTTCACTTGGGACACTCAGGACCGTAGTGGCGATATTATCGCGGCTATTCGCACTTGGGCAGTGGCCAAAGAGATGCTAGCTGATAGCCGCTACGATCTTGTTATACTGGATGAGCTCACCTACATGATCGCCTACGATTACCTCCCTGCAGACGAAATCATCCACGCGATTAACGAACGTCCGTTCACGCAAAGCGTGGTCGTCACCGGACGCGGGGGCGGCTCAGCCTTGCAGGCAGCCATGGATACCGTGTCTGAAGTCCGAGAAGTAAAGCACGCGTTTAAGGCGGGCATTATGGCCCGCAAAGGCGTTGATTATTAGCGCTAGCCTTTACTCACAGAGGCAACAACGCGCGCGATTACTGATCACCATCCTCGCCGCCTTATTACCCTGCGCTATGGCATTGGCACTGGCAAGTGGCGCAGTCAGTCTTTCCTTCCTAGATGTCGGCCAAGGTCTTGTCGATACAGTATTGGGAGAAGCCGCCAACCAGAACGCCCTCATTGTGGGGCAGATACGCTTGCCCCGGGTCCTGCTCGCAGCGGTTATGGGTGCCACGCTGGCAATCAGCGGCGCCGCCATGCAAGGGCTATTTCGTAATCCACTCGCAGACCCCTCGCTGATTGGCGTGACGGCCGGAGCCTCACTGGGCGCCGCCCTGATCATCGTTACCGGGGGTAGCCTGCTGCAAGGGTATATTGGACTGTCACTCGTATCGGCCGGTGCCTTTGTGGGAGGCGTGATTGCCGTGCTCTTCGTCTACCGATTAGCAACATCAGCCAACGGGACGTCAGTGGCGACTATGTTATTGGCGGGTATCGCGATCACCGCCCTGTCTGGATCGATTGGCAGCCTGCTGGAATTTTTTGCCGACAACAACATGCTAAGGCGGATTAGCCTGTGGAAGATGGGAGGACTGGACGGAGCGAACTACCCTCGTTTGATACTGGCCTCGGTAGTGGGTGGCGCATTGTTAGTGGCACTGCCGCGCTACGCCGGTGCGCTGAACGCGCTGTTGCTGGGTGAGTCAGAAGCCCGCCATCTGGGCATCAAGGTCGACCGCATCAAGCTTGCACTGATTATCTGGGTGGCAGTCGGTGTCGGCACCTCCGTTGCCCTTGTGGGCACCATCGCGTTCGTGGGCCTAGTCGTGCCGCATATAGTGCGCATGTTAGCCGGACCTGATCATCGCTATCTGATGCCAGCATCCGCTTTGGCAGGCGCGCTGTTGCTGGTCGTGGCGGATGCTCTCGCTCGGGTTGTGGTGGCACCCACCGAACTACCCGTGGGTGTTATCACCACCATCGTTGGCGTCCCATTTTTTATATCTCTGTTGCGTAACCGCCACCATTACGGGATGCAGTAGTGAACAACTGCAAACACCCCTACTGGTTTAGTCTGTGAACACGCTACAACTCAAAGGCGTCTGTGCTGCACCGTGGGGGCAAGCACTGCTCAAGGATATCGCTTTCACTCTGCAGCCCGGCACTGTATTAGGGCTTGCCGGACCTAACGGCGCAGGTAAGTCCAGTCTGCTGCAACTGATCGCGGGCGACATCCAACCCAGCACTGGACAATTGACCTTCTGTGATCGGTCCCTGACTGAATGGCCACCACAGGAGCGCGCACAACGGCTGGCTTTTCTTCCACAGATGTCGCTCCTCAGCTTTCCGTATACCGTCGAAGAAGTCGTGAGGCTGGGGCGCATACCGCATAGCAGTGGCTACCAAGGCGACAGCGATATCGTAGAACAGGCACTGGACCTCACAGACACTGCATCCCTGCGCCACAGGCTCTACACGCAACTTTCCGGTGGTGAAAAACAACGCACACAGCTGGCGCGAATATTTGCCCAAATCTTAGGCCAAGAGTCGCTGAGTGGCAGCCTTCTGTTGCTGGATGAGCCTACCTCCGCGTTGGATCTGGCGCATCAGCAGCTGGTACTTATGGCAACGCATCAACTCGCTATGCGGGGCTGCGCACTGGTAGTGGTGATACACGACTTAAACCTTATGGCCAGCATTGCGGACCAGATACTGGTGCTAGACAACGGATGTCAGATAGCACTTGGATGCCCCGAGCAAGTTTTCACCACAACACTGTTTAAAGAGGTCTTTGGGGTAGACGTCACTATCGGTCATCATCCGCAAGAGGGCTACCCCATGATCACCCCGCTACGCCCGACATTGTTATGAAACTGCGGCTTGCACTGCTTTTTCTCGCCGGTATCGCGGTTCCTGCGCAAGCGATTACCGTGCAAGATTTCTCAGGCCGCGAGGTAACGCTGGATCAACCCGCTAAACGCATTGTGGCACTGGCGCCGCATATCGTCGAAAACCTCTACAGCGCTGGTGCCGGCGACAAATTAGTGGGCGTTGTCAGCTACAGCAATTTTCCGGATGAGGCCAAAAATGTTCCTGAAGTGGGGACCTACAACGCGTTCAGTCTGGAGCAGGTTCTGGCTCTGCAACCTGACCTGGTTGTTATGTGGGGCTCGGGTAATGGTATGCAAACGCTGTCAACGTTTGAGGCACTGGGCATCCCAGTCTATGTCAGTGAACTACGTCAACTCTCGGATGTACCAAAGAGCATCCGCAACCTCAGCCAGTTAGCGGGAACGCCAGCCATCGGTGAAGCCGAAGCCAGCCGCATAGAGACAGAACTCAACGCTTTACACCGCCGCTATGGGGAGAAACGATCGTTAAGCGTGCTGTATCAGATTTGGAACGACCCGCTGCAAACGGTGAATGGCGAGCATCTGATTAGCGAGATCATCTCACTGTGTGGTGGGTACAATATATTCGGTGATGCCCGCTCACTCGCCCCAAGAGTCAGCATCGAATCTGTCCTGCTACGTGACCCCGATGCTATCGTTGCCAGCGGTATGGGTGAAGCGCGGCCGGAATGGCTGGATCAGTGGCGAGCCTATCCTTCTCTCACCGCTGTAGCAGACGAAGCCTTGTTTTTTGTCAACCCCGACCACCTGCAGCGACCCTCTGCCCGGATCGTGCTGGGAGCCCAAAGCTTGTGCCAACAATTGGATCAGATCCGTTGACTCCCGCTTCGATGCTAGACCGCCTCAGTACTATACCGCCCCAAATTTATGCTATCCAATCATCGTCTTGTCTTTGCTAGCTGCACTGCCTTTGCTAAGATCGACCCTGATATAATGTTGAATCTCCCTCCAGAAAGGATAAGGCAATGAAACCAGAAACTATCGCTCTTCACGCTGGCTATGCGGGCGACCCCACAACGAATGCTGCGACCACGCCTATTTACCAAACAACATCGTTTACCTTTAACGACAGTCAGCACGGTGCTGACCTGTTCAACCTAGCGGTGCCGGGAAACATCTACAGCCGCATTATGAACCCCACAAATGCGGTACTTGAACAGCGCTTAGCCGAACTGGAAGGCGGCGTTGGTGCTCTTGCTGTAGCGTCAGGCATGGCGGCAATCCGCTATTCCATTGAGGCGATCGCCGAGGTCGGCAGCAATATCGTCAGCACCTCACAGCTTTATGGGGGCACCTACAATCTGTTTGCTCATACTTTTCCAAGACAAGGTATTGAAACCCGGTTTGCCAAGGCGGATGATTTCGACAGAGTAGCCTCCCTAATCGACGAAAATACCAAGGCGCTATTTTGCGAATCCATAGGCAATCCGGCGGGTAATATTGTCGACATTCAGCGCTGGGCCGATATCGCTCACGCTGCAGGTGTCCCGTTGATTGTAGACAACACTGTGGCAACACCAATACTGTGTCGCGTATTCGACTACGGTGCCGATATCTCAGTACATTCATTGACAAAATATATCGGTGGCCACGGCACTACGATCGGCGGTGCCATCGTCGATTCAGGCAAATTCGACTGGGCTGCCCATAATGATCGCTTCCCCATAATGAATAACCCCGACCCGTCCTATCACGGTGTCGTCTACACCGAAGCCATGGGAGAGGCAGCCTATATTGGTCGCTGTAGAGTCGTTCCGTTGCGCAATACCGGTGCTGCTCTGTCGCCGCAGAGCGCCTTTCAGATCATGCAGGGCCTGGAGACTCTGAGTCTGCGCATGGAACGGCACTGTGAGAATGCCGAAAAGGTCGCAACACACTTACAGCAGCACCCGCAGGTAAGCTGGGTAAACTATGCCGGCCTTGCCGATAGCCCCTATCGCGAAAACAGCAAGACATTTTGCAACGGTAAAGCGGCAGGCATCCTCAGTTTTGGTATCGACGGCGGAATGGCTGCGGGCACCCGCTTTATCGACGCACTGCAGTTAATTTTACGCTTGGTAAACATTGGTGATGCGAAGTCCCTGGCGTGTCATCCCGCCAGCACCACCCACCGACAGCTCAATGCCGAGGAACTGGCATCTGCCGGTGTCAGCGACGACATGGTCAGGCTATCTATTGGTATCGAGCATATCGACGACATTATGGCGGATATCGATCAGGCGTTGCTGGCCGCTAAAGCGTAAAGAGGTCATCCCCCCGCTATACGGTTCGCTTCAATAGTGTGGGGATATCCGACAGCGATGTGGCCTCCGCTGGGCGATCTGGATCGTACAGCGCTGGCCCTAGCTGCGGCCTAACTTCCTCTGGTCGCAGAGGGTCTCCACATTCACTGCATGTGAGCGTGGGGCTGGTCTTGTGGCCACAATTCTGGTGTATGTATTCCAAAGGTGCACCTTTGCCCCTGTCCATCCACTCGTCACCCCAGCGAGACAGGCTCATGAGCACAGAATACAGGCCCAGACCTTTACGCGTCAGACGGTACTCATAGCGCAGCGGACGATCGTGGTAGGGGACTTTCACCAGAACACCCTGCTCCACCAGTTTGCCAAGCCTCTCTGAGAGGCGATGGCGGGTAATGCCCAGATTACTCTGAAATTGATCGAAGCGGCGGGTACCCAGGAACGCATCGCGTAAAATCAACATAGTCCAGCGCTCGCCCACTACGGACAACGCCCGCGCCACGGAACAAACCTGTTTATCAATATCATCCCAACGCATAAGTCACTCCCTCCCGGTGTCGTCGACACAAGGCTTACAACTGAAAGGTACCATATTCGTTCGACAGAGGAACCCTCGAATAGCGGGCAAAAAAAAGCGGGGATAAACCCCGCCCAAAAATGGCCGCGCTAAAACGCTAAGCTCGCGTCATTACCCGCTAAAACTGATTCATTGTGTTGTCTTTACCACCCGCCTTTAAGGCCGCTTCGCCCGCAAAGTACTCTTTGTGGTCGTCGCCCAGATCAGAGCCCGCCATGTTCTGGTGCCTGACACAGGCAATACCTTGGCGAATTTCTTTACGCTGAACACCCTTAACGTAGCCCAGCATACCCTGCTCACCAAAGTATTCTTTGGCCAGATTATCGGTCGACAGTGCCGCGGTATGGTAAGTAGGCAATGTGATCAGGTGATGGAAGATACCCGCTTCACGCGCAGAATCTGACTGGAAGGTACGAATCTTCTCGTCTGCCTCAGCGGCCAACTCAGTTTCATCATAATCGACGCTCATCAGTGCATCGCGCTGATAGGCTGAAACATCTTTCCCTGCCTCGCTCCATGCGTCAAAAATTTGCTGACGGAAGTTCAGTGTCCAGTTGAATGACGGTGAGTTGTTATAGACCAGCTTGGCGTTGGGAATCACTTCTCGAATACGTTTAACCATGCCGCCGATCTGACCGATATGCGGCTTCTCGGTTTCAATCCACAACAGGTCGGCGCCGTGTTGCAAGGAGGTGATGCTGTCTAAGACGCAGCGGTCTTCACCGGTACCGGGGCGAAACTGGTACAGGTTGGATGGCAGACGCTTAGGACGCATCAGCTTGTCATGGTGCTTGATAATCACGTCGCCATGGCTCATTGCTGAGATGTCTAGCTCTTCCATATCAAGGAAGCTGTTGTACTGATCACCGAGATCACCTGGGGTCTGAGTCACCGCGATCTGCTTGGTAAGGCCAGCACCGAGCGAGTCAGTACGGGCGACGATCACACCGTCGTCAATGCCTAGTTCGAGAAAGGCATAACGCACCGCGCGAATCTTGGCTAAAAAGTCTTCATGGGGGACTGTGACTTTACCGTCTTGGTGGCCACACTGCTTTTCGTCGGACACCTGGTTCTCGATCTGGATGGCACAAGCGCCCGCCTCGATCATTTGCCGCGCCAACAGGTAGGTGGCTTCGGCATTACCAAAACCGGCGTCGATATCCGCGATGATAGGCACAACGTGCGTCTGAAAGTTGTCGATCTTCTTCTGCGCAGCCTGCTCTGCAGCCTGATCTCCGGCTGCGCGTGCCGCATCCAGCGTGCGAAACAGTCCACCGAGCTCTCTAGCATCGGCCTGCCGTAAAAAGGTATATAACTCTTCAATCAACGCGGACACTGAGGTCTTCTCGTGCATGGACTGATCAGGAAGCGGTCCAAACTCGGACCGCAGTGCGGCAATCATCCAGCCAGACAGGTACAGATAGCGCTTACTGGTATCGTCGAAGTGTTTCTTGATGGCAATCAGTTTCTGCTGCCCAATAAAGCCATGCCAGCAACCCAAAGACTGAGTGTATTGACTACTGTCGGCATCGTACTCGTTCATATCCTTGCGCATAATCGAGGCGGTGTACTTGGCAATGTCCAGTCCGGTTTTAAAGCGATTCTGTAGGCGCATTCGCGCAGCTGATTCGGAGTTGATATGACTCCAGGCGCTGCCGTTCTTTTCACGCAGTTGATCCAATTCAGCGATATCAGTTTGAAAGTTAGACATGTTGGTCCCTCTGTACACTAGCGTGTGATTTTTCAATGGGTCTGGAAGGGCTGCGCATAACGCACTGCCCGATCAGCTAACAGACCGCTAGTGTAGAGACTGGGAGATCATAATTGAAATTTATGGTAAAGATTTTTACTATTCACAGGGTGAATTATCGTGACGGGCTTGCCTATCCCACGGCCTGATGATTCAGCTGCCGTCAGATAAAAAGACAGACCTTACCGTGGCAGAGCGTTAACCCAGGCCTGAAAATTCTGGTCCCTGAACACTTTTCCGCTGCCCTGCTCCACGCACTGCACAACACGAACGGTACTCTCTGCATTACCCAGCAGCGTTGTTGCAGTGAGCCCCACCACACCTTCTTCAGCGTCTTTTAATGAAAAGGTCTGCAGGCCCACTAATCCGGTTGATCCGGAGTCGGTCACGACCTGACAGTCAAATACCGTATTCGGCCACGCCCTCTCAGCTACCACTTCAGCAGTGGTGAGTACGGATAACGCGATCAGCAGTATCGTTTTAACATCTAACATTGGGCCTACCCCTGCGTATTTGATTACCAACAGTTTAGCTCATCACTACCTTCCGCCGTTTTAGAGCCATTCGAATGAAGGATAAAGGCAGTGCATCGCGTGTCATCTACCTGAGGCGAGCCCGACTGGGGTGTCGCAGTCAGCACATAACAGCGTGCAATTGAACCGCCGCTGCAAACAGTAGCCGCCACGCTGTAGTGCCCCTCTTCCGAGGTATAAGGGTTCTGATTAAAACCAAGATCTGTCAGTTCCAGAGAATAGGTTCCCCTATCCAACATATAGCCTTCCTGGCGATTGGCGACATCGAGCAGGGTTGACTCTGTCTCTTATACACATCTCCGAGCCCACGAGACTAGGCATGATCTCGT
>CAJXTK010000138.1 GCA_913061115.1 uncultured Haliea sp.
TCTATTCGTCGGCAGCGTCAGATGTGTATAAGAGACAGTAAGCTGATGTATATTGTCTGAGGTTGCCCATTCCCGAACGACCACAGAGTAGCTAATACCCTGCTTAAGGACAGCGACCAACAACACCAGTGTAGGCAACAAAATTATCAACAACAGCGCCAGACAACTGATAAGCGAAGCGATGGTTTCACGCCCTCGCAATAGAGAAACTAGACGCTCATGAGCCGGATATGCCAATAAGCCAATCAATATGGCCATAATAATGGGCTGCAGGAAGGGTTTGACCATCCAGTAACAGCCGTACAACGCGACCCCAAGAAAAATTAGCAACACCACGCGATGGGCGCTACCCTCAAACTGAGACTGCATAGGTATATTCTCTCTTTAGGGCAAGTGGCAACAGAGCTAACATAGAGCTTTTTCAGAAAAAATCAACGCCAACGAGCGCATTTTAGGGCAGGCCAGATTGGTTGCATGACGAATAAACTATCAATCATTGGCTGGATTTTTCTGCTGATCCTGTTTATGTTGTGGCGACAATTAAACCCCTTATTGGATACAAAACAAACATTATGCATATTCCAGACAACGCGCCCGTCATCATAGGCACTGGACAAAAGACTTGGCATTCAACGGATGTAAGCAGAACACCCCTAGACGCACTTTGCGCAGCTGCGACAGCCGCTATTGATGACGCGGGGCACAGTGGCATAACGTCCGCCATCGACACCGTCGCCATGATTAGATTTATCGCCGACACGACCCCCGGCACTGGCGCACTGTTCCCTCGCAATCCCGGTAGACAGTTAAGCCATCGCCTAGGCATTACTGATGCAAAAATTTTTCAGGGTACGATCGGAGGCAACACACCACAATATCTGGTCAATCATTTTGCCGAGAAACTGGCGCGCGGCGAACACGACGTTGTCCTGCTCGCTGGCGCAGAACTTCTGGCGACGCTGTTTTCGGCACTGCGCTCTGGAGGAGACATTTCGGCCTGGAGCGGAGAGACAGAGGCCCAACCCACAACGGTGGGGCAAGAACGAGAGGGACACAACGCGATAGAGATGGCGCATGGGCTCTATGAACCGATCAACACGTATCCCCTGTTTGAGAATAGTCTGAGACATCACCTTAGCACCAGCCAGAAACATCACACGGCTCACATCGCCGAGATCTGCAGCCGCATGAGCCGAGTTGCTGCGGGCAACCCTCATGCCTGGAAACAGCAATTCCAGAGCGCTGAAGAGATCAGCACTGTCGTGCAAAAGAATCGTTATATCGGATACCCCTACACGCGCGCCATGAACCCCATTCTGGAAGTTGACATGGCTGCCGCGGTAATCATGACTACCGCCGGCAAGGCACGCCAGATGGGCGTCGACCCAAGCACCTGGATCTACTTGCGCGGCGGTACTGACGTTAACGATATCTGGTATGTCAGCGAGCGACCTAACCTGCACAGTTCACCGGCCATCAAGGCGGCATGGGAGTCTGTATCAGCGCGCGCAGGCATCGCTTTGGATGAAATTTCAAGCTTCGATATCTACAGCTGTTTCCCCAGTGCGGTAGAGGTCGCCTGCAACGAGATCGGTTTATCGCCACTCGACAACCGCGGGGTCACTGTCACTGGCGGCCTGCCCTTCTTTGGCGGGCCCGGTAACAACTACTCTCTGCATGCCATTGCACAAATGATCACGTCTCTGCGTGACACCGGTGGAGGGCATGGACTGGTCACCGCCAACGGCATGTACCTCACGAAGCACTCACTGGGCATATACTCGACAGAACCTCCCACTGAAGCCTGGCAAGACATAGACAGTCACGCGCTACAACAACGTATAGATGAAGCTCCGCGACTGTCAGTGGCCTCAGACCCTGCCGGTACCGCCACCATAGAGACCTACACCGTGAGCTTTGGCCGGGAAGGACCCAAACGGGGGATTGTCATCGGGCGCAATCAAGCGGGGCAGCGAATTGTTGCCAACACCGGCACCGATGTCGACACACTGAATCAGCTGATGGCACAGGACCCGATTGGGCACAGCGGCAATGTGCGCATCAAGGACGGGATTAGTGTCTTCGAACTGTAAGAGTGCGCTCTAGAACAAGGGTCAATGTACTTCGACTGACAATGTTGCGGTATATGCCTATAACTGAAGCTGAAGCAGCACCAAGCATCGTTATCCTTTATACTGACAAATCGAACGTCTAAATAGGTATCTCACTGTGACTTTATCTTCAAACTCTTTCGACACCCTTTCGACGCTAGACGTTAACGGCAAAATCTACCAGTACTTCGCTGTCAATGGTGGAGCGCTGGCGACACACAGTACCGTGGCCCGCCTCCCGGTGTGCAGTAAAATTCTTCTCGAAAACTTGTTGCGCCATGAGGATGGCATGAGCTGCACGCGCGAGGACATCGAGACGCTAGCAGGGAGCGCAGGAGGCGGCTCCGATCAAGAAATCGCCTACCACCCCACGCGCGTGCTGATGCAAGATTTTACCGGAGTGCCGGCCGTGGTGGATCTGGCGGCCATGCGCGACGCGCTAGTCAAACGGGGTATCGATCCAGAGAGAATTAATCCGTTATCGCCCGTCGACCTCGTCATCGATCACTCAGTGAGCATTGACAAGTTTGGCAGTAAAAATGCCTTCGAACAGAACGTGGCTATAGAAATGCAGCGCAACCACGAACGCTATGAATTCCTGAAATGGGGTCAGGGTGCGTTCGACGATTTCAGAGTAGTACCGCCAGGCACCGGCATCTGTCATCAGGTCAATCTGGAATATCTTGCACAGGTTGTGCGGCAACAACCTACCGACAGCACACCCCTCGCCTGTCCCGACACACTGGTAGGCACAGACAGCCACACCACTATGATTAATGGCCTGGGTGTTCTCGGCTGGGGCGTTGGCGGCATCGAAGCTGAAGCGGCCATGCTGGGCCAACCGATCTCAATGCTGATACCGGACGTTGTCGGTTTTGAGCTTACCGGCCAGATGTGCGAAGGCATTACCGCAACCGACCTGGTGTTGCAGGTGGTACAAATGCTGCGGGCACAAGGTGTGGTAGGCAAGTTTGTAGAGTTCTATGGCAGCGGACTTGACCACCTACCGCTGTCTGATCGCGCCACTATTGCTAATATGGCGCCGGAGTATGGAGCCACCTGTGGCTTCTTCCCGGTTGATGCACAGACACTCACCTACCTGCGACTCACAGGGCGCGATGAAGGCACTGTCTCTCTGGTGGAAGCTTACTGCAAAGCACAGGGCATGTGGCGCGACCACAACTACATCACACCCAATTTTGCCGCCACGCTGCAGTTGGATATGTCCACGGTCGAGCCCAATCTCGCCGGCCCCAGACGCCCGCAGGACCGCGTCACGGTGCGCGATTTACGCGAAGCTGTCGATCAGTTCATCGAACTGGATGGCAAATCCAACCAGCTAGAAACGGCGTTTCCGCTCGCCGGCACCACAGAGTCAATGCACCACGGGGATGTCGTCATTGCTGCCATTACCTCGTGTACCAATACCTCCAATCCAGCGGTGATGATTGGTGCTGGATTAGTCGCACAAAAGGCGCTCGCGCTCGGCTTACAACGTAAGCCGTGGGTAAAGTCTTCACTGGCACCTGGATCAAAGGTGGTAACAGACTATCTCGAGAAGGCTGGCCTGCAGAGCGCATTGGATGCACTAGGTTTTAACCTGGTGGGTTATGGCTGTACCACCTGTATTGGGAACTCGGGGCCACTGCCGGACGTGGTGGAAGAGACGATCGACACCAATGACCTGGTAGCCTGCTCAGTACTCTCAGGCAACCGCAACTTTGAAGGGCGTATTCACCCACTGGTGAAAGCCAACTGGCTTGCGTCTCCGCCGCTTGTAGTGGCCTATGCCTTAGCCGGCACTACCCGTATCGATCTGAGCCAGGAACCACTGGGTCAGGACACAGAGGGCAATCCGGTATATCTGCGAGACATCTGGCCCAGTAACGCCGAGATTGCTGATCTGGTGCAAACCGTTCACACGGACATGTTCAAAAAAGAATACGGCGCCGTGTTCGACGGTGATCAGACATGGCAAGCCATCAACACGAGCGACGGAGCCACCTACGCGTTCTCAGAAGATTCCACCTATATTCAGCTGCCACCCTTCTTTGAAGAACAGTATCAAGGTAACCAACACAATATTCTGGCTGCGCCCATGCTGGCGATGCTGGGCGACTCGGTCACCACTGATCATATATCCCCGGCTGGGGCGATTCCACTAGACAGTCCTGCAGCGCAATATCTGCGCAAGCACGGCGTCAACGAAACTGACTTCAACTCTTACGGCTCACGGCGCGGTAACCACCAAGTGATGATGCGTGGCACCTTCGGAAATATCCGTATCCGCAATGAAATGACGCCATCGCTGGAAGGGGGCTACACCCGCCTCAATGGCGCTACCGAACCGATGTTCATTTACGATGCTGCGATGGACTACCAGTCTCGAGGCATCAGCACAGTGGTTGTCGCAGGAAGCGAATACGGCACCGGGTCCAGCCGCGACTGGGCGGCAAAAGGGACTCTACTCCTCGGCGTTAAGGCTGTTATTGTAGAAAGCTTCGAGCGGATACACCGCTCCAATCTGGTCGGCATGGGTGTTCTTCCGCTACAGTTTATGCCTGGGGACACACGCAAGACGCTGGCACTGCAAGGCGATGAGTGCTTCGACATTCTCGACCTTGAGGGCGAGCTGACGCCACAACAACTATTGCCAGCAGTCATTCACTACCCGTCTGGGGAGCGTCGCGAAATACATCTGCAGTCCCGACTCGACACTGCGGTGGAGGTAGAGTACTACCGCGCCGGTGGTGTGCTGACCTATGTGCTCAACCGGATTGCCAATCAGCCCTGACAGGAGCAACGCGATGGCTAACATGCGCACCGAGAAAGACAGCATGGGCGAGGTACAGGTGCCTGCTGCAGCACTTTACGGTGCGCAGACTCAAAGGGCCGTCGATAATTTCCACATTAGCGGCACCACCATGCCAGCACATTTCATTTGTGCGCTCGGCCTCATCAAAGCCGCCGCCGCCCGCGCCAATGTCGAACTGGGGTTACTGGACGCCACTCTGGCTACCAGCATTGCCGATGCCGCCACCGCCATCGCACGAGGACAGTATCAAGATCAGTTTCCCATCGACAGATTCCAGACAGGTTCCGGCACCAGCACTAACATGAATGCCAACGAGGTCATTGCCAGTCTCGCCAGTCAACAACTGGGGCAGGCCGTGCATCCCAACGACCACGTCAACTGCAGTCAAAGTAGCAATGATGTCATTCCCACGGCAATTCACGTCAGCGCCGAACTAGCACTCGCCAACTTGCTGATGCCAGCACTGCATCATCTTACCGATGTCATTGCCTTACGCGAGGAGTCGCTGGCAGACAGCATAAAAACGGGACGCACGCACCTGATGGACGCCATGCCATTAAGTCTGGCGCAGGAACTGTCAGGCTGGCGCACACAGCTGTTACAAGCAGGACAGCGGATCAACGATTGTCGCTCACAGCTGCGCCAGTTGGCACAGGGCGGTACGGCAGTGGGTACGGGAGTCAATGCCGACCCCCAATTCGCTGCACGTTTTTGTTTTCATCTCAACGCATCAAGCGGCCAGTCCTTCGAGCCTGCAGACAATTTTTTTGCGGCCCTTGCGAGTCAAGATGTGGCAGTAGCGCTTTCAGGCCAGCTCAAGGCACTGGCAGTCGCTCTCATGAAGATTGCCAACGACTTGCGATGGATGAACAGCGGCCCCTTGTGCGGACTGGGTGAAATCAGCCTCAAGCCCCTGCAACCGGGCAGCAGCATCATGCCTGGCAAGGTTAATCCCGTCATACCGGAGGCAGTGGCTATGGCATCGGCACAAGTCATCGGCAATGACAGCACGATCACGGTAGCCGGCCAGTCAGGTAACTTTCAGCTCAATGTGATGCTACCGGTGATAGCCTGCAACTTATTGCAGAGTATCAACTTAATGGCCAACAGTTGCACGGCAATGGCGGATAAATGCTTTGCAGACTTTGTCGTGAATCACGATACGATCACGGCCAATCTGGCTAGAAATCCGATATTGGTAACGGCGCTAAATGGACTGGTGGGCTATAGCAAAGCTGCCCAAATTGCCAAACGCGCGTATCAGGAAGGACGACCCGTGCTTGAGGTCGCCGTCGAAATGACGGAGATTTCTCGCGAGGAACTCACCACCTTGCTCGATCCAAAAAAATTGATCTAGCGCCACGCAAGCAAGCTCAGTCGTCTCATAGGGGCTGTTGCCCTGTGCTTTTTTCACCACCACCGCCCCATAGAAACTCTATAAAGTGATCTGACTATTCTAGGTCCGGAGAAATTGCTCGGCGCAACCTCGCGGTTAACTCTGCGTTAGACGCCAAAAAATTGTGTCTGATTTTTTCAACATCCACAAGATACGCCTCCACAGAATGGTCATCCAGCCGCGCACCAAATGCGTCACGATCAGTCCATGTCGCTTCCATTATTTTATCACCAAGTCGCTTGCGGAAATGAGCGCCATCCTCAAACCAAGATTTTCCCGCATTTTTCGCCATATAAACTGGTTCATCAACTACGCCAGACACAGCGTTAAAGACAAAAATCGGAAAAGGGTTCGCTCCCATTTCTATCGCAACTGTATTGTTAACGGCAACCAAACGCCGATGGAATTCACGCCACAAGTCACCAAAACCCAGACGCTCCCAAAGATCGATCATAAATATATGTTCTGGTGTAATAAACAGACGGGTTTCGATGCCCTGTCGATGCGCAAATCGTAGCGTATCAGAGAGAATCTCAAAATTCACATCCAATTCCATCGATTCATTACGTCGATCAAATATAGTGGTTTTACCAACGTAAACAAACGCTCCCCTAGCTCTTAACTGAGTCGCATTAGACTTCCAAGTGCCATCACCATAGTAAATCCGCGGTACTTTTGCCGTACCGAAAACTGCTGACAGACTTAACGCCAAACTGGGAAGAGACAGTAATGTCTGGGCGGCATCTACGCCAATCTGCCATACATATGGCGGCCTAGTAAGATCATCGGTAGTACGAGCGAGCCGCCGCTCATTAAAACCCGACTGAACACGAGGGACAGGGCTAATAAAAGCTTCGAAATCTAGGCCAATCATTAGCTTGTTAAGATGCTCGTTAGCGTTAGCATGCTCAATAAATCTAGACATTTCATACATTGTCATGCCTGGAACCGATAGGTTGTAGCTATTTTTTTTGTCCCAGACAGTTTTGGGAGACACGCGAGCAGTCCTTGAAGTCCCTATGACAACCTCCTTGGGTGATGCCTGCCGCATACGCCAAGGCTTTGTAATTCGCATATAAGAGAACTGATCTATTCGGCTAATCTTTTCAGGGGCAGCGCCCTTGTAATGGTAAATCGCGTAGGGATCTATCACATAGTTGAACAGTCCTACACTGAAGCAAACGCTTAGAGAAACTACTGCCGTGATCAGTAAATATGATTTCATGGCTAGAACTGAAAGTAGATAAATTCGGTAACAGAAGACAAGCTAAGCAGACTAACACTCAATAGCAAGGCGACAGTGCAGGCAGCAATCCAGTTGGGGCTCCACTGGAGGGAGGATCTCTTAGTAGTCTCACCGCTACCTCCTTCAATAACAGGGTCGTATCGCCACATATACTGCTGTGTATTGGGTAGAGCCCAACACACAAAAGCACATGTCACTAGCAGGGCATAAACTGGCAAGTAGGTGCCAACACCTTTCCCAACGATTGCCGAAAATTCACCCATAAAAGACGACGACAGTTGTTCCTTCAAGATCGGAGGGGCCTGCATAGAGAATTGAAAAAATCCCGGCTTCAAGATCGCCAGAGCATTTTTTACCCTGTCTCTTATACACATCTGACGCGGCCGACGAATAGAGAGG
>CAJXTK010000139.1 GCA_913061115.1 uncultured Haliea sp.
AGATGTGTATAAGAGACAGCCCCCCCGGAGAGGGCAAGTACCGATTCTTGAAAGGCCTTCATCAGCGAAACATATCGAGTGATTTGTCGCGCAGCAAGTCTGCCGAGCCACAATCAGAGTGCTTAAGACTTGCACCACGAGCTAATACCACGGGACAACCCTCAGCGGCCTGACCCATGACAAGAGAAGCACCCGCTGCCAATTCATCAGCCACCGCTGGCTCCGTCACCTCAAGCGTATTGCCAAACAGATCCGACTCACCTATTTGGTTATAAAGGGGCGCCAAACCTGCTGTGCCAATAGCCAAACCCACGGTGCCATTGCGCCACGCCCTGCCCATACTGTCATTGATTATCACCTGAGGAGCGATGGCACCGAGGTCAGCGATGTCCTTGCGCAGCGCTCTTGCTGAAGCATCAGGATCTTCAGGGAGTAGTAATACACGAGGATCATCTGCAGCAATACGAATATTAGATTTGTCGATGCCGGCGTTAGCATGGATATATCCGTTGCGATGCTCGACAATAATCACCCCCGGGCGAACGCGAATAACCTCCTTACTTTCCTGCAGGATAAGTTCTACCTGACGAGGGTCTTTTCCCGCTTTTTCGGCGAGCGCCTCTGCCTCGGCACTGACCTTTACATCCGCCAGTCGCACGTAACGATTTTCTGCTTTGGAAACAATTTTTTGCGCGACCACAAGCACATCGCCCTGCTGCAAACTGAGATCGTTTGCCCGCAAGGCCTCCATGATGAGCAATGCAACATCATCCCCTGGCTCCACTAAAGGAAAGCCCAGCAGGGGAATCAACCTCAATCCAGCTGCCATCTAGTGAGTGTCGTCCAGCCCACTGATTTTAATACCCGCGTGACAACCGTACTGTTTATTGATGGTAATCAACACTGATGTCAGCGCTTCGGCTGCAGCGGCATTATTGATCATACCCGCGTGAAAACCGCGCATCCCAGCGGCTTCGACCAAGGTGATCACCGCTTCCCGGGCAACTTTCTTATTACCCGTCACCAATACATCACACTCCAGGCCACGACCCTCCTGCAGATGCGCAGCAGCCACATTCTGAAAAGCCGATACCACATAAACCTCTTCACCCAATAACTCCTGGGCGATCTGACCCGCACTGCCCTGCGGTGGCAATTGCACTCGAGCAACCTTAGGCGGCACCAGAGGCACAGTGACATCAATCAGTATCTTGCCGTGTAACGCCTCTTTAACCAGTTCAAGCGTACTCGCCTGGTGACTGAAAGGCACGGTAAGGGTTACGATGTCGGCGGCCTTCGCTGCAGCCAAATTCTCCATAGCGCGGACACTAATTTCAGCGACGCCCCGCTCTGCCATCACTTCACGCAAATCAGCGACGGCCGCTTCTGCCTTCTCCTGCGTGCGCGAGCCAATAATGACCTCATATCCAACCTGTGCCCAGCGCCGGGCCAAACCGGTTCCCAAATCCCCAGTGCCGCCAAGAATGGCGAGGACCGGTAAGCTTTCTGTCGTCATATAACGTATTCCTAATTTAGTAGAGTTGTCAGGTAGTACCGTGTTTACAATCGCTATTGTATTGTTCCGTGAGCTGGCAAATAAAGACTAACCTAAAATTTCCAGTCAATGGGAATTCAGTTAGGATACGCACAGCCCGAGCATATTAGGTAAATCATGGCCTAAGCTCAAGCACGGAGATGCCTCGTGCTCATTTCGGTCATCAGGAGACATCGATTATGGACAAAGTGCTGGATTTTAATGGAATGGCTGTCATCGTCACGGGCGGTGGCAAAGGTGTGGGCCGCGGAATCACCGAGTGTTTTCTCGAAGCCGGCGCCGACGTCCTCATCTGCGGCAGGACAGAGCCTGTGTCCCTCCCCGAATGCAACGGACGCAAGGCGATCTTCACAGCCTGCGATGTCCGCGACTACCTACAGATTGAGACCTGCGTTGCCTTTGCTTTCGAGCAATTTGGCCGTGTCGATGTTTTGGTGAACAATGCCGGTGGCGCACCCTATGCCGAGGCTGCAACAGCGTCGCCGCGCTTTTCAGAATCCATTATTCGGCTCAATCTGATCGCGCCGTTGAACTTTAGCCAAGTGGTCAACCGGGTTATGCAACAACAGGAATCCGGCGGCTGCATCATCAATATCGCGAGTGTTAGTACCATTCGGCCCTCCCCTGGCACCGCCGCCTACGGCGCAGCCAAAGCAGGACTGGTGAACCTCGGCACCTCGCTGGCCGTCGAATGGGCACCGAAAGTGCGTGTCAATGCGCTAGTTGTGGGACTGACAGAGACCGAACAAGCACATTTACACTACGGCGATAAAGACGGCATAGCGGCTGTCGGCGCAACCATACCGTTGGGTCGCATGGCGGTGCCGACGGATGTGGGCCACGCCTGCCTTTTCTTGGCCTCTACGCTGGCCTCCTATGTGAGCGGTACTGACTTTGCCGTGCATGGCGGCGGTGAAAAACCAGCCTTTATGACCGCCGCCAACACCAGTTCATAAGCCCCAGACGCCACTTGATCTACCGCTAATGAAACCCACACTTAGTGAAAGCGATTTCAGTACCCTGATAGGACTCCTTTATCAGGGCGCATTAGAGCCTCAACCTTGGCAAAGTGCCTTGCCCGCACTGCGTGAGGCACTGGATGCACAGGTCGTTTCCCTGGTGCTGCGCCCCCCCTCAGCTGACGACGAGGGGGTTATCCTAAACTGCGTTCGGCAAGATGAAAGTGTGGACAATAGTCATGTCACCCTTGCGGACCCTAACGACTGGGAAGTCAGCGCCTATCGCGAACAATTTTTCTCACTGGACCCTTTTGTCAGTTTACCGCTGGATAAGGTCATTGCGCTGGAAGACATACTGCCGGACAAGGATCTGGTGACATCGGATTATTATCTTCACTATCTTAAACCCATCAATCTTTTTCGCATTTTAGGGGTAGATACCTCTGAGCCCGGGGGCATGCTCGCTAGGCTGCGCTTTTCACGACGCGCCAGTGAGCCACGGTTCAAAGCGACAGAACGTCAGTTGCTCACGCTGCTTACACCGCACCTGTCCCGTGCCATCGAAATTTACGCCAAGCTAAATCGCATGACGTCAGAGCGGGATCTCTACGCGGGCGCAGTGAATCAACTGTCTGTAGCCAGTATCATTCTCGATGAACAGGGTCGAATGTTGACGACCAATGCAGTCGGCCGCGCCCTACTTGACCAGGGAGAGGGCCTGAGCCTGCGGGATGGCCACCTGCATATCGAGGGTCGCAATATCAATAAAGAACTGCAGGAGGCCCTAACGAGTATCATCAGAGAGCAGCTGCACGGGGAAACCTCAGTGGTACGCGCGTTACGCGTGCCACGGCCGGGTGGACGCTCTGATCTCGGCCTGGTTGTCCGACCCGTGCCGGCTTCACAGTGGAGCGAAGGTCAGGTTAGCCCCTCTGCTGCCGTGTTCATCAGCGACCCTGACCTACAGGAGTCTACATCGCAACCAATTCTGGGCGCGCTATTTGAATTGACCCCAGCAGAAGCCAATCTTGCGACACTGTTAGCCCGCGGACTGAATCTGGCGCAAGTGTCCGTCGCACAGAATATATCGCAGCATACGGCCAGAGCGCAGCTCAAATCCATTTTCGCTAAAACCGGCGTGTCCAGACAGGCGGAACTGGTGCGACTCGTACTTAAGAGCGTGGCCTCTTTGGGGTGACAGGCATCGTCGGAGCACTTGCTGCTACCGCCGGGCATCACACCCCTTTGGCGCAAAAACATATTATCTGCAGGCAGCTTTAATGTTTTCTAAATAAAAATTAAATTTTGTTATTTATCAATAGTTTATAGAGCTTTTTAGATGTGCTATCTAGTCCGTCCAAGGATAGTACAGGTTCTGACCACAGCCTTGATAGCCGGTACCGTTAAATATCACTTTCACCGCAGTGGGAAAGGTATCCCCACTGATGGCATCAACGCAGGGCAGGTCTAAAACCTTAACTCTCAGATTTTGTGTTGCGGTAGCGCCAGCATAGAAATACATCAAACCCTCGCCATCCTCAGTCTGGTCCGGCACCAATATCCTCTGCGCCCCATCCTCTAGAACGAACAATAGTTGCCGCCCACGCTGTATTTCCAGAGACCAGACAGGGTCGTTGCCAACGCCACGAAAATCGACACCCCGTCGACGGGCATCTTCCCACGCCACTTGCTCGGGGAGCAGGTGGCAATTTTGATAGTCCTGCCCCTCCACGGTTAGCATGGCCTCTTCCCCCTTACTCCAGAACGAGATGTCATTCTCTTCGTACAGGGTCCCCGATGCACCGCGCACCTGCGATAAAATAACATAGCGCTCGGGCAGCCACAGTGCCATTTCACCGGGGCCCAGGCGAGCGACAAATTCATAACCGTTACATGCATAGACCAGTGTTGTCGCCATGGGACGCTCGTCCGGAATAAAGCCATCGGCTTCTGCAGAGAAACTGCGACGAAGATCATCGCCTCCGCAAGCAACAAGCGCGAGACAAACGCACACTGTGTAGAACAATTTCATCAGCAAAACCCCTCGTCAATTAAGCAGAGCCAGAAATGCGAGACAACGCCGCCCAGATGAACAAGAAGATGAACAGTCCGATCACTGCCGGCAAACCATTCAACTTGCGCGCAAATACCTTTTACCTGCCTCACAGGTCAGTCTACACTGAATAACGAATTGCTAAACAAAAAAGCCCAGCCTAAATGGATAATACAAAAAGTCCCAGTGGTGGCGATGCAGTTCCTGGATGGTATGGGGTAGACCCCACCACTACAGATCTGAAACTAAACCCTCATGCGCATTACAAACATCTGCGAGAAATACAGCCGGTCAACCTCACTCCCGTGGACGACTGGCGCTTATCGAACTATGCGGACATACAGAAACTGCTAAAGCACAGCCACAGTGGCATGCGCGACATGGACGGACTGATTCCAGGAGAAACCCGCGAGCAGACCAATGCAACCAAATTTATGCTGCGAATGGATCCGCCGGATCACGATCGTTTGCGCAACCTGGTCAGCAAAGCCTTTACGCCAAGAGCCCTCAGTACCATGCGACCGATGATTGAACGCCTGGCAGTCGCTGAACTCGACCGCGTTGCCCCATTGGGTGCAATGGATCTAGTGGCAGATCTTGCCTTGGCGGTCCCAGCGGCGTCCATGTGTGCCATGCTCGGCATCCCCTTCGAAGACCGCCACAAACTCACTGATCTGGTCTCTCTGGTCACTTATCGCCTCGCCAAACAGGCGTATCCGGAGCTACAAGAACAGTCCGAAGCCGCCATTATGGAGCTAGCGCAATACATGCTCGTGCTCATCGAAGAACGGCGGGAGAATCCTACAGAGGATATTTTAGGACAATTGGTAACGGCGGAAGAATCGGGTGACCGTCTAAGTAACGATGAGTTATTGCAGCAAAGTATTGGTTTGCTTGTTGCTGGACTGGAGACCACAACAGGCTTAATCGCGAACGGTATGGTGTGTTTTTCACGCTATCCTGAAGAATTTGAAAAACTGGCGGCCGACCCTACGCTGGCGCTGTCGGCCGTCGAGGAGTGTTTGCGCTTTGAACCGTCAATCCCTATTACGCTCAGAATCTTATGGGAGGATACGGAATTCAGCGGCATCACAATACCGGCCAATGCCAACGTCTATGCCCTTTTAATCGGCGCCAATCGAGATCCACTTTATTTCACCGAGCCAGACCGCTTTGATATCAGTCGCAACGAAGCAAAGCACTGTTCTTTCGGGGGCGGCATACACTTTTGTCTTGGCTCACACCTTGCCCGAATGAACGCTGAGATCGCTTTCCAGCAGATGGCCCAACGCTTCACTGCTATCGAGATTGATGAATCGAGTATTCAATGGGCGCCTTCGTTGTTCCGGATACCGGGCAGTATTCCTGCACGTTTCCAGCGCCGCAATTAAATCGTCTGAGCGGCCCTATCGGAACTATCCCATCGGATAAAGTATATCCCGCGATACCACATCAATTTGTTTGAGGGTATCAGCACTCAATGTAACCTCTGCTGCCGCCAACAGCTCTGGCACCTGCTCTGGGGTCGTAGCTCCGACAATGGTAGAGGCTACAAAATCATGTTGTTTACTCCAGGCAATTGCCATAGTGACGACAGACATCTCCAGTTCTGCGGCAATAGCCTGATAACGACGGGTGGACTCCAGCGTTTTTTCATTCACGAAACGGTGCATCATGGCCTGCTGCCGTTTGGGAGATTGCAGATACATAGAAAAGCGTGCACCCTCCGGGAACGCCCCGCCGTTGTACTTACCACTCAAGACTCCACCACCCAAGGGCGAATAAGGAATTAGGCTAACATTTTCCTGGCGACACGCCTGGGCAAGCTCATCTTCAAATCGACGATTATTCAGGCTGAAGTTGTTCTGAATAGTATCGTGACGTGCGAGTCCATGGGTGTCAGACGCCCACAAACTCTTGGTCAAACCCCACGTTGATTCATTACTGCACCCCAGAATCCGTACCTTGCCCGAGCGCACGAGTTCGTCCAGCGCCATCATGGTCTCCTCTAAAGGGTAATCCGCATCGGGCCAATGGGTCTGATAGAGATCAATGTAATCCGTATCCAAGCGGCGTAGACTGCCCTCCACGGCGCGCATAATGTGGTGGCGATCAAGGCCAGTCTTACCGCCTCGAAAGGGCGCAGTGATCCAGACATGGCTGGGGCCCGCTACCTTGGACGCGATAATCAATGACTCTCGGTCTTTTGTCTTCATCCACCGACCGACGATCTCTTCAGTCGCTCCAGCGTATTTTGCATCAGGCGGTACCGGATACATTTCCGCTGTGTCATAAAAATCCACACCGGCGTCGTAGGCCATGTCCATAATACGAAAAGACGCTTTTTCATCTGCTTGGTTGCCGAATGTCATGGTGCCCATACAAATATCGGACACCACAATAGAACTTTTACCTAGCCGGTTCTTTTTCATGTTGACCCCTTAAAACTGACATTATTATCGGAACTAAACACACCGGGTGCTCCCGGCTAATCGGTATTAATTAGTATCCCTTTCCTTCGCCATATCCAGGGCGAGGTCTTCAATCATATCTTCCTGTCCACCGACTGTCCTGCGGCGCCCCAGTTCAACCAAAATGTCGCGACTGGACAGGCCGTATTTCTCGGCACTACGTTTGGCAAATAATAGGAATGAAGAATATACACCAGCATAGCCTAGTGTAAGAGCATCTCGATCAACGCGCACCATCTGGTCCATCATTGGCACAACAAGATCTTCCGCAACATCCATAGCCTTGAACAAATCAATACCTGTTTCGACGCCCATGCGATCACACACCGCGATAAACACTTCCAACGGTGTATTACCCGCACCTGCACCCAAGCCTGCCAGAGAACCATCAATTCGATTAGCGCCTGCGTCAACCGCAGCAAGAGAGTTCGCAACACCCATCGCCATATTGTGATGCCCATGAAAGCCTAGCTCGGTTTCGGGCCTTAGCTCCGCTCGCGCCAGTGCGACCCGCTCGGTCACATGATCCGGCAGCATATAGCCTGCCGAGTCCGTAATGTAGACACAGTTAGCACCAAAGTCCTCCATCATTTTAAGCTGTTGCACCAACTCTTGAGGACCTATCATATGAGCCATCATCAGGAAACCTACGGTGTCGAGATCTGGGTATTTGGCCGCCATTGCAAGATGCTGCTCAGCAACATCCGCTTCAGTACAATGCGTCGCCACCCGAATAGACGAGATGCCGCAATCCACAGCCATTTTAAGGTGATCCACTGTACCGATACCGGGCAGCAGCAATGCGGAGACCTTCGTGTTCTTCACTTCTTTGCACACAGCCGTCAGATACTCCTCGTCACTGGCCGCAGGAAAACCGTAATTGACCGATGCGCCACCCAGCCCGTCGCCGTGCGTGACTTCAATCA